>JBBKWZ010000330.1:0-2899 GCA_037969195.1 Rubricoccaceae bacterium | reverse complement strand
GAGGCCCAGGCACTCCACGTCACATCAGCACGAACGGGCCATGTCTTTGGCGAGCACACGGTGGGTTTTGATAGTGCCGTGGATCAACTCACGTTTAAGCACGTTGCGAAAGACCGCCGTGCCTTTGCCTTCGGAGCCGTCAAAGCAGCCGAATGGGTAAAGGGGCGATCGGGTTTGTTCACGCTGGAGAACATGCTCGACGACACGGGCGAATAACCGCAGACAGTAGAAAGCCGAATTAGTGAAATCGCCGTCGCCGTCAGAGCGACAATCTGATTTTATGAGACAAGCCCCCTTTCGCGGGACCGCCCCCGCGCTCATCACGCCCTTCACTGCGGAAAACCGGGTGGACGAGCCGGCTTTGCGGCGCATCATCGATTTTCAGATCGAAGGTGGAGACTTGGATTATCGAGGAGTCAACGCGCTCGTTGTGCTCGGAACGACGGGCGAGAATCCTACGATCACGCCGGACGAGCGAGAACGAATCGTTGAATTAGCTATCGAACATGTAGCCGGGCGTGTGCCGGTCATCGTCGGTTCGGGGACGAACAACACCGCACAGAGCGTGGAGTTTTCAAAGCAAGCCGCGATCGCTGGAGCAGCCGCGCTGCTTGTCGTTGGGCCCTATTACAACAAGCCTACGCCTGACGGACTGCTGGGCCACGTCGGTGCGATTGCTGATGCCACCGACTGCCCGATTGTTCTCTACAACGTACCCGGGCGTTCGGGTTCGAATCTCACCGCAGAGACCCAACTTCGCGTAGCCGAAGAAATCCCAAACGTCGTCGCAACCAAGGAAGCCTCGGGCGATCTCAACCAGATCGCAGACATTCTCGCCAACCGCCCCGATGGTTTCGCAGTGTACTCAGGCGACGATGACCTCACCCTACCCATGCTTGCGCTCGGAGTTGACGGACTGATTTCTGTATGTGCGAACGCCATCCCTGGAGCGACGAGCGAGATGGTACGGCGTGGATTAGATGGTGACTTCGACAGTGCGCGCACGCTGCACTTTGGACTCCTCGATGCCATGCGGGCGAGCTTTCTCGAATCCAACCCCGCACCGATTAAAGCCGTAATGGCGGAAATGGGACTCATCAATGAGCATGTACGACTGCCGCTTGCCCCCGTCACTGAAGCGACGCGCGGACGAGTGCTCGCCGCCTATCGACCACATTTATCCAGCGTGAGTGTGTGAGGGGCTGAGATTCCGAGGGCTGCAAGGCCTCTTCTCAAACCTTCACCCTCTGGAACCAATTCAAAGGATGACAGACCTATCTGACGTACGCACTGCTATCGAATACAATGCAGCCCAGAGCGCCAAAGATCTGGACCGTGTCGCCGCCCGCAAGGCGTTCGATGCTCTCCTCTTGGCGCTCGAATCTGGCGAAGCTCGGTCGGCTGAACCCGGCGACGATGGTGTGTGGCGGGCAAATGCGTGGGTAAAGCAGGGCATCCTGCTCGGATTTCGTCTCGGAGGCATTGTCGATTTCTCAAGTGGAGCGTTCTCGTTCTTCGACAAGGAGACGTTCCCGGCGAGGCAGATTCAGGCATCCGACGGCGTTCGTGTGGTTCCGGGTGGTTCTACGATCCGGCGCGGCGCATATGTATCCAGCGGCGTCGTTTGCATGCCGCCGATGTACATCAACGTGGGTGCCTACGTGGACGAGGGGACGATGGTGGACAGCCACGCGCTCGTCGGGAGTTGCGCCCAGATTGGCAAGAACGTCCACCTTTCGGCAGCCGCGCAGGTTGGTGGTGTGCTGGAGCCTGTCGGAGCGGTCCCCGTCATCATCGAGGATGACGTATTCGTTGGTGGTGGTTGCGGGGTCTACGAAGGATGCGTCGTGAGGGGAGGTGCCGTCTTGGCTTCCGGTGTCATCCTGACTAGATCAACGCGTCTTTACGATCTCGTCAACGAAACCATCTTGAGTTCTTCTAAAGAGCAGTCTTTGGAGATTCCTGCCCGGGCCGTCGTCGTGCCTGGGTCGAGGTCGGTGGATTCAGACTTCGGCCGCGAACATGGCCTCAGTCTCTCTGCGCCCTGCATCGTTAAGTACCGCGATGCGTCAACCGATGCTTCGACAACGCTGGAAGACGCGTTGCGCTAGCGAGGTTTGTACAGAGTTGCTATGAACGCCACGATGGCTGTGTAAAGGGCCGAGCCAAACCACAATCCGGTGATCAAAAACAGCGTGCGTGTCTGGTTGTCGAGCGCGAGAATGATCACCATAAGGCCATTGTGGACGATCGCGACCAACAACGCCCCCAGGAATGATTGCAGCGGACTGAATCGGATGTTCTCTCCCTGTTCCGTTCGGAAAAAACCAATGGCGAAGCCCATCAGAGTCTTCAGTGTCATGTAGAGCCCGAGCGGTGCACCGGGCGTTACGATGTCCATGAGCAATCCCGACGAGCACCCCGTAACGGTTCCAGCAACCTTTCCATACCGAACCGCAACGAATGCCACGTAGAGCAGGACGATGTCGGCAAACGACCCCCATAAGCGGAGGTGGTTGAAGACAAGCCATTGCAGCAAAACCACGGCCAGGCCAATCAGAACCCGGCGGAAGACGTGCGGCATTGTTTGGGTGATTCGGGTGAGAGACGCGGCTGCAATCTACCGCTGCCAATACTTGCCGTCAGTCTTCGTCCGCGGGTACACGCTGTCCCGTTGCCAGTGCACGAACAATACGATCCGCCGCGCCCGCGATCGTGCCTCCGCCCGTCGTGTAGTTGTTGGCAATAATGGAGAAAGCCAGGCGACGCCCGCCCGGTGCGGTCACATAGCCAGACAGCGCACGAACGTACTCAAGCGACCCTGTCTTGCCGCGCATCGGCACGCCTTGAAGACGGCTGCGGAGTGTCGAACCCGAGCCGCCGCCTTCAGGGAGTGAAT
>JBBKWZ010000329.1:0-2890 GCA_037969195.1 Rubricoccaceae bacterium | reverse complement strand
TCCGTGGTACGTGGGCGTGCAGTTCCATCCCGAGTACAAGTCCAGCGTGCTCGCACCCCATCCGTTATTCGTAGCCTTCGTTGAGGCCGCCGTTGCCCATGCAGAGGCAGGTGGAACGTTCGCCGAGCCACGTGAGCCGAGCCGGATGCGCAAGATTCAGAGGGTTTCCGCACGGGTGCTGGCGGATAATTGAGCGTCCCTACTGATCCCAAGCTCACACGCCTGAAGAAGATCCTCCCACATTTGGAGGGCAAGATCCGGGTTCGCGTCGGTGGATTGCTGTGCGATGACCGCGATGAACCGAAAGCCCTCGTTCTGGTCGAGCACGACGGCATCTGGTCCAAAGAGACGTTTTGGACACCTCCGGGCGGCGGCGTTGAGTTTGGAGAATCCCTGGAAGAAGCGCTCGTCCGCGAAGTCAAAGAAGAAGTGGGGCTGGATGTTGAAGTCGGTGCGCTCCGCTACGTTCTCGATTTCATTCGCCAGCCTCTGCATGCTGTGTCGTTCTACTTCGATTGTCGAGTGGAGGGTGACGTGGAGGACCTTTCACAAGGCTCCGACCCTGAACTTGGCGATTTGCAGCTCATTAGGTCTGTAAAAATGATTCGATTTGAAGACTTGCCGGGGATAAACGTCTATCCGGAGGGAATTGGAAAATGGCTTCCGAAGGACGTAGAAAACGGGTTTCCAGACGGCGTTCGATATGTCGGGCCGCTGCGATAGGAGTGACCATGCGAGTCGGCTCTAGGCGGGCCGAGTATCTTCGGCGATCCCAATCCAAGTGCCTTCAATGCCAGAAGATCAAGTAGCCGCACTCATTTCGGATCCCACACAAGTTGCCGCGTTGTTGGCATCGGTACTTGCCGCCGTGTTCGCGCTTTCGCGGATGGAGGCTTTAAAGAAGGTTTTTGATATAGTGCCTCCTGTTCTGTGGGCCTACTTCGTTCCGATGTTGCTCACAACGTTCGGCATCACCCCCGACACAAACGCGGCCTATGATTGGTTCGGGTATGTGCTGTTGCCGTTGGCGCTGTTCCTCCTCATGCTCACGATCGACCTGCGGGCGATTGCCAGTCTAGGGCGGATGGCACTAATCATGTTGCTTGTGGGCACATTTGGCATCGTCATCGGCGGGCCGATTGCGTTTTTGGCGGTAGGCCAGTTCATCGGTGACCCAGAGGCTTGGAAGGGTCTCGCAGCGCTTTCAGGCAGTTGGATCGGCGGCACTGCCAACATGGTGGCCATTCAGGAGAGCGTTGGACTGGATGATTTAGGTCCTATCATCGTCGTGGATACCGTTGTTGGATATGGGTGGATGGCGATTCTGCTGTTTCTCTCAGGCTATCAGAAGCAGTTCAACGAATGGGTTGGCGCGGACACGTCGGCGATGGACCGTGTCGACGAAACCCTCAAGCAGATGGACACGACTCGACGGCCAACGACGCTGGCCACAGCCGGTATCATCATCGGGCTCGGCTTTGGAGCCGCGGTGCTATCGCGCGTCCTTGGAAGCGCCATGCCCACGCTCGGCGACCCAACGATCATTTCAGGCGGAACGTGGGCCGTGCTCATTGCCGTTACCGTGGGGTTGATTCTTTCCTTCACACCGATGCGCAAACTGGAAGCCGACGGCGCAAGCCGCATCGGCTACGTGGCGCTGTATCTCCTTCTGACAGGCATTGGCGCTCAAGGCAATTTGATGGCCGTCCTCGATGCACCGCTCTACCTACTCACGGGGGTCGTGTGGCTGGCCGTTCACATCAGTCTGTTGTTTCTGGCCGCGAAACTTCTCAAAGCGCCGCTATTTTTCGTCGCGACTGGAAGCATGGCCAATGTCGGAGGTGCGGCTAGTGCACCGATAGTCGCAGGTGTTTACCACCCAGCGATGGCCCCTGTTGGGCTTCTGATGGCGGTGGCCGGCTATGTGCTGGGGATCTACGCGGCTCTCGGATGTGCGTGGATGCTGGGCGCAATAGCTGGAGGCTAGATATTCCGCATAATGCTTTGCACACGGCCAATGACGTGGCAGCCGGAAGCATCGGAGCGAAAGGCCTCTTCCTTGTAGCCTCGTGCCGTAGGGCGGAGATGGAAGCGATTCCGCGAGAAATCGAAAAGCCGCGCGATTATGCGTTCGCCGATGAGAGCGGCTACGAGCTCACCATTGAGAAGCTGCGACCAGTCCGTCTCTTCGACAATTAGGAAGTCGCCCTTTCGGATTCCAAGATCCTGCATACCATCGTCGCCAGATATTGCGATAACGCACGAGTCTGCTTCTGCCCGGCCAAGGAGCCGCGGATCCACCAGGAGCGCTCCTGCGGGATGATGCCGAAGCTGTTGGGGTTTATCACTGCGCACGCGTCCGATGACGGGCAGGAGTGGTGGTGCGTCTGTCAGTATGAATGGGTCGTCACTGTCAGCTAGAGAGATCCCACGTGACACGCGGGGGGTGCGGTTGATGTACTTCTTCCGCTCAAGTGCAGCAATGTGCTTATGTACCCCATTCGTAGAACGTATCGATAGAGCCTCCCCAATTTCAGCAAACGTTGGCGGCTTCTGGTTCTCGCGGATGTAGGAGCGGATATAATCAAAGACTCGATTCTGACCGGCGGTGAGTCCTGGTTTCTGCATGTCTACACGACCTGTCTTTGGGTGAACGGGCGTAAGGAAAGGAGGCTCATTGTAGGTGAATATACGTTCACCTACACGTCGTTCGACTAGTATCGAATGGTGAACATGTATTCACCACTAGCCTCGTTTCACCCATTCGCCACCCGTTGAAAAAGCCAAATAGAGCCCTTTTATCAACAAGAAAGGCTTTTTTCACCACACTCGCCTTGATTCCTCGCCAATCAGTTCTACTTTGGGGCCGAGGGGGGAAAAGTGGGGAAGG
>JBBKWZ010000328.1:0-14881 GCA_037969195.1 Rubricoccaceae bacterium | reverse complement strand
TCAACGACGTCACTTGCCCCCACCAAAAGGAAGAGACCAAGCAATCCTAGAATCAAACCGATACCCACCGGACGTGACGGGAGTTTTCCACCAGGCCGGACGGCCACGATAACCACCATCCACAGCGGCACAAAAGCAACTAACAGGGCTGCGATACCTGACGGAACCGTTTTCTCCGCCCACGCCAGCACGCCGTTTCCAGCCAGCAGCATTAGTCCGCTAATGATTGCGGCTGTTCGCCACTGAACGAATGTCGGTCGTTTCGTTCCCCGGAGGCGTGTCCAGACAAAGAGGATGATTCCAGCTGCAAGAAACCTCAATCCGACCATGGTGAACGGCGGCAGTGTTTCAACCGCAAACCGAATTGCTAGGTACGTTGAACCCCAGATGATGTATACCGCGCCGAAGGCAGCTAGCAAAAGCAGCTTCGGTGCCTGATCATTCGAATGGCTCACGCAGCCGCCTCCAGTATCTCTTGCTGTTCGGCATGTGCAGCCTCCCAGGCGACGATAGCGGCATTTCTAGCCGGCCCCCATCGATATCCGCCTACCGCCCCGCTCTTGCGAAGTACACGGTGACACGGTATGAGATACCCGATGCGGTTGCGTGCTACGGCGCTGGCAACTGCACGTGTCGCGGTCGGTTGGCCGATGAGTGCCGCGAGGTCTTCATAGGCGATGAGTTGCCCTGGCGGGACTTGCAACAATGCCTGCCAGACCTTGATCTGGAAATTCGTACCGCGTACAAGAAGAGGAATTGCAGGTATCTCGTCACCGGACGCAACTGATGTCATTGCGTCAGCAAAAGGGCGGGTCGCTTTGCCGTCTTCGACTAAAGTGGCCTCGGGCCAAGTGGCTGCCAACTCGACGATGGACTCATCCATTTTGCCAGGATCGATGAACGACAGCGCACACACGCCTCGCTCGGTCACCCCGACAAAAGAGGAGCCAAAAGGCGTCGTATGGAGTCCATATTGAATGACTAGCCCGTCGCCCCGGCGTTTGAATTCACCAGGTGTGACGGCATCCACCGTTACAAACAGATCGTGAAGTCGCCCCGTTCCTGACAATCCCGTTTCAAAGGCGGTTTCCAATAGGCTATGCGACTCAGCCAACTGCTCTTTGGCGTACTCAATGGTCAGGAGTTGCAGAAATCGCTTTGGCGTAATTCCCGCCCAACGTTTGAACAAACGGACGAAGTGATAAGGGCTCAGGCCAACATGCCGCGCAAGTACATCAATTTGCGGCTGCTCGTGTCGGTGCTCCTGGACGTAGCGAACAGCTTGTTCAATTCGGTCGTAATCGCGGACAGACATAGCGGAATCGTGATGGAACGACCGCAGTCTACAGAAGCACTGCGCTGAACGCGACCCGAATCTTGCTATGGTGAAACGTGCCTAGGCCTTTGCCTTCTTCTTGGCTCGCCCTTTCCCCTTCCCTTTTGCGGCTTTCTCGTTGATGAGGGTTATTGCCTCTTCCAATGTGATCGCATCCGGATCCTTGTCTTTCGGGATTGTCGCGTTCGTTTTCTGATGCTTCACGTACATCCCGTAGCGCCCGTCGTAAACGCCGATCGGCTCGTTCGATTCGGGGTGATTTCCTAGCGTGCGCAGCGGCTCGTTCTTTCTCGCCTTCGCAGCCAGAAGTTCGAGCGCGCGCTCGAGTCCAACATCCAAAACATGATCTTCCTTGAGAGACGCGAACGTTGAACCATGTTGAACGTATGGCCCAAATCGGCCGATGTTCGCTTTGACAGGCGAGCCCGTTTCTGGGTGGTCGCCTAGCGTCCGTGGGAGAGTCAGAAGTCGTTTCCCCATCTCAAAATCCACATCGGCCAATTCGGTGCCTTTCGGGATGGATGTGCGCTTGGGCTTACCCTCCTGATCGTCATCGCCAAGCTGAACGTACGGCCCGTATGGCCCCTGCTTGAGAAGGATCGGCATGTCGGCTTCCGGGTGGATGCCGAGGACGCGCTCGTCGTTGCCCGTCGTGATTAGCTCGTGGAGCTTCTTCTTCGTTACGTCAGCGGGTGCGAGATCGGCCGGTAACGATGCGGTGGCGCGTTCACCATCAATTTCGCCTTCTGTGTATGGGCCATATTTGCCTACTCGGACGATATATGGCTCCCATTTCGCGTGCGACAACGTTGATACTCCTCGGGCATCGATCTTCTCCAGGCCCATTTCGATCTTCGCTTCAAGGCCTTCTTCGCCATTGAAAAACTCCTCCAGGTACGGCCGGGCCTTAGTCTTTCCTGCCGCAATGTCATCCAACACTTCTTCCATCCGGGCTGTAAACCGCGCGTCTACGAGGCGTTCAAAATTTTGCGAGAGCAACGCGTTTGTTGCAAAGGCAGTGAACGTTGGAATGAGTTGATTTTTTTCGCGTCGCGTGTAGCCACGGCGTACAATCGTGTCAATGATCGACGCATACGTGGAAGGGCGTCCGATTCCGTCGTCTTCTAACGCGCGAACGAGCGTGGCGTCCGTAAATCGGGCTGGCGGCTTGGTTTCGTGGCCCTCGGCTTCGATTTCGTCGCAGCCAGGCTTGTCGCCCTCCTTTAGTTCCGGCAGCGGCTGATCGCGGTTGTCGAGAGCCGCCTCCGGATCGTCGGACCCTTCTACATAGGCACGGAAGAAACCGGGGAACTCCACGACTTGCCCGTTGGCACGGAAAGTCGCTTTGTCGTTGCCGTCCTCAGCAATAATCGTGGCCCTCGTCTGGCGAAGTCGCGCATCAGCCATTTGGCTGGCGACCGTTCGTTTCCAGATGAGATCGTACAGTGCGCCCTCCATTCCATCAAGACCCAGCTCATCCTTGGTTTTCATCTCTGTGCCGGCAGGACGAATGGCTTCGTGGGCTTCTTGCGCGCTCCGCGTTTTCGCCGTGAACTGGCGTGGCTCTGGTGAGAGGTATTCCTTCCCGTAGCGCTCCTGAACAGCCGAGCGACTCGCGTCAATGGCCTCTGCGGATAGCGTCGGGGAATCCGTACGCATGTAGGTGATCAGGCCGCGTTCGTAAAGCGCTTGGGCGACTTGCATGGTTCGTCGCGCAGGAAGTCCAAGCTTTCGGTTGGATTCCTGCTGCAACGTGGATGTGATGAACGGCGGCGAGGGGCGGCGCTTTACCTGCTTGTGTTCAACTTCTGTCACCGTCCACGAGCCGTCTTTCAAGCGTTTGGCAAGGCTCCGAGCGTCCTCTTCGCTAAGTGTGAGCGCTTTGCTGCCTTCGGTGAGGTGCCCGGTGTTTTCGTCGAAGTCTCGGCCGGTTGCGAGTTTCTGATCACCCAGGTGCGTCATCGCCGCGTTAAACCGTTGCCCTCCTTCGGCCAACTGAGCCTTGAGGTCCCAATAGCTGGCCGACATGAAATTCAGGCGCTCCATCTCCCGGTCCACCAGAATCCGAACGGCCACGCTCTGCACACGACCGGCAGAAAGGCGCGGTGCGATCTTCTTCCATAACAGCGGTGAGATCGAATAGCCGACGAGTCGGTCAAGGATGCGGCGAGTCTCCTGCGCATCGACAAGGCCTGCGTCTACTTCTCGCGTGTCGTCAAGGGCACGCATGATGGCGTCCTTCGTGATCTCGTGGAAAACCATGCGACGAACCGGCACGGTCGGCTTGAGGACCTGCAATAGATGCCATCCGATGGATTCTCCTTCGCGGTCCTCGTCCGTCGCGAGGTACAACTCATCAACGTCTTTCAGCGAATCTTTGAGATGCTTGACAATCTTCTTCTTGTCGCTCGGGACCACGTAGAGCGGCTCGAAGCCCTCTTCTACATTCACACCGAGACGCGCCCACTTCTCCTTTTTGACACTCGCAGGAATCTCGGACGCCGACGACGGCAGGTCTCGGACGTGCCCCATGCATGCCTCCACCTGATAGTCGGACGGAAGGAATCGGCTGATGGTGCGGGCTTTCGTTGGGGACTCTACGACTACGAGGCGCTTCATTCGGAATTATTTCGGGAGTTTGAAACACAGGAGCGCCGCACGGAAAAACCGCGCGGCGCGAAGTGAATCTACCACAGGGGATGGGCCAGCGCTGTTTCCTTGATCAAAGCGTCACGATCGCGTTCGTTGACGAGAGTCTCGCGAACGTTCATCGGGTAGTGTTTCAGCCTCCAACTCATCAAGTAAACTGATTCCCGATTCGTCAGATCCGATATCGAATACTGCCAGGGCTTCTTCGACATAGCGGGTCACCTTCCCGCGCAATGCGATCGCTTTGCCGTCTTCCAGTTGAAGCCTCAGGGCACCCAAGAATCCTTTCGAGGTGCTCACGATTGAGCCCCACGGTATGAAGACAGGCGGATGATTGAACGCGAACATTCGCGCAGGCCGCAGATAAAGGCCTTCAGCCGCGACGACCGCATTCAATACGTTGCCATAATTGGACATGCCGATGCTCATGGACTGCCAGGAGAGCGTAAGTCCCTCTTCCTCCTGTGGCCAATTTTCCGCTGGATATTGTTCAGCCAGTGGTCGCCAGGATGCGAACCCGATCAAACTGATGACGCCAGACCAAAACAGCATGTAGACCAAAATCGCCGAAAGGACGAGCGTGACCCAGATCATGCCGTTTGCAATTCCTTCAGTTCGGAGATGATCGCGGCGATCGAATCCTTCGCGTCGCCGAAGAGCATCGAGGTTTTGGGGTTGAAGAACAACTCGTTCTCGACGCCCGCGTAGCCCGTGTTCATACTTCGCTTGAGGACGATGACGTTTTGGGCCTCGTCGACGTTGAGGATGGGCATGCCGTAAATCGGGCTGTCTTCATCTGTTCGAGCTGCGGGGTTTACCACGTCGTTCGCGCCCACGACAAGAACAACGTCGGTTGATGGAAAATCGGCGTTGATGTCGTCCATCTCTACGAGGAGATCGTAGGAGACATTGGCCTCGGCCAGAAGCACGTTCATGTGGCCCGGCATTCGTCCAGCCACGGGGTGGATGGCGTAACGAACCTCGACGCCTTCTTTCTGAAGCAAATCGGCCATCTCGCGAACTTCGTGTTGAGCCTGAGCGACGGCTAGCCCATACCCCGGCACAACGATCACACTCCCTGCGTAGCTCATCAGCACGGCCGCATCGTCCGGTGAGGTTTGGCGGACTTGTCTGGCTTCAACTTCGCCGGACTTGGCTTTGCTCTTCGTTGCCTCTGCCCCGAAACCACCAAGCAGCACATTGAACAGCGAGCGGTTCATAGCATCGCACATGATCTTGGTAAGGATCAGGCCGGATGCTCCGACGAGTGCGCCGCTTACGATCAGCGCATAGTTCTGGAGTACAAAGCCCGTGGCCGCAGCTGCGAGCCCAGAGTAAGAGTTCAGCAGTGCCACAACGACCGGCATGTCGGCGCCGCCGATAGGCAGCACAAGGAAGATCCCAAGAACGAGCGCCAGGCCCGTCAAGGCAAAAAGTGCCGTGGTCACCATTTCCGTTTCCGCCGGAAATACGCCAGCTTGCTGAACCATGATCGCACAGGCTCCGACCACACCGAGCCCGACTAACATAGAAATGATTCGAAGGCCTGGGAAGCCCATGCTCTTCACGCGGCCATTCAACTTGCCGTAGGCGACAAAGGAACCAGAGAACGTTACGGCACCGATCAAAACGGAAAGCGCAATCGTGAGGGCCAGCGTAGGTGTAAACAAGCCCGCTTCCCCTTCCCCGCCTGCGAACCGCATCACCTCGGCGCCTGCGACCAACGCGGAGGCCGCGCCACCGAAACCGTTGAACGCGGCCACCAACTCCGGCATGGACGTCATCTTCGTTCGTCTTGCAAGCAGAAGCCCGATTGCGCCGCCCAGCGCCAACCCGGCTATGAGCTCGACTGGGTTGAGAATCTGTTCCTCAAACAGCGCCGCAACGACCGCCACGAGCATTCCCACCGACGCCATTCGGTTACCGCCCCGCGCCGTGCGAGGCGAAGAAAGCCGCTTCAGCCCGAAGATGAACAGCGCGGCTGCTACGAGATAGGCAAGGGTAATGAGGGAATCAATCATTTTGCCTGCCCATTCGTTGGTACGACTGGCGCTTCCTTCTTCTTAAACATCTCGAGCATTCGATCCGTAACCAGGAAGCCGCCGACAACGTTGACGGTCGCAAATACCAGCGCGGCAAATCCGATCCACTTTGCCCACGGTGAACCGATAGCACCAACAACGACAAGCGATCCGACAATCGTGATGCCGCTAATGGCATTCGAACCCGACATCAGCGGCGTGTGCAGCGTGGCAGGAACTTTTGAAATGACTTCAATCCCTACAAACGCAGCAAGGACGAAAACGACGACGAGGGAGATGTCCATGGTTTGGGTTACGTAGTTCGTGGTGCGTAATGAGTTCGGGAATCAGGCCGTGGCATCTTGAAGTTTGCCTTTCACGCGTTCGTTGGTTACTTCACCTCCATGCGCGACAACGGCGCCTTGAACAATTTCGTCATCAAAGTTGAGGGCGAAGCCGTCGTCGCCGAGGTATTCCGTGATCAGCGCGGCAACCGTGCGGGCATACATCTGGCTGGCATGAAGCGGCATCCCGGATGGCAGGTTAGTGGGACCTAAAATCGTGACGCCGTTGTGCGAAACGTCTTCTCCTGCAATCGTAAGGGCACAGTTGCCACCATTCGGCGCGGCGAGGTCTACGATGACGGAACCCGGCTTCATTCCTTCCACGCCCTCCTTCGTGATTAGCAGAGGCGCTGGTCGACCGGGGATTAGTGCGGTCGTAATCACAACGTCCTGCTCGGCAATGTGGGCCGCAAGGAGTTCAATCTGTCTTCGTTGCTGATCTTCCGCCAGGGCCTTCGCATATCCGCCCTTGTCTTCGCTATCGGCGGTATCCAATTCCAGTTCTATAAACGCAGCACCGACACTTTCAACCTGCTCCCGAGCCGCCGGGCGTACATCATAGGCTGACGTGATCGCTCCAAGCCTTCGCGCTGTTGCGAGAGCCTGCAATCCGGCAACGCCAGCCCCAAGGACGAGCACCTTTGCGGGGCGCACCGTTCCCGCTGCCGTTGTTAGCAAGGGGAAGAACTTGGGTAGCACATCAGCGGCCATGAGGACGGCTTTGTAGCCTGCGACCGTGGACATTGCTGAGAGCGCGTCCATTCTTTGGGCCCGGGTGATGCGCGGCACCATTTCCATCGCAATGACAGTTGCGCCACTCGTTGCGAGGCGCTCGATCGTATCAGCCGCGTCCAGCGGATTGAGCAATCCCAGCAAAACACTGCTTTGCGATAATCCACCCAGATCGCTTTCTCCGATTCCGCCGACAGTAGCTACCACATCCGCTGACAACGCGTCGGATCGATCCCCAAGCACGCATCCTTTTGCCTCATAATCGGCATTAGGGAAAGATGCGGAGACACCGGCACCTCTTTCGATAACAATCTTGCAGCCTTTTTTGATGAGACGTACGGCAACGTCAGGCGTCAGACCCACGCGGCGCTCCCCTTCTAAAACTTCACGAGGAACTCCGACGGTCAACGGCATAGCGTGGTGGTTTAGGGAGGCTATAGGTACGGCATATCAGCGAAACCTGCAATCCCCTCCTGCCATCATTGTGCCAGACCTTGCGTGCGATTGCGGTGCAACAAAGGCCTTCACGGGCATAGCATGGTGAACGAAATGCGCTTTGGAGCAAGTCGTGCGCAGAGCGCTCAACCGTTGGCAGCTTCGAACCGCCGCATGAAGTCAACCAGCGCTTCGACGGACTCAAGCGAACAGGCATTGTAGATGGACGCCCGAATTCCTCCAACTGAACGATATCCCTTCAACGCCAGAAGGCCTTCGCTTTTCGCCTCGGCGACAAACTTCGCATCGAGGTCTTCGCTGGGGAGGCGGTACGTCACGTTCATCTTCGAACGCGAGTCAACCTGCGCGGTGCCTTTGTAGAAATCTGTCGCGTCGATCGCATTGTATAACGTCGCTGCCTTCTCGGAATTCCGTACTTCCATCCCCGTCAGTCCCCCATTTCGCTCGATCCAGCGCAACACCTTTTCTACGATGTAGACAGCAAAGACGGGCGGTGTGTTGAAAAGTGCGCCCACGTGCGTGCGGTAATCGAGCATCGCGGGGAGGTCGCTGTTCTTGTTCTCCAGAAAATCCTCGCGGATCATTACGGCCGTCACCCCAGCCGGACCAATGTTCTTCTGCGCACCCGCGTACATCAAACCATAGCGGTCGATGGAAATGGGACGACTGAGGAAATCACTCGATACGTCACAAACGAGGGGCACATCGACCGTCGGTTCGTCCGCGAACTCCGTCCCGAAAATTGTGTTGTTGCTCGTGAAGTGGAGATAGGCAGAGTTCGGATCGACGTTCCACGTTTCCTGTTTGGGGATGAACGTGAAATCAGCGTCCTCGCTGGACGCAGCAACGTTTACCCGTCCGCATCGCTTGGCTTCCTTGATCGCCTTGGAGCTCCAGGAGCCCGTGTTGATGTAATCGGCTGAACCCCCGGGCGGGAGAAAGTTGAGCGGGACCTGATAGAATTGCATCGACGCGCCGCCCTGCAGGAACATGACATGCCATTCGTCCCCCATACCAAGGAGCGACTTCATCCGCGTCATCGCCGACTCGTTGATTGCCGTGTACGCGGCCGAGCGGTGGCTGATCTCCATGATGGACGAGCCGAGGTCGCCGAATACTGGAAGCTCATCGCGCACCTCTTCCATCACTTCCGTAGGCAGGGCACCCGGACCAGCGGAAAAATTGTGGAGGCGTTCGGTTAGTACTGCGGGCTCTGACATTGTAGCGTTCAGAAGTTGGAGAGTGACCACAAATTACAGATCAATGCCGATTACTCGCAGTCGCTTCGCCGCGTATCCACGATGTTCAGCATCTTCCAACCACCCTCCGTATTTACAAGCTGGATGGCGTTGACGCCGCAATGGCTGAAGTTGTCATCGAGATAGAAACTGTAGTACATCCAGGCAGCGGCGAGGCCCCCATCAATCTGGATGTGAATCTCACCGACGCGCTCATCCCATACTTCCGTGTGCGGCCGGCCCACGGCCGAAACGAATCCATCAGCCGATTCCCCTCCAACCACCATCGGCGCTCCACTTCGCAAAATGGAGGAATGGAGTCGGGCATCCTCGTGAAAGACGTTGCGGACCCGCGTACTGTCGCCCGCACGCATCGCGTCGAAGAGCTCCGCAACTACGGCACGAACGGCGTCATCCGATGATTGGGAGGTCTCTGACGACTGGGCGAAGGCGGAGGGAGCGAGGAAAAACAGCGAGAACCAAATTGAAGCGCAGCGCATCATTGTAATCCAGAAATGTAGAGTGCTAATAAAGTAGCATACCCGGTGTTCTTCTCAAAGCTGGATAACCGTTGCATTCAGCACGTCCGGCACGTCGTTTATGCGGCGGAGTGTTTCGGTGTCTGGTCTTCCGTCAAACCGGATACGGGCACACGCGGCCTCGGCGCCTGCGAAGATCAAGTTTTCCATCTCCTGCACATTCCAGTTGGCTTCGCGTGCGACGTCCAATACCCCTGCCAGCACGCCCACTCTATCGAGGTGGCGGACGGTCAGGAGGTGAGTCGCTGGGGAATGATCCGCAAGGTTTACGCAGTTCTCGACGCGGCCGGTGTCCGCGTACGTAAGAACAACACGAACGGCCTCGTCGCCGATGGCCTCACTTGCCTGCTCGGTAGATGCGCCGATGTGGTGCGTGATGTAAAAGTTAGGATGCCTCGCGAGAGGATGCTGCCACTCCCCGTCACTGCCTGCGGGTTCGTCAGCAGGTACATCCGTTGCTACGCGGATTCCCTTTTCGTCCATGGCCTTGGTGACCGCAGCTTCATCCATGACAGATGAGCGGGCTGTGTTGATCAGCAGCGCACCTGGCTGCATGGCAGTTAAGAACTCTTCTCCAATCAAGTTGTGCGTTTCGGGCGTCCCCGCCACGTGGACGCTAATTACGTCGGATTCTGCAGCTACATCAATTGGACTGGCCTCGCGCCGGATGCCTAGCATCGCCGCGTCCTCGTCGGTCAACGAGCGGCTCCAGGCGATGACATTCATTCCAAAAGCACGTGCACGTACGGCCATCTCGCGGCCGATACTTCCCATCCCAATCAATCCAAGCGTTCTTCCTTTCACCCCGGCGGCTTTAGAAAAGTCGCCCTTTTTCCAGTTGCCATCGCGGGCTTCGCTGACGTTGTCGGGAATACGGCGGTCGAGAGAGAGAATCAGCCCGAATGCGAGTTCCGCAACAGCAGCTGCGTTCTTGCCGGGACAATTTGCTACGAAGATCCCGCGTCTCGACGCGCCTTCCACATCAATAGTATCGTAGCCGGCACCCGCGCGAACGATAAGTTCGAGATCGGGCGAGGCGTCGAGATCTTGCGCCGTGACCTTCGTTGAGCGCACGATTAGGACATCCGGTTCATGTTCGGCTAATGCACTTGTCAGGGCTCCCCCCTTCAACGATGGGTCAAAGACGACCACATGCCCAGCTTCTTTGAACGCCTCACGTCCAGCCTCTGAAAACAAATCGGCAATGAGGATGGTCATAGCGAAATAGGAAGCCTGGGGGGTGAGTGTCGAAATCCTCTGCGATCAGAAGCGGTGGACGAGCAAACCGCTCCGGAGCTTCGGCTCAAACCATGTGGACTTCGGCGGCATGAGTTCACCCGCGTCGGACACATCAAGCAGTTCGTCCGGGCTCGTCGGGAACATCGCAATCGCCAAGTCGGCTTCGCCCGAATCGACGAGGCGCTCTAGCTCACTCGTTCCACGAATACCACCAATAAAGCGAATGTTTTGATCGGTACGAGGATCGGTTATTCCAAGCATCGGCTCCAGAACGAATTCGCCAAGCCGGGCGACATCGAGCATGTCCGCTACACCGTTCCTCTCAGTTTCAGGCAGGCGGAGGCGGTTCCAGCCATCTCCCAAGTACAAGCCGATCGTCCCCGATTCCTCTGGTTCAGCGAAGTAGGTCTCTTCAACTTCGAATCGATGGCGGAGCTGATCCAGGAATTTCTGGCGTCCGACTGGAAGCTTGATGATCGCCCGATTGTATGGCAGAATCTCCATCTCCTCCATCGGGAATAAAACGGCCATGAAGTTCTGTGCCCCTTCAACATCGGCCAACTCATTAGCCACGCGGCTAGCCGCCGCACATCGGTGGTGCCCATCCGCTACGTAGAGAACGTCGACGTCATCAAATGCAGCCGAAGCCGCATCCGAATCGGGCATCCTCCATATCGTATGCTGAACGAAGTCGCTCGCCCTAAAGTCGTACAGCGGAGTCGTTTCCATGGCGTTGGCTACAGCATCATCTATGTCGTCCGTGCCTCGGTACGTGAGCATGACAGGTTCTGCGTGGGCCCGCTGGGTCAGAATATGCCTTGTCCTGTCGTCCTCCTTATCCGGCCGCGTCTTCTCGTGCTTCAAGATGATATTATTGTCATATTCGGCCACCGAAACGAGGCCAAAGATTCCAGTCTGCGACCGTCCGTTCATCACAAGCCGGTAGACGAACAACGCAGGCTCGTCGTCCTCAATAAACAGTGGGCCGTCGGCAAACTTCGCCAGGTTCTCTGCTCCCTTCGCATACACCTCATCCGCATGTTCGTCGGTTTCATCCGGCAAATCGACCTCGGGCCGGATGACGTGAAGGAACGAATTGGGTTTGCCCTCGGCCAGTTCGCGCGCGTCTGCGCTGTCAATAACGTCGTAGGGGACAGATGCAACTTCCTGCGCTGATGCGGGCATAGGCCGCAAGGCGCGGAACGGACGAACCGTAGCCATTGAGAGGGATGATGGGGAAAGATTGGGTGGACCGTAAAATAGGCACGAGGCCCGACTATTCGAAGCGATCATCGAATATCCAACGCTTCGATAATCTTCACACGCGCTCCGCCACCAATGGAGCAGGCAATTCCTCCAAAACCGTATATTGACGGTCACATTGCGGGGTGGAGAAGTGGTATCTCGTCGGGCTCATAACCCGAAGGTCGCTGGTTCGAATCCAGCCCCCGCTACAAGCCAAACGGCTCCTTCTTTTGAGGGAGCCATTTTTGTTTTAGGATGATATCGTTCCCTGTTCCTGCACGATACATGCTCAAGCGTCTGCTTTCACAACTCGGATCTAAACCTGCCGGAAAACGACTGGAACGCTCGCAGAACTCCTGTGGAGGCATAATCCACAATCTGGAAATGATCGCCGTCTCAGCATCGCGGTTGGACATAGCAAAGGCTACGGCAAAATTTTTCGTACCGGATGCCCGTCGAACACGCCAACATGAATGTGGTCACGCCGATCCTTGGCGAGCGGTTTGTGATTGGACTGGATTATCCGATTGGCGATTGGTGGCGCTATTGAGCGACACTTCTCCAAACGCTCAATCGAACAATAAAGCGGCTCCCCAACCAATAGGGAGCCGCTTTTGTTCACGTGGCACCGGCCACAAATCCTGACGAATGAGGCTTAATCACCTTCGGGATCCGTCGTCCAGTAGACCTGAGCGTAGATGTTGTCCTTGTGCGCCGTGCACGCTTCGTTCACGACCGTGTCTCCATCGGGGTCAATCTCCTGAAAGCGATCGCCAGCTTCGTTTATACCATCAAGAAGCGACGGAATGTCGTCGGCGCCCTGGAAGACGAGGTAGTTCCACTCGTTCCCCCAGGTATGCGCTGCGCTGCCCCAGAAATTCATTGCGCCCTCGTCGACCAACGCTTGGAAGACACCTATATCCTCGCGGTCCTCTGCAGCAATATCACCGAGTCGGCCATAATCACACTCGAAGTAGCTGACAGCAATAGCCGATCCGTCTCCATTGTCCTCATCGTCGTCGCCACCATTCGTCCCAACGATGCCTTGGTAAAAGGTATCGCGGTGACGCGGGCATACTTCGAGCCACATGTTGTCATCCGGATATCGTTCGCCATACCGGCTTGCTATTTCGCTATTCGCCGCCATCGCGGAAGCCTCGGACTCTGCCATCAAAATGTTGACCACATTCCATTCATCGCCCCACCAATGGGCCATTACGCCGCCTGACGAAATCATCCCTTCATCGACTAGCTCCTGCAGGATTGGTAGTGATCGTTCCCGATCATGTTCGAATAGGTCGCCCAACATAGTCCGGTCGCATTGGGCGACCGTCATGACGATTGTCGGCGGAGATTGTTCGACCTGTGCGTTTGCGATATTCGGCATACACGTGAGCACAAGGCCACACAACGCCACAAGTGTAATTAGTCGATACATGGATTCACCTCCAAAGTGATTCTGTGAGAGCGGGGAGACGCGAGCCATTAAGCAGTCCTGAAAGTAGCGTTCAGGACACATACGACGCTTGATTTTGTGGGACTTATTCCTAACGCTGCATATGACGTCCACCGAATCCCATCCCTACGTCGAATCCTCTCGGAGCCCCTCCCCTCACGGACACGTTGCCCAGGTCAGAGCGACATCCGTCCGCTGTACGACTTCTCACTCTTTCCCTGACAGAAAACGTACACCTGTAGCTTCCTCGGCATAGCTCCAAAGTCGCTCAGCGACTTGACGGTCACGCGCGCGAGGCATCACTTTGGAAGGTGCGGGATAACCCCGCGCCTCATAGATACCGTCGGGGCCGTAGTATCCACCTGGTTCTGCGTCGGGCGATGTGGCGGCGAACAGCGTTGGAAGCGCGCCCTGAGGTGGGTCGTTGCTCCACAATCCAACAATTCTGTTCACCAAGCCGCTGTGCCGTTGTAGATCCGTAGCGGTGAAACCGGGATGGGCGGCCACGGAAATCGTCTCACTTTCCGATCCACTCAGTCGCCTTTGCAGTTCGATCGCGAACATGAGATCAGCCAGCTTGCTCTGTAGATAGGAGATGGTGGGCTTGTAGTCCGCGCCATCATTGAGGTCTGTGCCTCTAAACGTGTCGAAATCGATCTTGCCGTTGCGATGGGCCAGGCTACTCAGCGTCACGATTCGCGAACCAGGCGTAGCCATCAGCCTGTCAATGAGCAATCCTGTGAGCGCGAAATGACCGATGTAGTTCACGCCAATCTGCAGTTCATAGCCTTCAGCCGTCATTCCAAAGGGCGGTATCATGACTCCCGCATTGTTAATGAGCAGATCGAGCTTTTCGTGCGACGAGTCGAAGGCCTCAGCGAACTGTCGGACGGATTCAAGACTGCTCAGGTCAAGGGGCATCAACTCAACAGATCCCTTCGGATTCGCGGCCTCAATTTTGTCGGCCGCCTCTCTCCCCTTTGCCTCATTCCGGCACGCCAACAGTACGTGCGCGCCCTTCTCGGCAAGCGCGAGTGCAGCTTCGTAGCCGATGCCTGTATTCGCGCCCGTTATGATGGCAATCCGTCCGGTCTGATCTGGAATATCGGTGGTGGTCCAAGGCTTCTCTGTCATCCGTGAGTTCAGTTGAGCGATGTGACGACCTCAGGATACAACGGTGGCGCTCGCAGGTGAATGGGCATTGTCACGAGTGGCTAGTCCGCAAGATTTCGGTGCACGCCGAATGCGTTCTGGAATAAGGATTTCGTCCATTTCACTGCCACGCCTATCCCCGTTTGGTTTATGTATCTCCCACGTTCGATAACTCCTGGAAACAACGCGCGTGTACAATCATCCTCTCATGGAATTATGAGATTACGTGTGATCAAAGTGATATCAACCTAAGATTTGGGAGATCAATTCGTCCAAATGTTTGTTTCGTGTTACGTATTTATCATATAATTCAGGCCCACGCCACGAATAGGCATCGTTTTGTACCTAAAGCGCTTAATAAAGCTCGACGTCGGAGCTTCGCTTCTGACGGATTGAGCTGAACATCTTTGCTTCCCCTCATATAGGAGGAGGAGCCAATCACTATACATGAATACCTGAGACCCGTCTCAGTTC
>JBBKWZ010000327.1:0-4688 GCA_037969195.1 Rubricoccaceae bacterium | reverse complement strand
ATGGGCATCACGGGCGCCGCAGTGGCGACCAACATCGGGCGCGGAGTCGGCGTCTGCCTTCAGCTCTGGGTCCTGTTCCGCGGAGCGAAGCACATCAAGGTGGTGGCTTCGCAGGTTCGGTTCCAGGCATCCGTCATGGCGCAACTGGTGAAGACGTCGGCGGGTGGAATAGGCCAGTTCATGATCGCCACGTCGTCGTGGATTTTCCTGGTCCGGATTGTCGCGGAGTTCGGAAGCGAGGTACTGGCCGGGTATACGATCGCCATTCGCATTTTCATGTTCACCCTCCTGCCGTCCTGGGGGTTGTCCAACGCGGCGGCAACATTGGTAGGCCAGAACCTCGGCGCCAAACAACCGGACCGCGCCGAGCGATCCGTGTGGATTACAGGATGGGCAAATATGGCCTTTCTTGCCGTCGTCTCCGTGACCTACATCGTCTTCAATGTCGAACTCGTTGGCTTCTTTACGGCGGAGCAGGCGGTACTCGCTGCGGGCGCTGATGCGCTACGAATCCTCGCCTACGGCTACGTCATCTTCTCGTGGGGGATGGTGATGCCGCAAGCCTTCAACGGCGCGGGCGATACGCTGACACCGACGAAGATCAATTTCTTCTGTTTCTGGCTGTTGGAAATCCCACTCGCCTACGTTCTGGCGATGCAGCTCAGTGCCGGCGTTCACGGCGTGTATTGGTCCGTCGTGATTGCAGAGACCACGGCTGCGCTGGTTGCCATTGTGCTCTTCCGCAAAGGAAGGTGGAAGACTATGGAGGTGTAGACGTATCTCACCTTGGTTTTCCCCACCGTCTCGGTGACCTCTCATTGAGGTCCTTTCATTGAGGTCCTTCGACTTTCCCGACAAGTCGGGATCGCTAAGGATGACAAGTTGTAGCATGGTTCCGTCAACCAAGCCTTTTCCAATGCCCATCGAACTCGCCCCTGAAACTTCAAAGCGCCTGATCGCCGCGATCAAGCTGTACTTCCTCGAACAAAGAAGCGAAGAGATCGGCGACCTCCAGGCAACGCTTCTGCTGGATTTTTGCCTGAGGGAGATCGGCCCATCGATCTACAATAAGGGCGTGCGCGATGCGCAGGCACATCTTGCGAGAGTTGTTGAGGAGCTGGATTCTGTGGTGTTTGAAACTGAGCCACAGTAACAATCACTCCCGCGGCGCCGGCTGTTGCAAAGTGACGTGTCATTGCGAGCGAAGCGAAGCAATCTCATGGAATAAGTCGAGAATGGACGAGATTGCCACGTCGCTACGCTCCTCGCAATGACATTCCTGGTGTTGTGCAACAGACGCGAAGGCGGGGGTAACGAATGGGGGCTGGTCTGCAAAACATGCTCTTTGCGCTTTTGACGCACCGCGTCGTCTTCACAGAGCGCACACGGCGAGGGTTGGTTAGGTCCGTATCCTTCACAATCGCTGCGGCCACTGTAATGTGCGCCGCTACGCCGTTCCCGGTTCAATTCAGTCTCGGAAGCGGAATTTTTTCGATTCGCTAATCGAGACCGACCTCCCTGGCTTCCGCCGGGCACGGCCTTGCCAACGCTCCAGCCGCACGGCTCAGCAATTTGGCATCCTGAGGTATGTACGACATCAGCGTACTCGTCCCCTAGTTATGTCTCGCAATGCTGCGGGGCTTCGCAATCCAACAAAATGAAAACCTTTCAGTCGCTCGGCCTCTCCGAGCCACTCGTTCGTAGCATCGTAAAAGCGGGTTACACGACTCCAACACCTATTCAACTGGCGGCAATCCCGCCTGCCCTCGAAGGCAAAGACCTCACGGGATGTGCCCAGACGGGCACGGGCAAGACGGCCGCATTTGTGCTGCCCATGCTCGACCGGCTACTCCCGGCGTCCGATTCAAATAACACGAAGAAGTGGCGGCCGGTCCGCGCACTCGTGGTAACGCCGACGCGCGAGCTCGCTGAGCAAGTTGCAACCAGCGTTCGCACGTACGGTCAGTTCACAGGCCTCCGAAGCACAGCCATCTACGGCGGCGTCGGCTACGGTCCCCAAATCAACGCTTTCCGGAAGGGCATCGACATCGTGATCGCCACGCCGGGGCGCCTGCTCGACCACATCGAAAACGGCAAACTCGATCTCTCGAAGGTCGAAATTCTTGTCCTCGACGAAGGCGATCGCATGTTCGACATGGGCTTTGAAAAGGATGTCCGCAAGATCGTCGCAGCCATCGATTCCAAAGAGCGCCAGACACTTCTTTTTTCGGCAACCATGCCGCCTGCGATCCAGAAGCTGGCCGCGAGTATACAAAAGGACCCGACGCTGATCGAGATCGGCGAGCGGACGACTGCAGCCGAGACGGTTACTCAGCGGTTTTACCGCGTGGCTGCCACGCAAAAAAACGACCTGCTCCTCCACGTCCTTGAGAATGAGGAATCGGAGAGTGTGTTGGTCTTTTCGCGTACCCGCCACCGGGCCAACCGGATCTCGCAACGCCTGCAGAAGCAGGGTATCAAGTCTGCGCCTATCCACTCCGACCGCACGCAGGGCCAGCGCCAACGCGCCCTCGCCGACTTCAAGAGCGGCAAGGTTCGCGTACTCGTGGCCACGGACATCGCCGCGCGCGGCATCGACGTGGACGGGATTTCTCACGTGATCAACTTCGACACGCCGAACCAGGCAGAGGACTACATCCACCGCATTGGCCGCACCGGCCGCGCGGAGAACACAGGCCTCGCCCTCACGTTCGTCGCGCCTGATGAAGTAGCGTACGTCCGCACGATTTCCAAGGTCACTGGCAATCAGATCTCGCGCAATCTCTACCCCGGTTTCGAGCACAACGACGCAACCGTCGCCGAGTCCGCCGACATTGTGCCGGAGCGCAAGAAGAGCAGCGGTGGCCGCCCGTCCTGGAAGAAGAAAGGCGGTGGATACAAGGGCAAGAAAACGTGGAACAAGCGTCCAAGCGGACGACAGAAGTAGCTTTCTCGCTTAGGCTCCTGGCCTTTTCGAATACTGCGCCCGGCTCTCCTTAGAGGGCCGGGCGTTTTTATTTGGACACTCTATAAACCAACACGTTGTCATCCAGGGCTTGTCGAGAGCCTGCCCCGAGCGTAGCCGAAGGGGATCTATGTCTATTCGGATGCGACGACTTTTCGAGGTGATGCGAGCTTAGAAAGGGCACTATGTCGGCACCGATCCTTCGACTTCGCCCCGACACGTCGGGACTTCGCTCAGGATGACAGACTGGTTAGTTGGTGCGTGAAACGAGCACGCCAAGCCCCGCGTAGGCGAGGAGACGAATACGCCACCCCACTCTCGGATTGTCTCGTGGTATCCGCCAGACTCAAACTCCTCTTCCTGCTCTTGGTGCTTGCGCAGGCAGCGCACTCGACCGAGGAGTATTTCGGGCGTCTTTGGGAGGTATTCGCTCCGGCGCAGGTGCTGACCTCGCTGGTGTACCCGCCGGACCCACTCATAGGATTCCTGATCGTGAACATTGGCCTCGTGCTGTTCGGCTTCCTGGGCTACTTCGCCATCGTGCGGCCGGAACGACGGGGTGCCATTTTCTGGATCCAGGGCGGGATCATTCTTGAGGCGACCAACGGCCTGGGTCACGTTACCTGGGCGGTGATGAATGGCGGGTACCGGCCGGGCGTTGGCACGGCACTCCTGTTCCTCATTCTTGTCCCGCTGCTGATGTATGAGGTCCCCAACGCGCGGGTTCGGCCGTCGTGACGAGATCTAGGTGCGGCTTGCATTGCTGCAACTAGTGACGGGGCTGAGCTTGCCGAAACCACTCGAGTGCTATCTCAACTTGCCAAGATCGGACGTGCGCATATCTCCGCGAATAACCTCAAAGAGATCAGTCCATCCGGCCTGAAGTTTATCCACTAACGGATCGTCGCTAAGACTATCTGCTTGGATGAAGTAACGCTCATCTATCGGAAGCGATAGTTGTTCTTCCTTTATTTTATCGAGTTCAATTAGGAAAGCGTTGAGCTGATCTATATGTGGCACAACCAAATCGGAGGCTAAAGGTCTCATTTTCCGTAACTCACCGAGTACAGTGCGCAATCTTATTCTGTCTTCCATTATCCACATATAGTACTCGGTGTTCGCTTCTTTCATGTCAACCTCGTTTCCTCGGAGGATTTCAACCTTGAGGTGGTCGAGTCGCTCAGACTTCTGGGTAGTCGCCTCAGCATGGGCCGCCAGAAATTGCTGGTAGGCAGCATGACGTCGCTCGGTCCTTCGAATCTCTGCATCAATGACTGCTCTTTGCCGGATCTCTCTTTTTGACTTCCAAACCGCTCCGAAGTACGCGACCAGGGCAGCTAGGACGGAGAATAGCTCTGTCCCAAATGGGATACTGTCGAGAAATTGTTCCACCTACCCTTTGATCTAACGAAAAGAGCAGTTACTTCATTTGAACGTAAACAAAGCCCTCACCCGCACCCGCTGGTATTCCCGCAATTCGGGCACGAGTAGCACGCTCCGGCGCGTACGGTGATGGAGCCGCAGTTCGGGCAGGCGGGGGCGTCTTCCTGGTTCTGGAAAGCGGCGGGCGTGTGGTTTGTGTTGCCGCCCTCGGCCATGAAGGCCTCCACCGTGTGGCCCACTAGCGATTCATCTGGCTTCGTATCCACAAACAGCGAGGCCTGCACCTGGTCGGCAGCCGGGCCGTGCGCTTTCGCTTCCGCCGCGACCACAGAGGTTGGAT
>JBBKWZ010000326.1:0-5089 GCA_037969195.1 Rubricoccaceae bacterium | reverse complement strand
TATCGCCTGCTCATAGCTCGTCGCTACCTCGTCAGTCGCCGCAGAGTGACGCTGATTTCGGTGGTGAGCGGGATTTCGGTTGGAGGCGTCGCAATTGGCGTCGCAGCGCTTATCGTTGTGCTGAGTGTGATGAACGGGTTTTATGACCTTGTGCGCGACCTCCTCGTCTCCTACGATCCACACGTGCGGATTGAAGCTGTCGATGGGCGTGGACTCACCAACCCCGATTCTCTCGTTGAAGTGGCCAGGTTGGAGCCGCATGTTGTTTCGGCAACGCCCTACGTTGAGGGGAAAGCGTTGCTCACAAGCACAGGCGTCGGCGACCTGAACCAGGTGGTCGTAGTGCGTGGTGTCGATGCCAGGTCAGTAGACTCGTCAGTAACGAGAGCAGTAACGTCCGGATCGTTCGACGTTGTCCGCAGGCAAACAGGTGCGGGCGTGGTAATGGGTACAGCTCTCGCTGCACGGATGGCACTATTTCCGGGCCCAACGGATGACGACGACGGGAGCCAGGTGTCGTTGCTTTCCGCACCCGCCCTAGAGCGGTTGATAGTCCAGTATCCATTTGGTCTGCCCGCACAGCAAGTATTCTACGTTCGGGGCACCTATGAACTCGACCCAGCATACGATGAGGACCACGTCTTCGTCGATCTTGCAGAAGCGCAGCGGCTTTTCCGCACGCAGGGATCGGTCAGCGGGGTGGATCTTCGGCTTGATGATGTCGAAGCCTCGGACAATGTAAAGGCGCGGCTAGAACGGACGCTCGATGCCACTAGGTACCGCGTCCGTACGTGGTATGACCTCCAACCGTCCCTCTATGCCGTCATGAAGCTGGAGAAGTGGGCCGCGAGCGCAATCCTGATTCTTATCGTTGTCGTTGCCGCCTTCAATATTGTTGGCGCACTTACTATGATTGTTATAGAGAAGCGCCGCGACCTCGGTGCACTTCAGGCGATGGGCGCCAAAGCGAGCGATGTGCGCAGGATCTTTCTTCTTGACGGGTTCCTCGTCGGCGGCCTCGGCACAGGACATGGATTGGTGCTGGGTTTAAGTCTCGCAGTCTTTCAGAAGTACACCGGGGTAGTCAAACTGGCCCAGGCAGAGTCCTTTATCATCGATGCCTATCCGGTAGCCATTCGATTGTCAGACGTTGGACTGATTATGGTCGTGGCCGTGCTTCTGTGCGCTCTGGCGGCGGTGTATCCGGCAAAACGCGCCGCATCGATTGAACCCGCAGAAGTGGTTCGTTCGGCAGGCTGATGCGCCCCACTGAGTGTTAAGAACCACTTTGGGAGGACGATAACAGGTTAGCACCTTTTCTAAACAGGGGTCCGTCGGACTCGCACTCTTTACGTAGTACAATGAATCGTTCACGTCTTATTGCTATCGGCACAGCGTTTATACTCGTAGCCACCCCCCTTATCCTTTCTGCCTGTGATGGCAGTGAGGTTTCCGACGTTGAGTCGCTCCTTACCGACGCGCGTATTGCTCGTCAGGCTGGCGACATAGATCAGGCCATTGCGCTCCTAGAGACGGCGATGGACCAGGCACCGACCAATGCCAAAGTTCGAATTGAACTAAGCTCTGCGTATCTCGACCGCGAAGATGTTGATCTGCTTGATGTCGACCGCGTAGCGCTCTTTCTAACCTCATTTGAGGAGAATGTCTCCGACACGCCAGGCAATTCGATTCAAAGATTCGGGGGAGTCTGCCAGTATGCGGATGATCCGCACGCCCAGCTTTTTGCACCCGGCGACTACCAAGGTTACGTGGACCTCTACGCTGACCGTGACCTAATTGACAACGTAGTCGACCTCTTGAACGGCGTAGATCCTTCGGGCGCAGATCTTAGCATCATACCAGAAGAACTGCGCACACTTAGCCTATGCTCGGGAATTGTAGATGGAGAGATCTTTTACAACCAAGAGGCCGCGCTTGCCCATCTGCGTGCTCTGGGTTTGAGCGACGACGAGATCGCCACAGCCTTGGCGGTGAATGCCGTTGTACGCTTCTTTGAAGCCTACTTCTTTATTGTTGAGGACATCCCACAGCAAACCAGTTGGTACCACGTTGCAGGTCAAAGCGGCGACTACATTGGTGTTTGCGCTGATGATGAGGATGCACTTCGCGAACAAGTTGAGGGTGCCATACAGGACCTGGGCGAAGCAGTAGCCTCGCTCGATCTTCGCGATCATCTTCTTGGTGGAGACACGGCCTCACAAGAACTCGTTCAGCATGTTCTGGATGCGTACGAGGCAATAGAGGGCGACCTCGGCCCTAATTGTGACGACGGTCAGTAAGCATCAGTCGAGCAACGTGGGGAGAGTTTCCACCCCCACGCTAATGTCTCCGACCAACCTCAATCTGCCATGCCCGTCCGTCTGCTGATTCTTGCCCCGATGCTAGCCAGCTTGGTCGTTGTTGCGAACGCCCAGAGCTTCGGAGCGCTTCAACAAGACGCGCGCCCACTAGTCGAAGCGCTACAGGTTCGCGCCATGGGCGGTGCAGTAGTCGCCGTTCCAATGGCAGAAACAGCTTTCTTTTACAATCCGGCGCATCTTGCTCGCCTCGACTTATCGAGGCCCCAGATCACATTTGTAGGCGCCGGCGCGAGCGTCAGCAAGGCGATTTTGGAAGAATACAGGTTCGTGAGAAACGAACTAGAACCGGCAATTGACGAGGGACTTGAGGAAATCCGACTTAACGACTATGACCGTTTGTCTGAGCTGTACGACCGCGCGCTTGAGCTAGGTCGTTCGCAGACGGCGGCTACTCTTGTCGCCTATGGCCCATCTGTTCAGATGAAAGTCTCTGACAATGAGGCCCTCGGAGTCGGCCTTTTCGGTACCAACTCGTTTCGGATGCAGTTCACCGATGCTGGCGTTGGTGTACCTCGGTTAGACGCCTTCGACCAGCTCGATATCATCGTTCCCGTGACGGGAGCATTCGGTATCCCGAACTCGCCACTCGCTGTAGGTGCAACGGCCAGTTACACACGGCGCTATCTCACCGCCAAGGGCGCCCTTCTTGAACAACTCGACGCCGACGAGGAGCACCTCTACGTTCTGAAAGGCTCGAGCATGTCCTTCGACGTCGGCATCCATGCGCAGGATGTTATGCCAAACGTGGATATTGGCGCCGCGTTCTACCAAATTCTGGGTGGTGGATTCAACTATCGCTACCACAGCAGGATTGACTTGACGGGCAACAACGGCCCGAATGACGAGGCAGAGGTTGCTGAACTTGAAGAGCGTTTCAATGCGCGCCATTCGAAGCCTTCGTACAGAATTGGAGCGGCCTATCGTGTTCCTCTTCCACCGAGCACGCCGTCGATTTTGAACAAGGTCACTATCGCTACAGACTACGTTAGTGCATCGACCTCTGAGTACGATCAGACGACAGGTGCGCACTTCCGGATGGGCGTCGGTGCAGAGATTGGCGGCATGCTGTCGCTTAATTCCGGGTACAGTCAGGGCTATGCGTCATTTGGAGCGAGCCTCAGTCTTCGCGTTGTCCAGTTCGAATACGCATACTTCGGGATAGAGGACGGACGGGAAGCAGGTCAGCTAGGTCGGTATAACCATCATATCCAGCTTCGTTTTGGCCTATTCTAGGTCCACGATACTGATTGCAGTCCAAGGCTCCGGTGCAAATGCTGCGCAGGAGCCTTTTTCTTTTCGCCGTAGCCTCACACGCAAGTACTGCTAATCAATTGAATCTCCACGGCGTTGGTTCGTAGCTTTTCGGGCTATTCGCAATGCATTTGCACGAAACCGACTGGCTGTCTTCGGCCGCACTCGATTAACGACAATGTCACGAAAAGATCAGCTTACTGGCAAGGGTCCGATGTCGGGCAACCACGTCTCGCACGCCCACAACAAGGTGCGGCGGCGCTTCAACGTGAATCTTCAAAAGAAGCGATTCTTCATCCCCGAGGAAGATCGCTGGGTCACGCTCAGAATTTCGACGCAGACTTTAAAAACGATCAACAAGAAAGGAATCAGCGCGGTGCTTAAAGACGCCCGCGTTAACGGCGTCTGCATATAGAGTCGATCCCTTTCTATCTGAACCACTCTACCGATGGCTAAAGGCAAGGACGTACGTATTCAGGTTATTCTCGAATGCACCGAAGAACCCGGAACGTCGCGGTACTCGACAACGAAAAACCGCCGGAATACCACCGAGCGGATGGAGCTGAAGAAGTACAACGCGAAGCTTCGCAAGCACACCCTCCACCGCGAAATCAAATAACTACATTGTAGTGCGCAATGCGTAGGGTTTCGGCCCTAGAGAAAGACGCACTACGGAATACGCCTCAACTCGACTCCCATGGCAAAGAAGATCTCCAAGAACCAGCGTACCAATCGTGGCGCAGAAGCCGACGTAAAGCAAATGGCCAAGGTGATTGTTGCGTCGAAGAAAAGCAACGGCCATCACGAGTTTCGTTCCAAGATGGTCGAGGTTGGCCAGGTTCAGGACGAACTCAAGGCTGCGAAGGCCAGCTAGCGTCAGTGGGATAGATTCGACTTCGAGAGGCGGCTCCATGCGGGACCGCCTCTTCTGTTTCTATCCGTTGTTGCCTCCGCTCGATAGCCAGTACACAAAGCGGGCATCCGACGGGAAGAACAGCCAAGCGAAGACGAAAAACGGGACGACAAACGCGAGGTTCAGGAAGTCGCCGGTGAGGAGGGTGGCAATGGCTGCAAAGAATGCTGATCCTTCTACGACTGCGATCGACAGAATGCATTGGGTTCGGATTCGCGCGATAGCTTCCGCGTAGGTGCCAATCGTCGGAAGCGAAGTGTCCAGTTTCTTTTGGATGGCGAAGCCGGCGACAATAGCAACAATGTTCAATGTTGCATTGATTGTGAACATGAGGCTGCCTTCCGCCATCGTGTCGCCCGATCCCGATTGAACGAGAAACGTCATGACAGCGCAGAGCAGAATGACTCCCGAAGCGATAGCTATCCAGATGATGCGCAACGTTCGTTTATCCGCTGCGAGTTGTTCGGGCGGAGGCATGTTCATGCCGCGAAGATAGCGCGTAGGGTATTCGGGCGGAACGTGGCGCGGTATATTGGACAAATTC
>JBBKWZ010000325.1:0-4097 GCA_037969195.1 Rubricoccaceae bacterium | reverse complement strand
GCGCAACCCATGGAGGAGGAGCCGCATTTGGTGGAAGATGTGCATCAGGAGTTTGAACCACTGTTTGGCGACCTGTGGCTGCGGCGGAACTAGGAGGCGCGATGCTGGGTGCATCGTTGATCGAACAGACTTAGGTTCTCGCACCGCTTTATTTACGACCCGCATCGAAAAGCTTTATGACGGTCATCGAACGCTACGACAAGGCCACCGAACCGCTCATCTCCTACGAAATCATCCCTCCTCGGCGCGGCGGTTCGATGGAGGAGATCATCGACATCGTTGAGGCGCTTCTACCGTTTGAGCCCCCATTTATAGACGTCACAAGCCATGCGGCGGAGGCGTACTACGAGGAAATGAAGGATGGTTCGTTACGACGTTACGTCAAGCGAAAGCGGCCGGGAACTCTCGGGCTTTGCGCGGCCATTCAGCACCGATATGGCATCGAGGCTGTGCCGCACCTTCTATGCAAGGGCTTCACCCGCGAGGAATCCGAGGACGCGCTGATCGAACTTCACTACCTCGGCATCCGCAATGTGCTGGCCGTTCGCGGCGACGACAACGGCTTCCCAAAACCCGAGCGTTCGGACCGCTCGAAGAACGAATACGCATCCGACCTGGTCGCGCAGATCGTGGACATGAACAACGGCAACTTCATTGAGGAACTGATCGACGCGGCACCTACGAGTTTCTGCATCGGCGTCGGCGGTTATCCGGAGAAACACGAAGAGGCGCCAAACATGACGTGGGATGTCTTGAATCTGAAGCGCAAAGTGGACGCTGGTGCCGACTACATCGTTACACAGATGTTCTTTGACAACCGCCACTTCTTCGAGTTTGTGGACAAGTGTCGAGAGGTCGGGATCACGGTTCCGATCGTTCCGGGCCTCAAGATCGTGACGTCCAAAAAGCACCTACACAATCTCCCGCGGACGTTCAATGCAGAAATCCCGGAGGCGCTCGCCGCCGAGATCGAAGCAGCCAAACCCGATCAGGTGGCCGACGTTGGCGAGAATTGGGCACGACGACAAGCCGAAGAGCTACTGGAAGCCAACGTGCCCGGCCTGCACTTCTACATCATGTCCACGGCCGAACATGTGTGCCGGGTGGTGGAGCCGCTGAGGAAGATGGCGTAGTCATGCGCGGCTACATAAGCGATTACAACGAGCAGGGGATGGAGTCAGATTTCTGGCTCTTTTTTCAGGACGCAGCATTCATCGTAGAAGGCCGTTGGGAACGAGCCGGAATGCACACCCTTGCGTTCGGTGATCATCTTACGATCTTCTCCCGGGATGGCGAGATCCTGTGGTCAGGTTCAATCGGCCAACGTCGAATTCGATTAGTAGACGAATGGTTGTTCCAGCTTCGCCAGCGAATTCGTTTCGCGAAGGGATTTGCTCGGTGGCACCCGGAGGGAGTGACGCGTGAAGACTGGGAACGTTGGTTTCGAACGCGACCGCATTTGGAGGCCGAGTTGGACCTCCGCAACTAGTTGCGTCTTTATGCCGAAACGGCTTCCCGGATGAGCTCCAGAAGGGCTCCTTCGTTTGCCTGGAGATCGTGGATGGCCCGATGGTGATGGGCAAAAACCTGCCACTGACGGTTGAATACAGGCGATCCTGAACTCCCGCCTTCTGTCGGGCTTTTGTAGTGAACGTAGGGGTTTCTCGCAGCCAACCAAGTTGTCGTCAAAGATCGATACCTACTCGGCCAAAGAAATAAGCACCGTCAGAACCCATCTGAACCGAGTCGTTAAAACCGCCCTGATCCGTCCACGTATCAAACTGTGGCGTTGGGTACGTATTGAACAGGTTGTTTCCACCGAGCGTCAGCTTCACGTTGGGCGTGACATCATAGCTGACACTGAGGTCCACGGTCATCTTCGCGGCGTAGGTGTCCGTAGCGATCGCGAACAACGCGTCCGCCTCCGCCTGATTCGTCGCTGGCGTGTCTACCCACTGGAAGTCCTGCAGAATGACCTCACTGAACTGCGTAACAGTCAATTGGACGCCAACTCCGGACGTCGCGTATCCGACATTGACGCCAACCTTATAATCGGGCGCGGCTGCTTCGAGATAGGCCTGCGAGAAGGGGCCAAAGAACGTGAACTGGTTCAGATCGCCGTTGTTGATCCGTTGGATATCGAGCTTGTTGAAATTGCCTGCAACACCCAGGCTCATACGGCCGACAGGGAGTTGCCGTTGGTAGCCGAGAACAACATCTACACCTGTGGTTCGGGTGTCCACGCCGTTGGCAAAAAACTGAGCCGCTTCCGCCCCAACGCCGAGGCTTGTAGCGTCAAAGTTGTCGGTCAGGATGATGCGGTCGTCAACGGAAATTGAGTACGCATCGACCGTGGCAGAAAAGCCACCCGTATCAAACGTGAAACCCAGACTCGCGTTAAGCGCCGTCTCTTCCTTCAGCGGTCCAATTCCGAACGCTCTGGCCACCGTGCTAGTATTGGAGGCGAGAAGGGTAGGTACGGAGGTGCCCGCAACGATATTGTTGAAAATCAGGTTGTAATGGATCTGCGCTAGTGACGGGGCCCTAAAACCGGACGAGAACGAGCCACGGAGCGCGAATTCGTCACTGACCTTGAATCGGCTTGCAGCTTTGAAATTGAGGGTCTCGCCGAAGTCACTGTAATTCTCATAGCGGATTGCACCCCCAAAGAGAAGGGCTTCGGTTACGTTCACCTCACTATCGACGTACACACCGAAATTGGACCGGTTTCTATCAACGACGTTCGCAGGGCTGTAGCCCGGGAAGCCCTGGGATCCTCCAGGCAACTGATCGCCATTTGGATCCACCGCGGGCACCTGGATTGCCGGGTTGGATATGGCAACACCACTTGAATCGTAGATCGCATACGAACCTTCCTCCCCGGCGAATATCTGGAAATTCTCCGTGCGATACTCCGCCCCAAACGCGAGGTTGAGCCCTTCGGCAATGCTGTCATAGAACTTGCTGAAATCAAGCGCGGTCGTGTTCATTAGAAGGCTGTGACCGCCAGCGTCAAAATCGGTAGGCGATGCGGCACCCAACGACGCGTTGTTCGTCCCTCGAATGAAATAATGGAAACGATTTCTTCCCACCGTATTGCTGAAATCCGCGATCCAACCGCTGTCCAGACTGTGCCTGATCCCAGCGGTAACGGCCGCATCGGCGATATTTGACGTGATGCGGGGAGTGAATCCATCCGGATACAGGCTTGGCACGGTTCGATTATCCCCATCGGCAAAGCTGCCTCTGGAGAACGCGTAGGCATCCGTATCCCTGAAATTTCTGCCACCAAAGGCATAGGCTTCGGTATCCGGGCCCAAAGGCAACGCCGAGTTCACCATGAAATTGAACCCGTCAATCGCAGCCGTTCCATAACCCTGGCGCCAGGAAAATCCAGGACGTAGCGTCCGATCCTTCTGCAGATACTCCGCGGTAAAATTTGCAAACCCTCCTGCATCACCCAGCCTGGCACCGTAGTTCAGGTCAACTCTTGTCGTCGTTCCGTCAAAACTTCGGTTCTGCCCGTCCAATCGGTTCATACCGTCGACATTGAAAAGCGTCTCACCCGACTCCTCGGCATAACCACTTCCGACTGCGGTGCTGTAACTCCCACGGGTAATGCTTGCCGTGAGGCCGTCCGTCTGATCTTTCAGGACAATATTGATGACCCCGGCGATGGCATCAGAACCATACTGCGCAGAGGCCCCATCTCTGAGGATTTCAATACGCTTTATGCTGGAAACCGGGATGGCATTCATATCCGTCCCCGTATTTCCACGCCCACGCGTTCCGAAGACATTTACCAACGAAGACTGATGCCGCCGTTTGCCGTTGATGAGCACCAACGTCTGATCGGGTCCAAGTCCCCTTAGCGACGCGGGGTCGATATGATCGGCGCCGTCCGAGCCAGATTGCTTCGTGGCATTGAAGGATGGTGCGGCATATTGTAGAATTTGATTGATTTCCACCATGCCATTCGTCGTAGCGAGCTGGGCGACGTCAATGACGTCGATCGCCACGGGGGAATCAGTAGCCGACCGATTGTAGCTCCTTGAGCCAACGACCTGGAGCTCGCCAAGAGCGACGCCCTCAACAAG
>JBBKWZ010000324.1:0-8072 GCA_037969195.1 Rubricoccaceae bacterium | reverse complement strand
CGTGTCGTCGAGGTCGAAGTAGACGAAGCGGATCACAACAGCTTTTCGAACAGCGCGTACGTCTTGTCGACCACGGCACCCATGTTATCCAGAGCGTTGGTGAGGCGCTTGTTGGACTCCAGCACCCAGCTCATTTCGCAGGCGTCATATCCGGCGGCCCGCCCGCGTTTAATGGTTTCGAGGACCATCAGCGAGTCGAACCCACGACCGTGATAGGCCTTGCGGACGCCCATCAGGGGCATGCGCGTTTCGTAGACGCCGCCCAGTTTTGCCCGCGCCAGCAGCGTCGGCAGGCCCATAGGCAGCAGCCGGCCATTCTTGACGTGCTTGAGCGCCTGATTCAGATTCGGAATGGTGACCGAGAACGCGACGGTCTCGCCCTCCAGTTCGAGGAAGTACACGAGGTCGGGCTCGATGACCTGCTTCAGGTCTTTGGCGAGGTGTTCGAATTCGTGGTCCGTCATGGGTACGTGGCCCCAGTTCTCGCTCCACGCCTCGTTGTAGATGTCCTTCGCAATCATAGCCTCGTCCATGAAGTTGCTCATGTCCATCGTGCGCAAAGTGAGGTTCGGATTGCGTCGGCGCACGATCTCGGCGCCCCGTTCCAGTTTTTCCACGTCCACGTACTTCTTGTGCACGTAATAGGCGAACATGGTCATGGCCCGCTCGAAGCCGTAGCGAAGCAGGTGGGCTTCGTAGTACGGCTTGTTGTACGCCATGAGAATTGAGGGCTCGCGGTCGAAGCCCTCCACCAGCAAACCTGAGGTGTCGTTGAGCGAAGGATTCGCCGGGCCGCGCATCGCAACCAGTCCGCGCTCTTTAAGCCAACTAGACGCAGCATTCAGTAGGGAATCCACGACGGTTTCGTCATCCACCGTCTCGAAGAACCCGAAGAATCCGATGTTGTCGTCGTATTTCTTGAGGTGCATGCCGTTGCGTATGGCGGCAATCCGGCCAACGACGTTGCCCGTCGCGTCTTCCGCCAGGAACAGGCCTACTTCGCCATGTTCGAAGAACGGGTTCTTCTTCGGGTTGAGCACCTTCGCCTGGTCCATCCTGAGCGGCGGGACGAAGTGCGGATCTCCATCGTACAGGCTATATCCGAAATCGATGAACCTGCGTTGGTCGCGGCCGGAGGCGACGGGGCGGACGGAGATCGAAGTTGCGGGCATCCAGAGAGGACTTAGTGGAGCCGCAAAACTACGCGATCCGGTCCGGACTGGAACAGACGCCTAGCCCTTGTGCCCGTTGGCGCCGTGCTGGCCATTCTTACCAATAACGCCGTGCTTCACGCCAACGCGATAGAAGGCGTCCAGGATGCGGTCGAGTTCTTCGTCCGTGTGCGTGGCCATGTAGCTGGTGCGCATCAGCGCTTGCCCAGCAGGGACCGCAGGCGGAACTACGGCATTCACGAACACGCCCTCCTCCAACAGATCCTTCCAGAACTGGAAGCACGTCATCATATCCCCAACAACGACAGGGATAATCGGCGTCTGGCTTGTCCACACATCAAAACCCAGAGAACTGAAGCCGGAGCGCATCCGGTCGGAGATCTCTGCGAGCCGGTCCAGGCGCTCGGGCTCGGCCAAAAGGATGTCCAGGCAGGCCAACACGGTCGCCACGTTAGCGGGAGGCATGGACGCGCTGAATATGTGCGTATTCGCCTGATGCCGAATGTACTCGGTAACCGCGTGGGTCCCGACAACAAAGCCGCCAAGTGACGCAAAGCTTTTCGAGAACGTGCCAGTGATGAGGTCCACCTGATTGGCGAGTCCGAAAACCGAGGCCGAGCCCCGTCCGCCGTCTCCAACAACGCCAACTGCATGGGCGTCGTCGAGCATCAATGCAACCTGAAATTCTTCGGCCAGAGCTACCAGTTCCGGTACCCGCGCGAGCGTGCCATTCATCGAAAAGACGCCATCGGTGACGATGATCTTTCCTGCGTCGGGCTTCTCCGTGCAGACTCGCTCCAGCTGCGTGCGAAGATGCGCCATGTCGTCGTGGCGGTATCGAATCGTGTCCGCAAACGAAACCTGCGTTCCCGCGACGATGCACGAGTGGTTGTCCTTGTCGGACAGAATCACATCTCCCTTGCCAGCCACCGACTGGATGACGCCCATATTCGTCATGTACCCAGTTGAAAAGAGTACACAGCCTTCCGCGCCCATAAACGCAGCCAGACGCTCCTCAAGCTCCAGATGGAGGTCGAGCGTGCCATTTAGAAAGCGACTTCCCGTGCATCCCGTTCCGTACTTGGCGATCGCAGCCTGTGCAGCTTCCACCACTTTGGGATGTCCAGTAAGGCCGAGATAATTGTTCGACCCGGCCATGATGACTTCTTTGCCATGGATGACCGCAGTCGTTCCCTCGCTGACTTCGATTGGGCGGAAGTAAGGGTAGAGGCCGCGCGCTCGGACTTGCGTGTAATCTCCTTCTGGGTCAAGAAAGCGCTCGGCTTTCTCGAAGATGGCAGGGGCGGTGCCGGGAAACGGCATAAGCTCGGGCACCCTCTGCGGCTTTTCCGCGAATTGGGGTGCGTTGGTGAGAGGACGTGCGAAACGCGAACAACCGTTCGTCTACGCCTGCGTCAACTAGAGGGAACCGCGAAAGATAGGGGGGCGCGTAGGTCCGCGCGCGCAAAATATCGTGAAACGCGACCCCGACCGACCGCTATGCTCACCAGGTTGCTAAAAGCTTCGAACTAAACCGGTTGCGCGATCTCCTTGTTAGAACCGGAGGATCGCGATGAACTGAGGCCCTTCAGCGGCAGGAATGATGTGTAGGGATAGGTCTTCGCTTACATCAAAGTCCACAAGATGGGCTGCAACGTAGGCGTCCAGAGCTTGAAGAGCATAAACAAGGCCTGTTCCTAGCAGCGCCAAATCGCGATTTCTTCGACCGTTGTCCCGGAGCGAGCGGGTTGTCGTAGCAGATTGGCCACCTGAGTCAATCCAATCCTGAAAAAACGAGGCGTACGGATTGTCCGGATTGGGTGTGGTCGTGTCGGGTATCTCCTCGTTCACCACGTAGAGATAGGCATCCTGATACCGCGAATAACGGCTATTCAAGTAGATGGAAAGGCCGACGAGCCCACCAATCGCACCTACAACGAAGGGCGTTTTGACGGGTTGACCTGCATAAACCTGGCCCCACCCGGGGACGGCCAAAGAGCGCCATAGCGCTCCTTTTGGCGAAGGGAGGTCGGAGGAATCCGGCATCGCTGAGGTCGCAATGGGCGCTAGGCTCGTGTCGCCAACGACCTGGGCCTGCAGCGGCGAGGAGGCGAGTGCCGACAGCACTCCGGCGAGCACGATGATGAGCCTATGCACAGACTCTAGTAACTCGCGATTTGTGAGATGAGGCGTTCCAAATCTTCCAGCGAGAAGTACGAAATATGAATGCTACCGCTGTGATCCGTGGGCTTGTGCTGGATCTCGATCTTCGTTCCAAGATGCTCGCGAAGCCGGGCTTCGAATCCCTCCAGTTCCAACCGATCACGGGCTGTGAGGGACGGTTGCCCCGGCGTCTTGGCTTCCGTTGGATTCTTTTTCGGGCTTGTTGTCGGTCGTTGGGAGCGTACGAGCCGTTCTACGTCGCGTACCGAAAGACCTTGACTGATGATCGCCTGATAGAGCTCGATCTGCTGTGCCTCGTTCTCCATGGCGACCAGCGCGCGCGCGTGTCCCGCCGAAATCGAACCGTCTCGTAGCGAGGCCTGGATGGCCGGGGGAAGTTTTAGCAGGCGCAGCAGGTTGGTCACGGCTGAGCGGCTCTTGCCCACCTTCTCGGCTACTCTTTCCTGCTTCAATCCCACTTCGTCAATGAGGCGTTGGTAGCCGAGGGCAACTTCAATCGGGTTGAGGTCCTCGCGCTGCACGTTTTCCACGATGGCCATCTCGAGCATGGCTTCCGTGTCTGCCTCTCGGACAAACGCCGGCACTTTTGTTAGTCCAGCCTTCTTCGCCGCTCGCAAACGACGCTCGCCTGCAATCAGTTCGTACGAGCCATTTTCTATAGCCCTGACCGTCAGCGGCTGAATAATTCCCAGTTGCCTGATTGAGGCAGCTAGCTCTTCGATGGCCTCCGCCGAAAAGTCTTGACGCGGCTGAAAAGGGTTGGGCTTGATGTTGGTAATGTCCAGCTCCGCTACGCTACCGGCCTGGCGAATCCGGTCGTCAAAATCGTAAAGTGGAGAGGGCATGTCCTCTGCATAGTCGTCTGTCTGGCCAGAGGACTGGGGGAGGAGGGCGCTCAGTCCCTTTCCGAGAGCTTCTTTCTTGCGCGACATATGACGTGTTCTGCCTGTGGTAGCGATACGGGCTAGTGGATTCGCGAACTCGCGTGCTCCGACTGTTCGGGCATAGTAGCATGCTCGTCTGAATCCGCCAGCGGTTCATTCACCCTCGACGGCACGCGGACGTGCTCTGGCTCTACAACGGCCGTGTTTGATTGGGTTTCAGTCGGAGATGGTTTTTCAGTCTCTTCTGCAGGCCGCGTCGAAGTCGGCTGCCCGTCCCCAAAAACGGTTGGCTCGGAGGTTGCGGTTGTGGCTGGCCGCGCTTCCTCTGAAGTGAACTCTTGGTTGTTGCGGATGAACTCGCGGGCCAGTCCCATATAGTTCTTGGCTCCGGTACTGACCACGTCGTAGAGGATGACGGGCTTTCCGAAAGAAGGGGCCTCCGCCACGCGGACATTGCGTTGAATGAACGTGTTGAAGACCTTGTCGCCGAAATAGCGCTCTACTTCGGAAGCGACCTGACTTGCGAGGCGAAGCCGGGGATCAAACATGGTCATCAGCACTCCCTCGATTTCAAGTTCGGGGTTGAGGTGCTGCCGCACAATCTTAATCGTGTTGAGCAATTGGCCGAGTCCCTCCAGCGCGAAATACTCCGCCTGAACGGGAATAATGACCGAGTTGGACGCTGTCAGAGCATTGAGGGTAAGGAGGCCGAGGCTGGGCGGGCAGTCAATAACGACGAAGTCGTAGCGATGGCGGGCGAGCCGGAGCGCGCGCTTGAGCACATACTCGCGCTCGTGCATCTCGATCATCTCGATCTCGGCGCCCACGAGGTTGATGTGGCTAGGTACAAGATCCAGAAAGGGCATCTCCGTGTGCTGGATCGTTTCCTCCAGCGGCGTGATGCCCGCGAGCACCTCGTAGACCGAGGCAGAGACGGTTCGCGGGTCGAGGCCTAGCCCGGATGTACCATTCGCCTGCGGGTCCATGTCAATCAGCAGCGTCGAGTGCTCCGTGGCCGCTAACGATGCCGCGAAGTTCACCGACGTCGTAGTCTTACCGACGCCTCCCTTCTGATTCGCAACAGCGATAACTTTGCCCATAACGTGCTCACAATGGCCGATTTTGTCGGGTCCGGGAGCAGTCTGCCGGGCCGCTGGATCGAGCTTCGAATATAGACGCGGGGGCAGACGGGAGCAACGCGCGTGCTTCCCGATGACTCCTCACGTTTCGCGCTTTTCAGCCCTCAACCGCTGTTCTAAAGCAGCCACGCACTACATTCAGCAATCCCTGCTCAATTGTTCATGCAGATCGACACCGAAACGCCCCCGCCGCCTGCTAGCCCTAGCGGTTTTCGTATCGAACGGCTCGGAATGGATCGATACGCTGAGGTCCAGGAGATGAACGAAACCGTGTTCGGAGAGCGACGCGTCATATTTCGCCTTGATCGCCCTGATGTATTGTTTCTTGTGGCGTATGTCGGGGATCAAGCAGTAGGGTACAAGGTCGGCTATGGCGAGGATCGAAAAACCTACTACAGTGCAAAGGGAGCAGTTCTCGAGCCCTATCGGCGGCAGGGAATTGCGCGGGCTCTTCTGTACCGCATGCAGGATGAAGTCCGGTCGATGGGCTACCGACGTCTGGCTTTCGATACGTTCCCAAACCTCCACCTCGGGATGACGGTGCTAGGTCTGAACGAAGGTTATCGGGTGGCGACGGCAGGCTACAATGCCGCCTACCAGGATTATCGGATTCGGTTTGAGAAGGTGCTTTGAGCTGTTCGTACTAGAGCCCTCCGTCTGCAACCCTCGGCTAACTTCCCCGTAGCTCAAACCTGTCGTTTATTCCTCACCCAACGTGCGCTTTCCCCTTTTCGAATTTGCAGAAAGCGTGCGCATGGCCCTGGTTACAATCTGGGCGAACAAGCTACGTGCGTTGCTGACCACGCTGGGAATTGTCATCGGCATCGTTTCCGTGACGGCAATGTTTACGACGATCAACGGAATCGAACGTGGGTTCGATCGCTCCATGGCAATGTTGGGGACGAACGTGATCAGTGTAGTGCGCATCCCCAATTTCACGAACGAGTGGTGGCGATACCGTAACCGTCCGCGCATTACGGAAGACATTGCCGAGGACATAGCAGAGCGTGCCGAATACATCGATGCTGTAGCTCCGGTGGCATTTTCGATGCACTCGGTTCAATATCAGGATCAGCGCCTGGGCAACGTCTTTCTTCGTGCCTCAACAGCAGAGTTAGCCGAAGTGTCGAATCTCGATCTTGATCAGGGTCGATTTTATTCAGCGCAAGAAAATTTGGCCGCAAGAAACGTCTGCGTCGTTGGGATTGACGTTTCGGAGAGCCTTTTTCCGGTTGGTTCTCCTATTGGTAAGCACATTCGAATTGGCGGCCACCGTTTCGAGGTTGTGGGCGTATTGGGAAAGCAGGGCAAATTCCTGGGGCTCTTTTCGTTTGATGAACAAGTTGTTCTTCCACTTGGGACTTACGAGAAGCTGTTTGGATCGGAGCCTTATCTGGAAATTCAGGCCCGGGCAGTGTCCGCGGACGCGATGGAATGGGCGGAGGATGAAATGATGGGCATCGTTCGAACGTCGCGTCGGCTTGATCCGATGGAGGAGGAGAACTTTGCGATTGAGCGACAGGACGCTTTCCGAACACAGGTCAGCGGTGTAAAAGGCGCGATTTATGGCGTTGGTCTCTTTCTCACAGGCCTCTCACTCCTTGTGGGTGGCATCGGCGTCATGAACATCATGTTCGTAAGCGTGAAAGAGCGGACGCGTGAAATCGGCATCCGGAAGGCGCTTGGCGCGACGCGAAGGGCCATCCTCGCTCAGTTCCTCGTGGAGGCTGTGGTTGTTTGCATTGTGGGCGGAATCATTGGAATAGCGCTCTCCGCCGTCGTGACGGCGCTGATCAATCAGATATTCACCGCTGTGCTCTCGCCCGCCACGGTAATCCTCGCCTTCGGCATTTGCGTGGGCGTCGGCATTTCCTTTGGATTGATCCCAGCATGGACGGCATCCCGCCTGAGCCCAATCGACGCGCTACGCTACGAATAGGATGAACCTCTCCGAATCACTACGAATGGCCTGGGAAACGCTGCGGGGTAACAAACTCCGCTCGTTGCTTACGCTGCTGGGAATGGTTATCGGGGTGTTCTCGGTCATCGCGGCGGTGACGGCAGTAGACGTGATCGACCTCTATTTCACTGAGTCATTCAGAGGGATGGGCTCGAACTCGTTCTATGTATCGAAGCACCCAAACTTCCAAATGGGCCCAGACGATGAGAATATCCGAAACCGTCCAAATCTTACATACGACGACCTTCTGACTCTCCGCTCACGAGCCACGCTTGCAGCGTCGATCAGCCCGGACGGGACCTTCGCGATGACAAAAGTGGTCTACGGAAGCGAGGAAACGAATCCAAGCATCGCTCTTCGAGGTGTGGGGTCAGATTGGCCTGTCAATAACGGGTTTGACGTAGCCGACGGCCGCTTTCTAAGCGAGGACGACATTCGTTATGGAAGGCCCGTAATCGTTCTTGGCTCCGTTATCGCTGATAGGCTGTTCGACAACATTCAGGCCGTCGGTAAGGAAGTCCGTGTGGACGGTCGTCGTTACCGCGTCGTCGGTGTGATGGAGGAGAAAGGATCCTTTCTCGGCGGCAGCAACGACGACATTGTTTGGGCGCCCATCACAAGAATGTTCGCCGCGTACGGTGACGCCGACCGAAACATCGCCTACGACGTCCGCGCTCCAAGCCCTGAGCTCCTCACCGCGACGATTGACGAAGTGACTGGCCTTTTGCGCTCG
>JBBKWZ010000323.1:0-11731 GCA_037969195.1 Rubricoccaceae bacterium | reverse complement strand
GCCTCTTCCGTAGATTGCGCCCGATCCAGCCGCCTGCATGTCCAACTCGCCGACCGAAAAGACCAGGAAATCCCCCTCCGCCTCCAGCGAGCAGGATCGGGAGTTCGTGACGAAGGCGTTGGCTGGAGACCAGCGAGCCTTCCGCGACCTGGAGAACAAGTACCGCGACGCCCTGACACGGCACGTCGGCAAGATGGTCCGCGATCCCCGGCAGTTGGAGGATCTCGTGCAGGAAGCGATCATCAAGGCGTTCACGTCACTCAGTTCTTACTCCGCTGAGTACGCCTTTTCGACGTGGCTCTACAAGATTGCGACGAACCACACGATCGATTACCTCCGCAAGAAGAAGCTCAAAACGCTCTCAATCGACAAGCCGGTCCAGACGAAGGACGGAGAGCTTCAGATGGAGCTGCCGGATTCGACGTGGCGGCCGGACAAGCACATCGTAGCCGACCAGCGAAATGAGCTCATTAACGCGGCCATTGCCGAGTTGCCCGAGAAATACCACCGCGTGATCGTGATGCGCCATGTGGACGACCTCAGCTACGAGGAAATAGCCACCGAGCTTGAATTGCCACTTGGCACGGTGAAGGCACACATTTTTCGCGCCCGCGCTCTGCTTTACAAGTATCTGAAGGACAAGCGCGCCGATCTGTAAAAGCCCGGCGGCCCGCACTTAATATTTTTTTCGATCGGCCGAAACTCTTTCGGCTTTGTACTGTAAAGTACTTCACAACGATTCGAAGTCACCATGCAAGACCGTCCGGCCGTGCGCCGCTCTACTACCTCATCCGATGCACCAACCTCGGCGGCGCATGAGCACTTGCGGTTTATCCGCGAGGCTATGGAGCGTACCGCAGAGTTCACCGCTGTTCCCGGCTGGGGCGGCGTAATCATGGGCATCACGGCGATCATTGCTGCCTTCGTCGCCCACCAGCAGCCTACCGTTGTTGGCTGGATGAGCGTCTGGGCGGCCGAAGCGCTGATTGGGTTCGCTATTGGCGCGGGGGCAACCTCTTTCAAAGCGCGCAAGCACGGTGTACCGCTGCTCAGCGGGCAGGGACGGAAGTTTCTCCTCGGGCTTCTCCCGGCTGTCCTCGCGGGCATGGCCCTGACGATTGCAGTTTACGGATACGACGTCGGCCCAACAGGGGAATACTTTGTCCGCCAGGGTGTGTTGGACGCGAAGGCAAGTTTGCGCCTGCTGCCAGGCCTGTGGCTGATGCTTTATGGCGCCGGCATCATTGCCGCAGGGATGTTCTCGATCCGCTTGATTCCCCAGATGGGCAGTTTGTTCATGCTGGTTGGCGCTCTTGCACTGATCGCTCCGGCAGTCTGGGGCAATCTGTTCATGGGGATCGGCTTCGGCGGACTTCACATTGCGTTCGGTGCGTACATCGTTCAGAAATACGGCGGGTGATTTTCGACGCGCAGACTTCTGAGATCAGAGAACAGCCTTCCTGATGGCCAAAGATTCATCCACAATCCCCTCGACGGCCGCTCGGCCAACTCCCTTCATTCCGGAGTTCGACCCTGTGCTGCATCAGCGCGTGCGGCTTGGGATCATCAGCGCGCTGGGAGCCGGTGGGACCATGAGCTTTGGCGATCTCAAAACCGTGCTCGAGCTCACTGACGGCAATCTCTCCGTTCACGCACGCAAGCTGGAAGACGCTGGCTACATCTCCTGCCGCAAGTTCTTCGACGACCGCACGCCGCGCACCGATTACACGTTGACATCCGCGGGCCGCGCGGCACTGGATAATTACCTCAACCAGATGGAGGCCGTCATCGAGGCCTCCAGAACACCTCAGCCCTAAGCGAACTGAGCCAGCATTTCTGATCCCTTTTTTTGACCTTTCCACTTTACAATGCAAAGTAATTTGAAGCCGCTCAGATTTCCTGGATTACACGTCGCCTGCATCATGGACGGCAATGGGCGCTGGGCCGAGCGACGCGGAAAGTCGCGCGCGGAGGGGCATCGAACCGGCGTCGAGGCTGTCCGTCGCGTCGTGGAAGCCTCACCGGGGCTGGGCGTTGGCACGTTGTCGCTCTACGCCTTTTCAGCTGACAACTGGAAGAGGCCGGAACCCGAAGTCAATGCACTGATGGTCCTGTTCCGCACCTACCTCAAAGCGGAGATCGTCCGACTGAAACGTGCTCACGTCCGACTAACCGTGTTCGGGCGACGCGATCGGCTGCCTGAGGCCGTACGGCAGGCAATTACACGCGCAGAGTGGGAGACACGCGCGGGCGACCGATTGCATCTACGCGTTGCGGTGGACTACGCCGGTCGCGATGCCATCCGCCTCGCCGCCGCCCAATGGTCGAAAGACACCGCCGATCCGGCGATTCCTCCGACGCGCGATGAGTTCGGCAAATACGTGGCAGCGGCTACTCACTGCCCAGAAACTCCTCCTGTCGACCTCCTTATTCGGACAGGAGGCGAAAAGCGGCTCAGTGATTTCCTCCTGTGGGAATCCGCTTACGCCGAACTGCTCTTCCTCGATACGCTGTGGCCAGATGTCTCAGGCCAAACGCTTACCGAAGCCATCCATGAATTTCGCGGACGCGAGCGCCGCTACGGTGGGTTGCTCGCACCCGCTGCCTGATCTACTGCAAGAAAGCAAGCATGCATGTCCTCCTGCTTCACTTTAGTACCGAGGACTGTTTTCTCCACGCACCCACAACACTCCCCTGATGGTGTCCCTTTTGGACGAACGACCTCCATCCAACTAACCCAACAATTCCATGACCAAGAAGATTTTCTCCATCGCCTTCATCTATGCCTGCTGTTGCTTCGCCTGGATCATCCTTGGCGGTACGGTAATGCAACGAACCCACGAGCAAGATCGCATGATGACCTCTGCCGTCGGAAGCCTGTGGGGCGGCGAACAGGTTCAGAATGCTCCTACATTCGACCGCGTTCGGGAAGAGCAGCAGACCGTGAGTCGAGAGATCGACGGCGAAGTCATTCAGGAGACCCGCATGCAGACGGTGTACGACCCTGCGCCTCTTGCAGCCACCGCAGTCAATGTTGACCTCGCACTGGAACACAGGCGAAAAGGTCTTATCTGGCATCCGACGTATCGGTCGGAAGTCGACGGGCAATACCGCGTTATCAACGAGACGGGCGAAGATGGGACCTTTAGGTTCATCTACACCTTTCCGCAGGAATCGTCGGTCTTCGAGAGTCTGTTAGTGCAGGTTGATGGAGAGGCGTTGGCCGACGCGTCCGTTGAGAACGGCCAGCTCGTGAAGCTCTTCGAAATGAAGGCGGGCGAATCGCACGATATCAGGGTTGCTTACGGAAGCCAGGGCGTGGGATCGTGGCGCTATCGGTTCGGGCAACAGGCCACACAGGTCCGTGATTTTTCACTGGCAATGACCACCGACTTTGCCGACATCGATTTCCCGCAGGGCACGCTTTCGCCAACAACAAAAACGGATGGGGATTCAGGTTGGGCGCTCGAATGGGACTACGGCACGCTCGTCGCCGACGCCGGTGTTGGCATGACCATGCCGCAGAAGCTCAACCCCGGCCCATGGGTGAGTCGCGTCACATTCTTTGCCCCCGTCTCGCTGTTCCTCTTCTTCTTTGTGCTCTTCGTGGTAACGCTCTTGAAAGGCGTTCGCCTGCATTCGATGCACTACTTTTTCCTTGGGTGCTCGTTCTTTGCCTTCCACCTACTTCTGGCGTACCTCGTGGATCATATTTCCGTCCACCTCGCGCTCGCTTTGGCCTCGTTGGTTTCCGTCGGGCTCGTCATCTCGTATATGCGGCTTGTCGCCGGGATGCGTTTTGCCCTTGTTGAGGTGGGAGTTACGCAGGCGGTGTACCTCGTGCTCTTCGCTTATACGTTTTTCCTTGACGGCTTTACGGGGCTAGCCATTACGGGGCTTTCGATCGGCACGCTGTTCGTGGTGATGCAAGCAACGGGGCGCGTTGATTGGGAACACTTGCTTGGCAAATCCAATGGAATGGAAAAACGGCTCGCATCGCCGGAAGTGCAGGGCGCGCAGATTTCAGCGTAATCGAACAAACCTAAACGAGGAGGAAGCTCTGGCGAACTCGGTTCGTCGGAGCTTCCTTTATTATGACGTGGCCCAATATCATGACGTGGTCCATCCGTGCGAGAATTATCCCACCGCTTTGGTACGCCGGAAACACTCAGAATGGAAAGGGCGAAATCATCCCGAACACAGATTGTCCGTCAGAATCATCAGCTGCACCCGCGTGGAAATCGGACGTCCTAGATCATGACGACCATCCGCCAAACTCGTGAAGAGGAGGGATCCCACAGACTGCTACCACGCTATTGACTGGGTGAACAACGAAAAAACTAGTCGGTACGCGTCAGCGCACTTGCGCTATACCGCCTCCAATCGTTAAATCGTACCCCACCTCCGACTGATCGAAGACCTTTTCCTAATTACCCCCTACCCATGAAACGCCTCGTACTCGCCTTATTCACACTACTATTCCTGGCGTCGCCGGTAATCGCCCAGAGCGCGATACAGGAAGCCAAGGATCACTTGGTACGTAATGCCTTCCGTCACGGCCTCAGCACAGCTGATGTGTCTGACCTGGCTGTTACGAACGCCTACACCAGCCGCCGTAGCGGTGCCACGCACGTCTACCTTCGCCAAGAGGTTGGCGGCATTGAGGTCGTTGGTTCGGAGATGACGGTTAACGTGGACCGTAGTGGACGCGTTTTCCATACTGCTGGTGCTATGGTGCCGAGTCTCAACCAACGAGTGCGTTCGCAAAGCGCTTCGCTGGACGCGATGACCGCTTCGCTGCGGGCTGCGTCGTTCGTTGACGTGCAGAACATGCCAACGCTGCGCGTTTCTAGTTCGGATGCAAGCGCAAATCAGGCGACAAGCTTCTCAACAAACGGACTGGATGACAACCAGGTCCGCGCGAAGCTGGTCTACAAGCAGAACGCCAACGGTGCATACCGCCTGGCTTGGGAAGTTGAATTGGCGCTCCAAGCAGAGAACGCCTACTGGCTTGTCTACGTAGATGCGATAAGTGGCGAGGAAGTCGCGCGCATTGACCTTGTGGTAAATGACAACTGGGGAACGGAATCGGCCGAGAACATCTTGCCGGCTGCAGCTTCCAGCTTCCTGCCTTTCGAAACGGAAGCACATGCTCTGGCAGCCATGGCCCCTTCGGCGATCGTTGGTTCCTATCGCGTGTTCCAGCTCCCTGTTGAATCCCCGAAGCACGCTAGCCCACCGCTTCCGGCTGACGGACGGACGCTTCATGCAAACCCGGATGACCCGACAGCCTCACCCTTTGGCTGGCACGACACCGATGGAGCACCTGGTGCCGAGTCCACGTTGACGACAGGCAATAATGTTGACGCCCATAAAGGTGCCGCGCGCCCGGACGGTACGGCCTCGCTGATCTTCGACAACCCGGCCGACTTCTCCATGTCGCCAATCACATTTGTCCCGGCGGCGACCACCAATACGTTCTACCACAGCAACGTCTTCCACGACGTTATGTACCACTACGGATTCGACGAGGTCTCTGGCAACTTCCAGGAGAACAACTATGGCAACGGCGGTCTTGGTAGTGATGGAGTCAATGCAAATGTTCAGGCCTCCGGCAATTGCAACGCCAACTTTGGCACGCCAAGCGACGGCCAAAATCCAACCATGAACATGTTCCTGTGCACCACTCCAAACCCGGATGCGGACACGGACTTCGACACGGTCGTCATTCAACACGAGATTACACACGGCATCTCGAACCGCCTTACCGGCGGCCCAGCAAATGTTGGATGCCTGAGCAACGCCGAGCAGATGGGTGAAGGCTGGAGTGACTGGTACGGCATCATGACGACCATTGAGCCCGGCGATGACCGCACAGATAGACGTGGTGTAGCTACTTACTCGTTAACGGGTGAAGGTCCAACAGGTAACGGCATTCGTCCGGCGCCCTACTCCACTGACTTTGGAATCAATGGCTTCACCTACCAGGATACGCGAACGCAGACTGCTCCTCACGGTGTTGGCTTCGTCTGGGCGACGATTATCTGGGAAGTCACGTGGGACCTGATTGACCGAGACGGATTCAATCCGAACGTCTATCAGGACTGGACGACTGGCGGAAATAATCTCGCCCTTCAACTCGTGACGGATGGCTTGAAGCTTCAAGCGTGTTCACCTGGGTTTGTGGATGGACGCGACGCGATTCTGGCAGCTGATATCGCCCTGACTGGCGGTGCCAATATCGACCTCCTCTGGGACGCCTTTGCACGCCGTGGTCTCGGCTTCAGCGCAGACCAGGGTAGCTCAGGGACAAACTCCGACAACACAGAAGCCTTCAACACACCTGAAGCTGTTCCACCAGCTCCAGTTGATGACCTCGCCGCAGCCCCTGCGTGCGAAGGCATTGAACTCACATGGACGGCCGTTGGTGACGACGGCAATACGGGCACGGCTGATAGCTACGACATTCGCTATTCGACGTCGCCCATTACGAATGACCCTGAGTTTGACGCAGCCACGCAAGTTTCCGGGGAGCCGGATCCACTAGTTGCTGGCTCTGCTGAAAGCTTCGTCGTGACGGGCCTTCCGTTCAACGCCACACGGCACTTCGCCATGAAGGTGTCGGATGAGAGCTTTAACATCTCACCCCTGTCGAATTCCGCGTCCGCTACAACCGGTGGCCCTCCTGTGTTGTCGGTAGACACAACACCGATAACGGTTGCCGTATTCCCGGGCGACACTGCCACTCGAAACCTCGCCGTCGGAAATACTGGAGCGAGCTGTCTTTCTTATGGCATCGACTTCACGGAAACAACGACAGGTCCGCTGGATCCTCAAGGCGGTGGTGTTATCACACCTCCAACTAATCCGATTCCTGACGTAAAGGGTGGACTTGAAATTCCAGGCTCCGAAAACCTCCGGGGATCAGGTGGACCCGATGCATTCGGCTACACGTGGATTGACTCGAACGAACCAGGTGGACCCGTTTTCGTTTGGACGGACATCAGCGGAACGGGAACGTCGATTTCACTGACAGATGATGACTTTGAAGAAGTCGCATTGCCATTCAGCTTCGATTTCTATGGCATACCTCAGGCGGTGGTCAAGATTGGATCCAACGGCTACCTGACATTCGGTGGGGACGGCACAGACTTCTCAAACGACCCGATCCCAACCGCAACTGATCCCAACGATTTCATTGCTCCGTTCTGGGATGACCTCAACCCAGCTGATGGTGGAACAATTCACTACCAGGACATGGGCGACGGACGATTCATCGTGCAATACACCGACATTCATCGCTTCAGTGATGGCGCGACGACGCTGACGTTTCAGGCGGTCCTGAACTCCGGTGGCTCGATGACCTTCTACTACGATTCGATGGTTGGCACATTGAATTCGGCAACGATCGGAATCGAAAACGCAACGGCAACTGATGGCCTACAGGTCATCAACAATGCCCCCTACGTCGAAGACGGCCTGGCCGTTCGCATTTCGGCCATCTGGGTCTCCGCCACACCGACTGGTGGCGTAGTCGCTCCGGCGAGTTCAGAGAATGTTGAACTGTTCTTCGACTCCGCAGGGCTTGCTTTGGGAACGTACACGGCGGACATGACCATCACGACTAATGAACCGGATGGCTCTGCGTCAATAACCGTGATCCCATTGACGTTTATCGTCGATCTGAACCCACCTGTCGAGCTCACCGCGTTCACAGCCGCCCTCGACGGTGAAGACGTTGTACTTAATTGGAGCACGGACAGTGAAACCAACAATTCAGGCTTCGAAGTCCAACGCCTAAATGGAGAGGATGCACCTGAAGTGCTCGGATTTGTAGAAGGCAACGGCACAACCACAGAAGTGCATACCTATGCCTTCCGTGCTACTGGGCTGGATGTCGGAACCTATTCGTTCCGCTTGAAGCAAGTTGACTTCGACGGCGCGTTTGAGTACAGCCCCGAAGTTGAAGTCACCGTCGGCGTCATCGGCACGCACCGGTTGAGCTCGGTCTATCCGAATCCGTTCAACCCACGCGCGCAGTTCACGCTGGCAGTCGGTCGCGATCAGAACGTCGCGATTGATGTGTTCGACTCCGTGGGACGAAAGGTGTCGACTCTCTTCAGTGGCGCCGTAACGGCCAACGAAACTCAAACCGTCGTAGTGGATGGTGCGAGCTTGGCAAGTGGTACGTACTTCGTGCGGATCACGGGCGAGACGTTTGCCGATACTCAGCGAATCACCTTGCTGAAATAGTCTCGCATAGTCGAGTCATCCTGAAGACCGCACTGCGGTAAGAAGGATCTCCAAAACGTAGCTGAGAGGCCCCGACGGTTTACACCGTCGGGGCCTCTCTTTTTTTGGATTCGATTGCAGTCAAACCCCTCACGAACACCATTTTTGGAATTGGAATAACGGAGCAGTATTGTGCCAATCCGTAGAAAACCTAACTCACCCAACGAGCACAATGAAACCTCGTCACTTGACTGCGCTACTGGCGTTACTTCTTCCCATGGGTGTCTTCGCACAGAACGCGGCAGTGCAAACGGCCTTGAACCATTTCGAGACCTACCATCTCGCATACGATCTATCGCAGTCGGATGTGGCGGACATCGCCATAACGGACGCGTACACGAGCCGCCGCAGCGGCACGACTCACGTCTATTTGCGGCAGCGGTTTGAGGGTGTTGAGGTTATTGATGCCAACTACACGGTGAACGTAAACCGCGATGGCGACATCTTTCATATGGCGGGCGATTTCGAGTCGAATCTCGGTGCTCGCGCGCAGACTGTAAGCCCTGCCATCAACGCTATTGCCGCAGCAGGCATTGTAGCGAGTGAGGCGGGGTTACCCCCGAACGGCTTCGTGGTTATTGACAACCACGGCGGCGCAAACCAGGCAGTAACGCTCTCTGATGGTGGCGTTGCTCGCATGCCCGTAGAAGCTCGGCTTGTATATCGAGCCATGGATAACGACCTCCTCCTCGCGTGGCAGATTCTTCTCTACGAGCGGGATGCTGAGCACTACTGGATCGCTCATGTTGATGCGCAGGATGGCAGCATTCTTTACATGTATGATCAGGTCGTCTCTGACAATTGGAATCCGGATGGAATCGACAACCATGCTGTAACACACGTCGAGTTAGATGCGTTCTTTTACCACGCGCCAATGGCACCACATGCCCTTGGTGGACCACAGTACAGAGCATTTGCGCTTCCTGTTGAATCGCCGAACCATGCAACCCCACCTGCGCCAGCGGATGGGCGGACATTGAACGCAAATCCTTCAGACGCAACAGCCTCTCCGTTCGGGTGGCACGATACGAATGGCGCGGCCGGTGCTGAATTCACCGATACCCGCGGGAATAACGTGGACGCCAACAAGCTCGGTGTCCGTCCGGACTGTACAGCATCTCTTGATTGCGATTTCCCTGCCGACTTCGGGATGTCTCCGCTTACCCACGTTCCGGCAGCGACAGTCAACAACTACTACCTCTCCAATGTGCTGCATGATGTTATGTACCACTACGGCTTCGACGAGGCGGCTGGCAACTTCCAGGAGAACAACTACGGTAACGGTGGTTTGGGAAGCGACAACGTAATCGCTCGCGTTCAGGCACCCGGCAGTTGCAATGCGACAATGGGAACGCCGCCAGACGGCTCAAACCCAACCATGAGCATGTTCATCTGCGGAAATGCAGACAGCGACTACGACCAGGGCGTGCTCTTCCATGAGTACACGCACGGCACTTCCAACCGCCTCACGGGGGGCCCCAGCACCACGTCTTGTCTCAGCAATGCCGAGCAGATGGGTGAAGGCTGGAGCGACTATTACGGTGTCCTACTCTCAATCGAAGTAGGCGATACCGGGCCTGATCGTCGCGGCGTGGGAACATACTTCCTCGGCCAACCGACGACTGGTAATGGAGTTCGACCTCGGCCATACTCAACCAACTTCGCCATCAATGATTTCACCTACCAGGATTCCCGAACTCAAGCCGTCCCTCACGGTGTTGGATTTGTTTGGGCGACGATTTTGTGGGAAGTGACGTGGGAGATGATTGATGCGTTTGGATTGGATACGGACGTGTACGACGCCAGCAGCACAGCCGGTAATAACGTGATGCTACAGCTCGTCACCGAAGGAATGAAGCTTCAACCCTGTTCACCTGGCTTTGTGAGCGGACGCGATGCCATCATCCAGGCGGACATTAACCTCTACGGCGGTGCCCACCTCCTCCAATTGTGGACTGGTTTTGCGCGTCGTGGGCTTGGTGAACATGCAAGCCAGGGCAGCACCGGTACGAACTCGGATAACACAGAGGACTTCACGATCCCCGATCCGGTACCCGTTGAGCTCGTTGCCTTCACGGCGGCTGTTGACGGCGAGGATGTCGTTCTAAACTGGAGCACAGCCAGTGAAACCAACAACGCCGGTTTCGACGTTCAGATGCTGACGGCCGACGAAGGTTACGAGTCGCTCGGATTTGTGGAAGGCAACGGTACGACGACCGAAGCTCAGGTCTATAGCTTCCGCGCCACCGATGTCTCCGTGGGAACTCACACGTTCCGTTTGAAGCAAATCGACTTCGACGGCGCGTTCGAGTACAGCGGAGAAACTGAAGCGACAGTCGGTGTGGTGGGCACGTACGTCCTGAGCGAAGTCTATCCCAACCCGTTTAACCCGCAGGCGCAGTTTACTCTGGCTGTTGCAAGCGCGCAGAACGTAAACATCGCGGTCTACGATGTAGTCGGGCGTCAGGTAGCCATGCTTCACGAAGGCCAGCTGGAGGCCAACGAGACGTACAATTTCACTGTTAGTGGCGCAAGCTTGGCAAGCGGTGCATACTTCGTCCGCGTCATGGGCGAGACATTCGCGGATACACAGCGAATCACGCTACTGAAATGACACGCCTTTTATACTAGAGCCTAGCCGGCTCTGGCGAGAGATTCCAGATTGGGGGCCCGGTGGTATTCGACTACCGGGCCCACTTTATAACATTCAGGTGATATGTTGCATGTGGTTGCACACTGTCCACCGCAAGCCTTATTCTACCAGTCACAGCAGGCTTTTCGTCCTGTCTTCCCCCTTTTATATCCACCATACACGTCTGCGCCATGAAAATCCGTTACTTCCTTTTAGCACTAGCGTTTGTATTCGCCTCCGGCGTGGCAACCGCTCAGGAGCCTGATTCCACGCTCCGCGTTACTGACATCACTGCCCCAATTGTGGCCTCCGACACCATGGGCGGTTCTTCTTTTGCCGCATTGCCCCCTGAAGGCGGCCTTGCAGAAGCGGGGATTATAGCCCGTGATGGTGAAGGCAATCCGGCCTTAGGATGTTTGGCCGATGGTGCATTTGGTAATGAAGCTGATATCGCGGGGCACATCGCCCTGATTAGCCGCGGTGTTTGTTCGTTTACTGAGAAAGCACAATCCGCGTTCGACGCGGGTGCCGTTGGCTACATCATCTACATGGATGATCGCAATGGCGACGCAGACAGCACACTTGTCATAATGGGTGGCGATTGCGTCACGCCAGAAACGCCAAATGCATGCGCGCTTCCGGGTGCCTTTGCCCCTCGTTACTGGTACATCGAAAAGGTCCTGCCAAACGAGGCTGGTCTTATGCTCAATATGAAGCGCTCAATCCCTGTTGCGATCGAAGCAGGTCCGAACGGCGTGCCTGGAACGCATAACCTTACACAGGCCTATCCAAATCCGTTCAATCCAA
>JBBKWZ010000322.1:0-4713 GCA_037969195.1 Rubricoccaceae bacterium | reverse complement strand
GAATCAAGGAGGCCTTCGTCCATGTTGACGTCGATGGCTTGGGCACCGTTCTCAACTTGCTGGCGGGCTACCGACAGGGCTTCCTCGTAGTCGTCCTCTGTGATGAGTCGGGCAAATCGGCGCGAACCCGTCACGTTCGTCCGCTCCCCGATGTTGACGAAGTTTAGATCGCTACGGAAAACAAGGGGCTCCAGTCCAGCAAGGCGTGTCCGATGATCGGGCGCAGGTGGAATGCGCGGGGCAATGCCGTCTAACGCTTCCGTAAGTGCCTTCGTGTGTTCGGGCGTGCTCCCACAACACGTCCCAGCGATATTCAACAAACCGTCGCGCGCGTACTCTGCCAGTATCGTAGCCATGTGCTCCGGACTTTCGTCATATCCACCCATTTCGTTGGGTAGCCCCGCATTCGGATATAAGCTTGTTGGCGTCGGCGCTATTCTACTTAATTCCTGGATGAACGTACGCATCTGCTCGGTCCCCAATGCACAGTTCAAACCGAACGAGAGGAGTTCAGGAGCATGGGCCAGTGATGTCCAGAACGCCTCAACAGTCTGCCCAACCAGCGTGCGGCCGCTTTGGTCCACAATGGTTCCCGATATCATTACCGGGAGCACGATATCGGCTTGGCGAAAGAAACGTCGGAGCGCGGCTACCGCTGCCTTCGCATTCAACGTGTCAAAGATTGTCTCCACGAGGAGGATGTCCGCACCTCCGTCGACCAGTCCACGGATCTGTTCGGAATACGCGTCCCGCACCGCATCGAACGTGACTCCGCGGAAACCGGGATCCTCGACATCCGGCGAAAGCGACAGAGTCTTGTTCATCGGGCCGATCGCTCCGACGACAAAGCGAGGTTTATCCGGCGTAGCCGAGGTCGCGGCGTCGGCGGCCTTGCGCGCAAGTTGCGCACTCGCGACGTTCATCTCATAAGCGAACGCCTCCATTCCGTAGTCTGCCTGCGAGACAGCCTGGGCGTTGAACGTGTTTGTGGAGACAAGGTCGGCACCAGAATCTAGGTAAGACCGATGAATGTCAAGAATCGCCGCCGGCTGCGTGAGACTCAACAGGTCGTTGTTACCGATGAGCGAGCTTTCCCAGCCCGCAAAGCGCGCGCCTCGGAAATCTTCCTCAGCGAAAGCGTGACGCTGGATCATCGTCCCCATCGCACCGTCGAGGATAAGGATGCGCGAAGCGAGGAGGGATTGGAGCTCTTTAAGACGTGACATTCGGACTCGAAAGCTTAATCGCTGTCAACGAAACCGACCAACAACGGTTCGGGTCTGCTCCAACAAATCACCCCGACGCTACGAACCCGATTTCCTTGTGGGTTCCGTCACAGAATGGCTTGTTATTTGAGTGACCGCAACGGCAAAGCGCACATTTCTCAGTTGTCGATGTTGAGCCATCGGCTGCTGTGATCGTAACTGGACCGCGGAACAGTAATGGACCGTTTTCGGCAAGGGCAACGGTGAGAGCACTGATCTCGCCGGAAGGTTCGGTTGCGTTGTGCGTACCTAGCGCAGCCCCATCGGAAAAGCCCTCATCGTGGCTATTGTCGCAAAACGGTTTGTTTTTCGACAGACCACACCGGCAAAGTGCTACACGGGTTTCCCTACGAACACGCTCACCGTCAGGCCCAGCAAATTCAATGCTTCCTCGGACGAATAATGGGCCATCCGGCTGGATTGAGACCGAGTTCGCGGAATCGGGATGTTCCTCCACTCCATCGTCTTTGCGAGTAAACTTCAACGCGCCTGTCGGACAACGCATCACGACGCGGGCAACAACGTCTGCATCATCGTTGGATGGATCCACCCACGGCTTTCGCTTAGGATCGAATACGTTGGGTGCACCGTGAACGCATTCGGCGGCGTGAATGCAACGCTTAACGTTGTATGTGACGTCGATGCTGTCGGAAGGATACGTGTGGAGATTAGACATTTTTGCAATTCGTTTTGGAAAGGGTACACCGCCTAAGATCGCCCCGGTTTCACCGTCCCACTCCGTGGTTGACTTATGTGTTCACCTAGAACCCGATGCCCAGCGCCCGTAGCAATCGCCCGCCGTGAACAGTAATTGACGGAACGACGACCCAATCCGTTTCGAGAAAGGCATCCGTCGGACTGAAGAACACGCCCAATTCCGGACTGAAGCCAAGATCCGGTTCACCGACCCGAACACCTGCAAATGCACCAATTGCAGGGCTGGGAGTCGGGTCGTCGCTCCCGAGTGCGAGTTCATGCTGGATACGCATTCCCCCATAAGGCGTCATCGTGGGGCTGTATGGCCATGAGCCTACCAGCGTGGCTTCGAAATGCGCGTGGCTTCCAAGGCCGATGAGTCCACCACCGACGATGATAGCGGTAGCAATTCGCCTCGGGCCGCTGGGCGTAAGGCGACGCTTATACGTCGCGACAAGGCCGCTGCTACCTACGAGTCGAATGCCCGCCTCAGAGCGCTCATCCAAACCAAACCGTGCTTCGTTATCGAACGAGAAGCCGGTAGTTCGTTCTTCCGGATCGCCTGGATTGGCGTTGATATTAGGCTGACCAATCGCCACTTGGGCAACGGTGGCTGGCACGACGGTGCGGACGGGCGCGGTCTCTGCCGTGGTTCCAACCGCGTACGGAATACAACCGCTCGCCGCGAATCCGGCGAAAAGAATTAAGGACAGAATGCGCATTGAAGGGGGGACAACCACGCACTAACATACGACGTTCTTTAAAGCCTTCCGTGGGTTCGATAATCGAAAAGTGTTGGCTCCAATCCCTACATTTGTCTGATTAGAGCCGATTCACACGCCAATGCGTTTCATCATTCTCGCCTTCCTACTGCTGCCTGTCCCGTCCATTTCTCAGGCAATTCCTGATTCGACTGGCGCGGCGGAGGCCTTAAATGTGTTTCTAACTACTGCCAACACTGAGGGCGTATCGGGAACTGCGAATCTGATCGCATGCCCCATAGAAGCCGGGGAAGAACGGCCCGTTGCTGGCCTGTGTGACACGACGTTAGCGGCCCACCGGGTGCGTGTAGAGCGCATCACCGATCTGGCGCGAACGCTTTTCCCTTCCGAGTCCGCGGCCCTCAATCCGAACTATGGAGTCGAGGAGGAGCGCGGTGGCGTTTTTCATCTACTCCTTTTCTCCGATCTCGAGATGGCCGACTATGTGATGGCTACATTCATGGACGTCGCCGGTGCCTACCGACTCACTGACCTGGACATGGAGGGTGGGCCAGAGACCATTCCGCCGCCTCGTTCTGTGGTTGATTCGTTCGAGCGGTTGATTGACATCGCGTCGGATGAAGCATCAACTCTTGAACCCCTGGCACCTTTTGTAGTCGCGCGTGGTGACGACGAAGAGCGCGAATGGAAAGCGCCTGCGGACCTATCGCGACCGAATGAGCGAGGATTTGTGGAGCATGCGCACCAGATTATTGGTCAGTTGTTGTTTAGAAGCGGCGGCGAATACGAGATCGAAGGCTACGAAAGCGACGGGGAGTCCGAGGGCGAATGGCACGTTCTGTTTGTGCGTTTCGGCACTGGTGAGATGGAGGAACACGTCTGGTTTGGGTTTCTGCCGATCGGAGAGCATTTGTTGCTTGGCGACATCGATAGGTAGGTGCCAAGGCGTGGATGCAACAAGGTTCAGTCGTCACTGAATCTTTACGCGTTTCATGGCACTGGTGTGCAACGTGCTAAGGGATTCGCACGTTCAGGACGGCAAGGCGACAATGAGCCCGCAGATATATGTGCCCATCGGTCATTTGGTGCAATCCATCAATGCCCAAATGCAGTTCGTGCCTCTCGCTGAGTTCCTACTTCCTGGCGCGTCTATCCTGCCTCCGTCACTCTTTCAGACTGGATCCCTCATGCTTCGACTACCTACTCTTTTGGCCCTCTCGGTCTTTCTCGCTGTGCCTTCACAAGCGCAGCGCCCAGGCATGGGCCAAGGTGCGATGAGTGGAGGCGCACTGACGGGGACAGTCGTGGACGCCGAGACCGCAGCGCCCATCCCGCAGGCGACCGTCGCCCTGTATTTGATGCCAGACACGTCCTTTGTGACAGGCGCGGCGGCTAATGCCGAGGGAATGTTTCGCGTTGAACCTCTTCGACCAGGTGACTACGAAGCCCGTATTAGCGTGGTTGGCTATGTCACCCAAAAGCACCCGGTTTCCATTGGAATGGGTCCTGCCGCGGATTTGGGCGAGATCCGCCTAGAAGTTTCGAGTGAACTCCTGGGAGAAATTGGGGTGGAGGCGCAGCGCGAGCTCATTGAGCAGCGTGCCGACCGCACGATCTACAATGTGGCCGATCAGCCAATCACATCAGGCGACAACGTCCTCGAAACGCTCAAAACGCTTCCCTCGGTAGAGGTAGACCAGGACGACAACATTTCACTGCGGGGCGGACGAAACGTTGCGATCCACATCAACGGTCGTCCGGTACCGGTCGGCGGACAATTCCTGGCCTCCTTCCTTAAGCAAATTGGCGCGGACAATGTGGATCGGATTGAAGTGATGCCCAACCCATCGGCCAGATATGAGCCGGACGGCCTCTCGGGCATTATCAACATCGTTCTTTTGGAAGATGCTCCGGATCGCGGTCTGTCAGGAGGTCTGACGCTTGGCGGGGGCACGCGTCCGGAAGCAAACGTAGGTTTTAACCTTGCCTACCAAAAGGGACCATTCGACGTGTACGGCTCCTACGGCTAT
>JBBKWZ010000321.1:0-10720 GCA_037969195.1 Rubricoccaceae bacterium | reverse complement strand
GCGTGGTTGGAAGGTCACCTCGAACGCTATGCCGGCACCGTCATCGCCGTCACGCACGACCGCTACTTCCTTGATAACGTCGCTGGCTGGATACTCGAACTCGACCGGGGCCAGGGCATCCCATTCGAAGGCAACTACTCTTCCTGGCTGGAGCAAAAGCATGGCCGTCTTGCCATTGAGGAGAAGCAGGCCAGCAAGCAGCAAAAGGCACTGGCGGAGGAGCTTGCGTGGGTGAGGATGAATCCCAAAGGCCGCTCGACAAAGAGCAAGGCACGCATCACCAACTACGAGCAGATGCTCGCAGCCCAACAGGAGAAGCGCAACGAGGACATCACGATTTACATCCCACCGGGTCCGCGCCTCGGAAACGTGGTCGTGGAGGCGAAGGGCGTCTCCAAAGCATTCGGCGAAAACCTCTTGTACGAGGACCTAACGTTCAGCCTGCCGCCGGGTGGAATTGTAGGCATTATCGGTCCCAACGGGGCCGGCAAGACTACGCTGTTCAAGATGATTATTGGAGATGAACAACCGGACGAAGGCACCTTCACCGTCGGAAGCACCGTGCAACTTGGCTACATCGATCAGAATCGGCCGCTGGATCCTAGCAAGACCGTATTTCAGGAGATTGCGGGTGAGGCGGAGTTCATCAAATTGGGGCCCCGCGAGGTAAACGCCAGGGCGTACGTCGGGCGGTTCAATTTTGGAGGTCAGGACCAGCAGAAGAAGACAAGTGAGCTATCTGGCGGCGAGCGCAACCGAGTCCATCTTGCCAAAATGTTGAAAGAAGGCGCGAACGTGCTGCTTCTCGATGAGCCAACGAACGACCTGGATGTAAACACGTTGCGCGCTCTTGAAGAAGCGCTGCTGGAGTTCGCGGGATGCGCTGTGGTTATCTCGCACGACCGTTGGTTTCTCGACCGCGTTGCAACTCACATCCTCGCATTCGAGGGAGACAGCGAAGCGCGCTGGTTCCCCGGCAACTACTTCGAGTACGAGGAGGATCGGCGCGCTCGCCTCGGGCCCGCTGCTGATATTCCACATCGCATCAAGTACCGACAGTTGACGCGGTAAGAACAATCTGCGTGCTATGGATTGATCGGCAAGAGCCACGCGTCGTTAGGGACGAACTCTCGAATTCGCCTAAGAACATCCCGCGCCGCAGATGCGGTTTGGAAGTGACCGGCCGTAATCCGGTAGCGCGGCACATTATCTACGGTGTGCACGCTGTACCTGACTTCAAGATCGAATCGACCAAGAAGGCCTCCGAATCGTTCAGCTTGATTCTCCGCTTCCAAGGGGTCGGCGGTTGAGGCCACTACAATTGTCCAGCCCGGTTGTTCAGCCAGATCTGTAGTCGGTTGGGTCTGCTGAAGTGATACGTTTGCAGGCGCTCTTTCACTTCCTGAAACAATTTCCCGTTCTCTCTCGGGGCTCGGTGATAATGGAGAAGACACAGCGTAGTCTGATTCGCTTCGATCTATCGACGTGTCGAGATTTGAGAGGCCTGTCAGAACTGAGCCGTCCGCCAAATACACAACATAGACGAAGTACCGCAATGGGTCATGACTGGCCACACGATCAATCATCGAGCTTAATTCGAGATCAGATACCTCTTCCGACCGGACCCGGGCGTAACGTACGAAATCGTTGATTCCGCGTTCTAGAGATGGGACGCCCCGCGTCATATTGATAACAACCAGGCCGGGGCCCTCACGGAACCATGCGTTGCTCGCAAACTCAGCCAGCTCACGTTGCATGTGCCTGATCCAGGTATCGGGGTCCCAGTCTTTTGTGTCCCAATAATCCTGAACCTCCGTTGAGTCCCCGATGAGCCAATCGATCTGCGCGGCAAGGATGGGTAGAGTGGAGGACTGACCGCTACACAGCATACGTATCCAATTGTCGAAGGCCTGCTCGCTCAAAGGTGCGCCCGGGTACGTCCAGGTTGCGAGCGTTCCGCGCACATCTACGTGAATGGTATTGCGCCCGAGACCGAGCCCGATACCGCAGCCCATCGCGTCAACAACTCGGCGCGCCAAGTAAAGGGAAGATTTGGTGGGCGACCAGATATCTGCCGCCTGGCCGGCCATGTGTCTGCTTTCAGAGGCGCCCTTAACTGAAGCATTGTAACGCTTGTGGCGATAACCAGAGATGATTCGAATCGGACCTGAGTTTTCAAAGACGCGCTCCAGGCCCATCACCAGGTTCGGGGAAATTCGAGCGTAAGGGGCTCCGTCGTGTGTCGAAAAATCCCGGACCTGAAAGTGGGGCGAGATATTGAGATTCTGGTAACCCGATACTTGCAAAAGGGGGACGCCTACGGCAAGTGGGTCAACATAGTCAATTCCTCCGATCAGTAAATTGCCGAGTGAAATAGCCAACGCGTCGGCGTAGATGGGAGGAAAGCGGAGGTGCTGGACACTCTGCCGACTCTGATTTTCGACATCAAAACGGACGATTGGAAGGAGATACCCCCATTCAGGATCTGAAGACTGACTCAATAAGTCCGGCTGCGAGGGACGTCTAAGGTCCCATAGTGGAGTGTCGAAAATGCCATCCAATCGGGAGGAACTTATCGGCTTAGTTCGATGGTTAGGCAGAGTCGAAACCAGCCGTGTATCTCCGAAACGTGATACCTCGTGGAATACTTCGTAGGCCTCCGACAGGCCCGCTTTCTGGGCTAGGCGAATGCCGAGGCCACGGCCTTCAAATCCGAACGGCTCTGAAGGCCCTTCGTCGAACCACAGGCCTGAAAAGGCTAGAGTTTCCGCGTTGGGTGGAAGCCTTCTCGCCCGAATCGTCAACCCCGTCTCGAAAGACAACGATGAGCCGAGTGCGATGGGCGTTCTCCGTGGAATCGCTTCCGCTGTCTGATGCTCACCTAATATGAGAGGCAGAGACAGTAAGAGGAGCGCGGTCGTGGATTTGACGATCCACCCACACGCTTTCGTCTCGCAAATTGACGTAGCGTTCATCAACAGGCCTCCGTAGCGTGTTGGGAACCACTATTTCTTCGAATTGCCGCTAGATGGCTGGCTGTCCTTGCAACGTCGCCATCGCAAACCTTGGCCCCAAGTGCCGACTCATCATAGGCCATCCCAAAAGGAGTACGGACACGGCAATTAGTGTGATTAACGCGGGATCCACAGGAACGTGAATCAGTGCCATCGGATCGTTGAGCAATGCGTGGGCTCCCGCAGCGATCAATAGGTTTCCCGTGCGCACGAAGAGCGTTGCGAACAACACTCCAACCAGCGTTACGTGACCAATGTAGCCGAAGAGGTCCATCGGGCTCAAACCCATTCTCAAACCGGCTGGAATATGGTTCACTCCAAAGTAGAGAGCTGAAAATGTGATCGCTGCCACCAGTGCGATTTGCGGTGAATCGCTCTTGCGTAGAAAGAGGAAATACACCTGCGAAAGAAGGAAGCCGCGGTAGATCACCTCTTCTATTAGTCCACTTCCAAATACGGCCTGAAGTCTTTCGCCGGCGGCCTCTAGCGGAAGAAGCCATGAATGAGTTGCGGATAGCGCCAGTTGACCATCCGTTATCCCGACGAGTGCTGCAGCCCCCAACTGCACAGACATCCAAAGAACACCGACTACAATGAGTGCGGGAATCACATGGTCTCGGTTCAATCCGATGTCCTCTAGTCCCAAATTGCCGATCAAAACCATCACGACAAGCACGAGCAGAATCCATTCCACGCCCGCGGCGAGAAGGACTGGCGAAATCAGTCCTTGGGATTTTGCGAATACGTTCCCAGCCAGATGAACCTGAAAAAACGTGCTGAAGAACAACACTTTCAGCAGCGCGTGCGTCGCCAGGCAAAGCAACAGCACCGCTGGACGAACGGCCTTCGGGCTCTCGAATAGGGGGCGAAGTTGAACCACGCCGATACCAGGCAGTAGATAAGTGCCCGTCTGGTATCGGTAAGGAAGGTAGTTGGGTTAAGACGAAAGGCATGTTCAAGAATCACACCTCATGGCATCAATTGTCAGGCAATGGATCGGTGGCAGCCGACGGATCGGTAGTAGCTGCATCAAGTTGTACATCTCCCAGGGCGCGACGGAAAGCTTCCTCTTCGCCAACGCGCTGAGTGATCATCTCGACGCGATTGCCCTTTACAAGCCGAGCCCTCACTGTTGAAGTAGCAGGATTGATCTCGACAATTCTTCCGAGATACACTCTGTCGTCCACGTGAACGGCGTGCCGTTGGCCTCCATGTTCAAACGTGGCTTCGAGCCCAACAATGGAAACTAGTGTGGCCTTTTCAATATCGAGCAAGCCTTCCGTATTCGTCGGTAATGCGGCGGCTGTGACAACGGGCGGCTGGATCAACGGATTGAAGATGTCTCGGTTGGGGAACTCGACCGAGAAAAGGCCCAATGGTATTGGGCGGAGGGAGTCTGCGGGCGCACTGAGGCCATCGATACCAGCAAAATATGCCAGCAGCGTGAACTTGAAACTCGCCATCCCACGTCTGCTCTCTGTATTCGTCGTAACGTTTTGCTTTACATGCTCAACGTGTTCGATTGCAAGGCTATTGATTCTATAGAACTCGCGGTTGTTTTCCAGATGCCAGATCACGTGGTAGAGAGACGAGTAATTACCTAATCCAGTGACCTCGAATGTGTACGTACTAAGATCAGCGTTTGCCGTTCGGCCGACTAAATGCATGTCGAACTGTTCAAAGCCGGTGCGTGTGAGCCCTTCCACGTACTCGAGCATGTCCGCCGTGTCCAGCTCGTCTGGAACGTACTTATAGCGGGCATACCAGCGGTTTATGGCTGCGTCGGCGAGCTCAGATGATTCCGCCTCACGGACAAGCAGGTCTTCCACACGGGCATTGGTCAATTCGGCTACCTTTCGGGAGTCTTCAAGGACTTGAAGCTGATCCGACTGAACAACATCCGTCGTGTAATAGCTGGCTCCGCCGACGAATAAAGTCAGCAAAAGAAGGATCGAGGTTACCGTGATGCTGGAACTCATGATAAAATCGGGTTAATGTCCGAGGCGTTGGGGAGGGCTGCCAAAGGATCTAGTGGGTATGGGGCGTCGAGCCGATCGGTGGCGATGCGTGGAGCACGAGGCTGCTTTCTTCGAAATCATCGGGAATTTCGCCTCGCAAATACAACGCAGCTTGCGGTAGCTCGGACGGGATCACAGTGAGCATTTCGAAACTGTAGACCCGCTGATTCCCAATGTCTTCGTAGGTAACCTGTTCAATCGCTGCATCCAACCGGCGAGACAGCTCTACGATGCTAAGACGCGAAAGCGAACTACCGTTCAGTCGCAACATGCCGCTTTCTGGAGTCCATTTCGTAAGCCACGTTCTGCCTGAACTTGAGACAGTCCTTGTGACTTTCGACAGCATTTGAACCCATTGATCACTGCCAACCAGAAGCGAATCCAAGACATTTAGGGCACGCGTATACGTGGCGTACGCATTCGCGAGGCTGTCTACGCGGACCTGAAGCAGGTCTGGATTTTCTGACGGGAGAGTTGGAGGATTGAGGCGAAACTCCTCTCGCTCGGACGAGATTTGCTTTTGCGCCACGGAGAATCGACCAAATGCAATCAGGGAAACACAGACAAGAAGAACGCCAGCGGCGACGGTATGCCACGTTGCGCCGTAGCGCCTTCGTTGCTTCTTTTTAAGGTCTTTCGATAATAGATTGACATCAAAGGCCTGCGGCCACTGCTCCAATGCAGCCAAGCCCACTGAAATGGCCGAAACGTGGGCACTACGTGATTGCTCATCCGGCGTTTCCAACAGATCGAGCTCGTCGTCTGCGAGAAGACTTGTCAGAGGCGCGACGGCTGCATCAGGGAAGTAGCTGCGGAAGGCATTGAGCAGTTTGTCGGACTGACGCCCATCGACGAGATAGACCGAGTCCAGGTCACGAATCTTGTTCTCGTCCTGCTGAAGAATGACGCGACTACAAACGGTTTCCGGGAGGTCGAAGACACTCAGTGATCTCAATCGATCTACGTGCGACAGCGCAGTGCCTTCAAAAAACAAAACCAGGGTGTCCTCTGATCCTACTCGGACTAATGCGGAGCGCTCAGAAGGATCTGATTTTGCTTTCTGAGCAAAAAGACTCGCATACGTAGAGGCTTCGGAATTCTGCAAAGTTGGCGTCGGCACCAAGCCCAGTGCCTGCTCACGAAGCAGCTTCACAGTGGACGCCACAGGTTCGGTAGGTTCGCTGACTATCGCCAACACCCGTCGATAGTCTGCCGGTGAAACCAACGGGACGAATGCCACTATTTCTTCCTGTATGACGCCCGGATGGTGCTCAGGAAGCATCTGAAGTAGTCGCTTTCGATCCGTCTGGCTCAGCGGGACGCTCGTCTCGATCGCCAGGCTTCCGGTCTCATCCGAACTTGATTCAGAGAGCCCGCTGTCGGCGCCTTTCTTCTTGTTTCGCGATTTGGACCTTTGGGGGGTCGTTGCAAGCTTCAGCTCGACATAACTCACATCAGGTGGGCTCGTGCAAAACGCTAATTCAATTCGGCCATAACCCAACGTCTTGCATTCCTGCAAGATTTCCTTTAGCTGGGACGCGAAGGGGTGCGTTCTCGCATTCTTCGCGATCTCCTGAGCTAGTGAAGTTCCGCTTTTCTTCGACCCAATCTCCGAGATTTCAGTAGGCAAGAAATCCGTCGAGCCGTTCGCTCCGTCGCCAACTTGAAGGGTGTAGTCTGCGTCCTCGCTGGTCTTTAAACCAGGGAGTGCTGCCACGAGATTGCCTGCGCCAGCAAGGTGCGCAGTCATCGCTCGCGACCTGGTGAAGCGGTGCGCCACGACAATCCGATCGCTCTTGCGATGAAGAAGTGCAGCTTCGATTGTGTCCGTTGTGACATTCACGCCAAGCACGCCTCGCAGAGCCTGTGCTTGTGGCGTTCGTCGGCGAGACAACGATCGTTTCGTCTTTTTCATGGCCGGAATTGATGTAGGGAACGGAAGGGAGAAAATCGTTAACGGAGTAGCGACACGAAGCGACGCTTGTTGTTTGCGTAATCGAGAGCAACTTCAGTCGAAATATCTCCGAGCTCAACCAGTCTTGTAAGGTCTTGTTCGAGTGTGATCATGCCATGCTCGCTGCCCTGCCAAATCATCTGGTAAATCTCGTTAATGTTGCCATTCTTTATCGCTGCGCGAGACGAAGGCGTCATCCAGAGAACTTCTTTCGCCAGGACCCGGCCGCCGCCGACAGCGGGCAAAAGCTTTTGCGAGACGACGCACCGAAGAACATCAGCCAGGCGGTGACGCACACGGCTTTGCTCAATGGGCGGGTATTCCGCGATGATGCGTTCAATAGATTCTACTGCAGAACCCGTATGCAGCGTGGAGAAAACCTTATGGCCCGTATCTGCCGTTTCCATCGCCGTGGAGATTGTATCGGCGTCCCGCATCTCGCCGACGACGACAATATCGGGATCCTGGCGTAGGCCTTGCACCATTCCATCGCTGAAGGAGAGGACATCGGTGCCCACTTCGCGGTGCCGCACGATGCACTTCCGAGACGTGTGGATGTACTCCAGCGGCTGTGCCACGATTAGGATATGGCCTTCAAAATCGTCGTTGTTCGCGTTGATAATAGCGTCGAGGGAGGTGCTCTTGCCCGAGCCAGTCACACCCGTGAAAAGCGTTATACCATCTCGGATGTGCCGGAACATGAACCCCTGCTCGATGGCAGGATGGAAGCCCAGAGAATGAAGGCTCCGCGGTTTCCAGGCAAGCATGCGTTTACAGAGAGCGAGGTGCTGGTTGTCGTAGTAAACCGTCGTTCGAAAACGGCGATCAGGCTCTCCTTCAACGTGCTCGACCAATGCGTAGCCAAAGTCGAGCGCGAACTTCTCCAGTAGCTGTTCCTGCTGCACGTGCGTCAGCAGGCTCAGGATCATAAGAGTGGCTCGATCCTGTTCGATGACGCCCATCTCTTCGTGGGGACGTTTGAAGCCATCGACGCGATACCAAACTCGGGCGTTCGTTGCCGGCCCGCCCAGATCAAGATCCGAGGCATTGAGCTCAATCATCTTGTGAACGAGTTTCTCGTACGAAGTCCTCGCGGCATTCCTGTCCTCAAGCGGCAGCGCATTTATTTGGCCAGCAAACCACCGTACGCGTTCGGGGCCCTCGATTTCCGCAGGGACCTTAGCGATAATCCGGTCATACGTCTCAGGGAGTCGGACCGGAGCTAATTCTGACGCAACGTCACCGTTGGTATGGGGAACGCGGGGTTCGTTGCTCAACGCATCGGAAACCGGTAAAGATGGTATAGCTGAACTCAACAGTCGTGGAGTTTATGAATTGGCGTGCAGAGGGGGAGACTTGCGCAAATGATAGATGGAGACATTCAAGTCCCGGATTTCGACTAATATGCAAGGCTCAGTAATGGGCCCGTTTTGAACGGTTGGGCTATTAGTGCCAGATATGTCGCGGAATGTGGACGCAGAGGTTCTTCAAGTGAAAGGAATGAGACGAAGAAGCCATATGCATCCTATTGAGACGATGACCTTACGTAGAGCCCTGGCAAAAAAACTGCGACCGGCTCAAGGCCGGACAGCCCACTCCCTATACGATATGAGGCGGACGCCCTCAGGTACGAGTTGATTGCTCCCCGGGACCTCAATTTCTCCGGATGGCTCCGTGTAGTAAACCATGGTGTTTCCAGAGAGCGTCAGGTCGTTCTGGGCTGTAATTCCACCTATGATGAGTCGTCTTGCGCTACCACCACCTGAGTAGCGGAATGTCGCGTTAGTTGTCAGGTGAGCAACAACATTGGTAGTCCCACCCATTATTATGTCGCCTTGCGCGAAAATGCCCAATTGAGATCCGTTTGGAAGATTCGCGTTCGACCATGTTTGGATCACCGCCATACGCTCCGCACAGGACATGTTTGCCGTGACAGGCGGGAGCCCCGCAGCAGCCGGAACCGGAGAAATCGTTGAGTTTCCTCCGATGGTAACCGTTCCATTGACATAAATCGCGGAGTAGCCAATCAGATAGACCGAACCGCTGATGTCAAGGTTGCCGTCAACATAGAGGACGTACGCATCGCCTGCACCTCCATGCCCCGTAACGCCAAACCAGCCGTCGGATATCGTCGTGCCCGCGGCGGGGGCGTTCGACGCGTTGAGCGTCAGATTACCGGAGATTGTGTGTGTAGTGGCAGACGGGGGGATTGGCGTGGTCGGAATAAAAACCGAATCCGTCTGTGTAACGCCATTAGAGAAGCCGCCGGGGTCACCCACAGTTTCTGATGTCGTGTACGTGCCCTCGCCCAGCACATCGAAGGCGCCACCGTTGGTATCGAGTTCGCCGTTGGCGTGGACGCCTCCGCTGACACAGCCATTGCCCTGAATCGTCAGGTCCTCTTCCGTCTGGATTGCATCTCGAAATCCAGGCGGCACTCCAATGTCCGTCAAGCCGGTTTCGTACCCAGCTTTCACTATATAATTGGTCGTGGCATTCGTGCTCGACCCAGGATCCCACCCGTCATAAGTACCCGTGGCCGTAACCCAAACCTTGTCAGGATCGGAGGGGCCAGCGCCGTACGTAAAGCTATCGATAGCGACTTCGTACGTACCACCAGCAAATGCCGTCGTGGGGACGCCATACTGTGTCTGCGCTGTGGAAGGGCTTGTCGTCCATATGGCCCAACCATCGGTGTCGTTTGCCAGGTTTCGCTCAGCGCGTTTGAGTCCGACAAGAGCGGCCTCTCGTGCGAAGCGATCTACTTGGTAGGCACCTAGCTCTTCGTCAGCTTCTCCGGCAGAAAGTTGTGCATTGAATAGGAGAACTGCACCAAATATGATAGCCGCAATAGCGATAAGGACAGTGTATTGGCCCATGACGGGACCTCCGATGTAGCGTTTTGGGGAAGGGCGTTAAGAATATACACGTGCGAGGTTTACCGGTCGAAACATCCTGCTCCATCGCGTCTGATCAACCTCATAGCGCAGCGCCGAGTCCTGCGTGTCTCGATAGCCGTCGCCGCCTCCAAGCGGCGAAACTGCCCGAACCGACACTTCCACCGTGTAAACCTGGTTCAAGAGCAACGGATTGCCCAATATGGCTGCCGGCGTTAATTCCGTTCCTGCAGCAGTGTATAAAACGAATTGAAAGTCAGTGATCGTGTCGATGCTGCTGCCATCGGCCGTACCGTTTACATACCGCTCGATTAAGTACGTGGGTACCGTGTCGTAACTACCCGTGATCGGCTCAAATACCTGAGCGGTACCTACGGAATCCCATCGGTACTCTACCCGATTGCCGTAGTTCGTTGTGTCAGAAATTTCGGAGGTCCGATTGGTCCATGTGTAGAATTCGATGGAATAGGGGGCGGTAGTCACGTTGTAGCTCGTCGACCCTGTGAAGGCCCCGTAGCCCGCCGGGTTTTTCAAGGTTGCATTCGTCCGGCCGGCGCCCATGTTTGAAATGTCTTCCTCCATTATTTCGGCAAAATCAAGAATGCCTTCCTTGGCAGCCGAATATTGGACTGTGCTGACCGAGTGATGCTGACCCCGCCATCCAATTACGGCCAGAATCAAGATGATGGTTGCGCCAATGACTACGGCAGCGATGTGACCAATCAGTTCTTGCATTTCCGTTAGGGGAGGATAGAGCAGGCAGGTTGGGTAGGGCAGGGGTCGCCGGGTCGCACGTATGGGATCAAGTTCGGGTCAGTGATACAACCGTATGTGAAT
>JBBKWZ010000320.1:0-9573 GCA_037969195.1 Rubricoccaceae bacterium | reverse complement strand
ATCCTGCCCTCTGCAACGTCTTCGACGAGCCCGGCATCGCGTTGCGCCTCGCAGAGGTTGTCGAGCACCTGCAACGTGTGGAAGAAGTTGTCCTTGTGCTTCTGGCCGTCCACGATTTCCACGCCGGCCAGCGCGGTGAGCTCTGGAAAGATGATCTCCAGAAGTCCCGCTGCGTAAAGAATCTTGAACCCGATCGAAGGCTCTGGCGCAGCGACAATCTTCAGTAGTTCGTCCGTGATTCGCTCCTGGCTGACGATCTCGATGCGCCCGGCCATGTCGGTCATGGCATCGAATGCTTCCTTGACGATCTCGAAGCCAAGCTGTGTGGCGTATCGAGCAGCGCGCAGCATCCGCAACGGGTCATCGTCGAACGTTTCGGCTGGATTGAGGGGCGTGCGGAGGAGGCCCATGCCAAGGTCGCTCACCCCTCCGAACGGATCGACCAACTCGCCAAAACGAGCGGCATTGAGTGAGATGGCGAGGGCATTCACCGTGAAGTCGCGACGCTTCTGATCGTCGTCCAGCGTCCCATCCTCTACCACCGGCTTTCGTGAATCGCGGCTGTAGCTCTCTTTCCGCGCGCCAACGAATTCGAGTACCAGCGGTTCGGCGTCCTGTTGCGGGATGTGGATGCCTGCCGTTCCGAAGTTCTTGTAAACGTGCGCCGTCGTTCCCCCTAGAGCCTGCGCTACCGCCTTGGCCACGGCAATGCCGCTTCCGGGACCGACAGAAACAAAGTCAAGATCAGTTGTAGTCCGATGGAGCAGGGCGTCCCGCACTGCACCTCCGACGAGGTACGTCTCAAGGCCGAGTTCGTCGGCAACGGTGCCAATGTCCCGAAGAACGGATTCGTATGGGATAGGGATTTCGGTCATCGTAGCGGTAAGGTCCGGCAAAACTAATCCGTTGTTTACAGCGTCCCACGCCTTGGCCGCATACATTTGCGCGTCTTATCCCTTTTTCCTCTCCTATGATTCGTTTCGCCTGTTTGGTTGCCGCGATTCTCCTTGCCGCGCCAGTTTTTGCTCAAACGGTTCCGACGATCGGGACTGATGCAACGTTGGATGTTGCCACCTGGAACGTGGAGCACTTTGGCAATCCCACTTCAGGCCCAAGCAACGACGGACTTCAGCTCAACAACGTCCTCGCTGTGATGAGACAGGCCGACATTGATCTTTGGGCGCTTCAGGAGATGGATTTTGAAAACTACTTCGACCGCTTACTTGATTCGCTCGGGACTGGCTTTGACGGCCACTGGCAGGCAGACGAAACATCGTTCGACATCGGATACGGCTACATCTGGAAAACGGCCATCATCCAACCACAACAGATCAGCAGAATTCTGACTAGTTCGTCGTATGAGTTTGCGTTCCGTCCGCCGCTGCAGATGCGAGCCAACGTCATCCTGCCGGACACAACTGTGGAATTGCGCTTCATCGATGTCCATATGAAAGCCAACGATTTTCCTGACGGCGAGGAGTCGTATAACCGCCGCGTGGCTGCATCAGGAATCTTGAAGAACTACACCGACAATCTTCAGAGCATTGGCGCCAACGTCCTCGTGCTTGGCGATTTCAACGATGAACTGATCCTCTCTATCTACCTGAACCGCACATCACCCTATCGGAATTTCCTTGATGATGACGACTACTTCTTCATTACGGAAGACTTCGACATGCCGGGATTTGTAAACGACAAATACACGTACTGCTCAAATTCGGGTTGTTCAAATGGTTCGGTACTCGACCACATGGTGGCGTCTTCGACGTTCGGCAATGACCTTGTTGCCAATTCGACTGATCACTTTTTCGACCTCATCGCGGCAATCCCTAGTTACACGAGTACGACGTCAGACCATCTACCCGTCTATGCCCGATTCGCTTTTCAGCCTGAGCCAGTTGCGGCTGAGCCGGGAATGCCCTCACAACACTTTTCGCTCGATTCCGCCTTTCCCAATCCATTTACCGGAAGCGCCACGATTGCTTACTCGTTGAGTCAACCTGGCCCCGTCCGGTTGGAATTGATTGATATGCTCGGGCGGCGTGTCGCGGTCGTGGAAAATGCGTTCCAGACGGTGGGCACCCATCGTGTTTTGGTGGAAGCGTCCTCACTTTCGCCCGGCATTTACGTCGCGCGCTTGACGGCCGATGGGCAAACGGCAACGCTTCGTTTGGTGCGGGGACGGTAGTGCTCTCGCCAGCGCGTCAGAAGGAATTCACCGCGCATCAACGAGGGCTTGCGTACTATCTGGATCGAGTCTAAACAACCATTGAATCCACGATATGCGCTCCCTGATCGCTTTTCTGGTCCTCCTTCTCCTCCTCCCGTTCGCCGCCTGTATATCAGAAACTGATGCGCCGGATGGTGACGAGGGAACCCTTGTTATTTATTCAGGGCGTCGGGATGTTCTTGTAGATCCCCTCGTGGAGATGTTTCGCGCAGAAACGGGGCTGAACGTGGAAGTCCGCTATGGCACAGACGCCGAGCTCCTCGCTGCATTAGAGGAAGAGGGTGAAAACAGCCAGGCGGATATCTTCTGGGCAAACTCTGCCGGTGCTCTCGGAGCGGCCTCGAATGCTGGACTGCTCGTTGCATTGCCCGATTCCATCCTCCAAAAACCGGAGGCGTTCGTCCCATCCAGTGGACTTTGGACGCCCGTTACGAGCCGCTTTCGCGTGTTGGCCTACAATCCCCAAACCGTAGATGTCGAAACACTGCCTGCAAGCGTCCTCGAACTCCCGGGCATGAGCGATCTGCAAGGTCGCATTGGCTGGACGCCGACCTATTCGTCGTTCATCGACTTCATCACGGCACTTCGGGAGACGCAAGGCGAAGAGGCTGCCGCAACATGGTTAGAGGGCATGAAGTCTCTGGATCCCAACGCTTATGCCTCAAACACGCCCATGCTTGAAGCGTTGGAAGCTGGTGAGATAGATGTGGCGCTGACGAATCACTATTATGTTGCTCGCGTCTTGTACGGCGGAGAAGAGGGTGAGCATGAGGACGAAGAGGAGGAGGAAGAGCACGAGGAGGGAGAAGGACACGCTGACGCCTCCCTCGCGACTTACCACTTTGCCGCTGGTGATGTTGGGAATTTGGCCCTCGTAACGGGCGCTGGCATCCTCTCCAACTCTGACCAGAACGCAGCCGCTGCGCGATTCCTGACTTTCCTGTTGTCGCCCGGAGCCCAGGCGTTCGCCGCTGGAGAGGTTCACGAGTATCCCGTTATTCGCGGAACGGTTGTGCCGACGCACCTTCTTCAGTTCGACGAGGCGATGGCGCTGAGCCCTGTTTTCGATTTCGAAGGCCTCCGCAATCTGGAAGGCTCGCTTGATCTATTGCGCGAGCAAGGGCTGCTCTAGGCAACGCGCCCGACCATGAGCGTCGCACCCGGTCTCCGAGATTTTCGCTGGTACCTCTGGGGGCCAGCGTTGCTCGTGGCTATAGGCGTACTTGTTCCGTTGGGCTACCTCGTCGTTCGCGCCTTCGAAGGAGATGCGAGCGAGCTCTCGAGGCTCGTCTTTCGCGCCCGGAACGCCCGATTGCTGGGTAACACGCTCGGTCTTACAGCGGGTGTCCTCGTCCTCACTTCGGTGATCGCGTTTCCCCTGGCTTGGCTGGTAGCACGGACCGATATCAGGGGGAAGCGATTCCTTACGCTTCTCGGTGTTCTGCCTCTGGCGGTGCCAGGCTACGTCATGGCCTACGCGTTAATGGCGTCCACGGGAACTTCCGGATTGCTTTCGGCGATGCACTTGCCGCGACCGAGTGGATATGTAGGCGCGTGGCTGGCCCTGAGCCTTTACACGTCCCCGTACCTCTTTTTAAACCTTCGGGCCGCCTTGCTAGGCCTCGACCCGTCGTTGGAGGACGCCGCGCGGTCGCTCGGTTATTCGAACCGAGAAGTTGCGCGGTACGTCGTCATTCCCCACTTGCGACCGGCATTCTTTGCGGGGGGATTGCTCATCGCCCTTCACGTACTGGGCGATTTCGGCGTAGTCTCGCTGATGCGTTTTGAGACCTTCAGTTACGCCATCTACCTCCAGTACGCGGCCGCATTCGATCGCGTTTATGCGGCATGGTTGGCTCTGATGCTTCTGTCAGTGACCGGAGCGATCCTGATTCTTGAAATGCGGCTTGTTCAAGGTCGACGCTACGAGCGCACGGGTTCTGGAGCAGCGCGGCACTCCCAAATGAGTGCGTTAGGGCGCTGGAGGATTCCGGCCTATGGTTTCGTCGGGTTGGTGGGTTCAGCAGGCGTCCTCTTGCCCGTGATCACCGTGTTGCATTGGCTTGGGCGCGGTACCCAGCGAAGTCACTGGAACGACCTCCTCCATGCGTTGATTGATTCATGTAGCGCTGCTTTGCCCGCCGCCTTCATTGCGGTGGCACTAGCACTTCCCATCGCCTATCTGGGCGTACGAAAACCATCCAAACGATCTCGTGTGGCAGAACGCATCGCCTATCTCGGCTACGCAACGCCACCGCTTGCCTTCGCGCTTGCGTTCATCTTCTTCACGCTTCGGACGGCTCCATTTCTCTATCAGTCGCTAGGTCTTCTGATAATTGCGTACGCGCTGCATTTCCTCGCAGAGGCTATCGGACCCGTTCGCAGCGCGCTGTATCAAGCACCTGCCCGGATTCATGAAGCAGCACGCAGTCTTGGTCGATCTCCACTCCGGGCGTTCTTCGACGGCACGTTCCCTCTGTTACGCGGAGGACTCGGCGTCAGCATGGCGTTCGTTTTTCTGTCGGCGTTGAAGGAACTCCCCATCACCTTTCTGCTTTCTCCGATCGGGTTCCGCTCTCTGGCCATGGGAGTCTGGGGTGCCGCCGGGGAGTCACTGTTCAGCGTTGCCGCGCCGTATGCGCTAGTATTGATGGCCACGTCTTCCATTATCGTTTGGCTTCTTCTGCGCGATGATCGGAATCGTTCGCTCAAACCCTTCGGCTGATTTCCCCCATCCTCAACATATCCTGCCTGTCCAAGACGTTTAGCGACGGCGCAATGCCGGTCGTGAACGGATTGTCGTTTGAAGTTGAGGACGGCGAGCTGTTTGCACTATTGGGCCCGAGTGGATGCGGGAAGACAACCGCGCTGCGGCTGATCGGCGGATTCATGCGGCAGGATCAGGGAACGATCAGTTTTGACGGGCGGCTCCTTGCTGGTGACGGTGTTTTCGTGACTCCCGAAAAGCGTGGGATAGGATTTGTGTTTCAGGACTACGCGCTCTTCCCGCACCTTACCGTTGCGCAAAACATCGCGTTCGGACTGCGCAAGGAGAAACCTGCGACGAAGCAGGAACGCACGGACGAAGTGCTCAAACTCGTCGGAATGGAGGGGTTTGAGGAGAGGCTTCCGCACGCGCTTTCAGGCGGCCAGCAGCAACGCGTTGCCTTGGCTAGAGCCCTGGCTCCGCGCCCACGACTGCTTTTGTTGGATGAACCCTTCTCCAACCTCGACGCCTACTTCAGAAACGAGATGCGTGACAATGTGCGTGCTATTCTGAAAGAGGAAGGGATAACGGCCGTGCTGGTCACCCACGATCAGGAGGAGGCGTTGCTCTTCGCCGACCGCGTTGCGGTGATGCAAAGTGGTCGCATCGACCAGATCGGCACGCCGGAAGAAATCTACATGACCCCCCGCACGCTCTTCGTCGCTCAGTTCATGGGCCAGACCAATCTTGTGCTTACACACGCGCATGGAACGACGGCAGAGTCCGTGCTTGGTAAGCTGACGCTCCACCGTCCGGCGGAGGGCATGGTCCTCGTGGCAATTCGCCCCGAACATTTCTCAATCCGGCCAACGGCGGACCACCCGGATGCGATGGAAGCGAAAGTCCTGGAACGCTCGTTTAAGGGGCACGACATCACCTACCGCGTGCAAGTTGGTCCAGTAGACTGCCTCGTTCACACCCACAACCGCGAGCCCTTCGCGCCGGGCGATACGGTGTTTGTGCGCGCGTTGGAACCGGCAGTGGTGCTGGACAAGGCGGGGGTGTAATAGCATTCCCCAGGACGTCAGGATGACGAAGTGTAGGCGCTAGTCCTGTTCCCTTGGCCTCCTCAAATCGTTCGCGCGAATCTGGTGCTCCCAGAGCAACCCGCCCGTAGTGCTGTAGGTTCGTAGCGTCATCATTCGGTCAGTCCGTTCACCTTCCACGGTCATCGTCCCGAAGTTGCGCTGACCCGTTACGAGCGTTCCATCCACACGGTAGACGTTTGTCGAATCGCGGGGATTGGTTGCGGCGCCCGCGGTCAGTGGGGAGGACGTGAACTCGTAGAGCGGATAGGTGCCTTCACGCTCCATGCGGTCGAGCTCGGTATGGTGCCGGTCGCCTGAGAGGAACAGTACACCCCATATGTCGCGGCGCTCGATCTCATCCAAGATGTACTGCCGCTCGGCGGGGGCGAGGTTTGCGTAAGTCTCGTACACCTCGTTTGGGTTCAGGAATTGGCCGCCCATCGCCACAACCTTAAACGGCGCATAGCTGGCTTGCAGGGCGTCCAACAGCCACTGCAACTGCGCCGAACCGAGAACAGTGTCGTCGTTTGGATCTTCCGGCGCTCTATTGGGCGTGCGATGGTACCGGTCGTCAAGCATGAAAAACTCGACGTCGGCGAAGAGGAAATTGTAGAAGACGCCGGGCGTATCCGGAAGGCCGTAGGAAGGATTGGGCCAATAACGCCCGAACAATTCCAACGCTTCGCCCTTCAGGATGTAGGAGCGATCGGAGTCGTTCGGGCCGTAATCGTGGTCATCCCAGATGGCGTAATTGGGTGCGGTAGCCAAGTACTGCTGCATTTCGGGCAGTGCGCGGTCGTGGCGGTGCCGATACGCGAGACCTTCAGGGCTCCACCAGTCCACCTCGCGGAAGTACACGTTGTCGCCGAGCCAGAGATTGAGGTCCTGGCCCATACCTGCCATCGTCTCGAAAATCTCGTAATCGCCGCCATACGGATTACCCGGACGGTCGTAAGGTTCGTCGGCCACATAGTTGCACGATCCCAGGACGGCTGTAAACGCCGGCGGATCCGTCCTCCACTGCCAGAGTGGCTGCGTTGTGAAGGAGAAGGGATAAGGCTTGTGGTATTCCTCTCCGTCTACCAGAACGTGATAGGCATACGTCCAACCTGGCACCAGATTCGTAAGACGGAACGTGGCGATGTGATCGTTGGCGGTGTTCACCAAGATTGGTTCGGTTTCGATCCAAAGGGCTCGAGGAGCACCGCTTTCCGATGGCGTTGCAGTGACGGCGTAACGGAGTTGCACTTCAGCTGCTTCCACGGTTTGCACCCAAACCGTTGCCTCTCTGTGTGTGATTGGCCCAAGCATCGGGCCAGCACTGACGACGTCGCTTTGTGCATGCGCACCGGAAACGACAAGAAGTAGTAGGAGCGGAAGGAGGGAGCGGAATCGAATCATGGTTCTCAGCTATCGTCGGTCTGTCGTTGGCGGTCCAAAAGAAAACGCCGCACCCGATTAGCTCGGATGCGGCGTGCATGTTACGGCTGAGGAGCGGATTGCCCACTTGTTGGTCTATGCCGTGGCGGGGCGCACATCCCAGAGAAGCATCTGGTCGATGTCCGCGTAGTCCTCGCCGTCCTCTCCGGTGAACTCGTAGTCGCCGTACTTGTCGCGAAGGTGCTCGGCATTTCGCTTCCACGTCACACCAGTCGGGTCTGTGAACTCATCCGGGAACGGGCTCTCAACGCGGTATGAAGGATGGTAGTTGTGGTACGTCTTCGCCGCTTCGTAAAGCGCGGCGCGGCGCGCGCCTGCCCGCGTGGCACTGTTGCCAGTTACTTTGAAGGGCGCGATGTTGATAATCGCAATGACATCGTCCTCGTCTTCTTCAGGGTCGAGGTACTCGGGGCGCATCACCTTGAACTCGTCGGGGTGCGGATAGGCGCTGCGTTCGTTGTCGAACATAGGATTATGAATTCTGGAGAATCTGGGGCCGAAAATACGGAGCGGAGCACGGAGATCCCACGGAAACCGCCTGTTCGGCGTGCCCTTCCAGAGAAATTCTAGCCTCCCCAAATGCAAAAAGCGCTTGCATTAAAAGCCAACATGTGCCCAAATTTTAGCGCTGCTCTCTTTGAGGGCATTGGCTGTCTCACTTCGGAGCCTCGCTCCCCCAACCTTTGTCCCCATGACATCTTTTCTCATGCACAACGGGCCCGACGACGACGAGGACTTCGAAGACGATATCCTCGATGATGATTCGTTTGGGGACGACGATGACGACTTTGATGACGACGACCTCGATGATGACGATGACTTCGACTCAATCATCGACGACGATGATGAGGAAGATGACGACCTGATCGACGACGAGGAATTCTAAGTGGAGGGGTGGCCCGTTGACACTGCAATAACGGGTATCGTTTATAGGTCTTTCCTTATCGGGTTAGCTGAATTCGGCTTTGGGCGCTCAGACTCGCGCAATGATGCGACGAGGCTGCGAGAAGCGCGGGTTCGGTTCAGATCGCAATAACGACCCTCGTATTCAGCGATAGGCTGCACTTTGTCTGCGGAGGAAGCAGCATGATGAAGTAATCCACACGAGCCAACATCCTCTTTGAAAACGGGGATATCGTGTGGAAAAAAGCGCTTGCGCTCCGGTCGGAACTTTCCTTTATTAGTATCCCCGGTCGCGCCCAAACTACAAAAGGCGGCAGAGGATTACGGAAGTGGGCGCAGCGGGTTTTAGCGCTATTTGATCGCCTAATTGGCGATCTCACCCACACCACTTCTGGAAATATGGCAACGGACAAGGCTACGCCTCTCTTTTCTCCGGACGGCAGTTCAGCCGATCCCAATAACGGACTATCGATTGAACGCGTGTTCTCGCAGGAAGGCGCACATCCTTTCGACAGTTTGGAATGGGAGACTCGAGAGGCGGCCATCCGCAACCACGAAGGCGACACGATCTTTGAGCAGAAGGACGTGGAATTCCCGACAAGCTGGAGCCCCCTTGCTGTCAACGTTGTCACGTCGAAGTACTTCTACGGTGACATCGCTGCGGGCAATGGCAGCCCGGCCGATGGGAAGCGCGAGTACTCGCTAAAGCAACTTATCCACCGCGTGACGCGGACGGTCTCCGACTGGGGCATCGATCAGAACTACTTCGCCACGAAGGAAGACGGCGAACGATTCTACGATGACCTCACGTGGCTGTGCACCAACCAGTACGGCGCGTTCAACAGCCCTGTGTGGTTCAACGTGGGCCTGCACCACCAGTACGGCGTCAACGACTCGGGTGGCAAAACGATTTCGGGCTGGAATTCGGACACGCACAAAGTCGAGCCGGTGGACCCCTACCAGCGCCCTCAGGCCAGCGCGTGCTTCATTATCTCCGTCGAGGATTCCATCGACGACATCTGGAAGTTGATGGGGGAGAGCGCCCGCCTGTTCAAGTTCGGCTCCGGCGTCGGTGCAGACTGGTCAGCGCTTCGCTCATCAAAAGAGATGCTCTCCGGCGGTGGTGCTCCATCCGGACCCGTCTCCTTTATGAAAGTGCAGGACGCGACGGGCGGTACGATCAAGAGCGGTGGCAAGACGCGTCG
>JBBKWZ010000319.1:0-31436 GCA_037969195.1 Rubricoccaceae bacterium | reverse complement strand
ACACAGCCCCAGCTACCCGCCCCCGGCGACTGGCTGTGCTGGGGTCGACAGGTTCAATAGGGACGCAAACGCTGGAAATAGCTCAGCTTTTTCCGGAGCGGCTAGAGGTTCAAGCATTGGCTGCGGGGTCGAATTGGGAATTGCTTGCCGAGCAGGCGCGTGAACTCAGTCCTGAAGTGGTTTGCATCGCCGATGAATCACATTACGCGTCGCTCAAGGCCGAACTTGCGGGTAGCGCGACGCGGATCGTCGCTGGAATGGAAGGTCTGTGTGAGATAGCCTCCGACGATCGCACGGATACCGTTGTAGCAGCCATTGTAGGCGCAGCTGGGCTTCGCCCCACGCTCGCCGCCGTCGAAGCGGGAAAGGTTGTGGCGCTCGCTAACAAAGAGACGCTTGTCGTTGCCGGTGCGCTGGTTAAGCGCCTAGCCAGCGAGCACGGCGCTACGCTCATCCCAGTGGATTCGGAGCATTCCGCGATCTTTCAATGCCTCGTTGGCGAAAATGCCGAGTCTGTCGAATCCATTACGCTCACTGCATCTGGCGGTCCTTTTCGAAATCGGCCAGTCGAGACCTTTGGCGAGATAACAAAGGCCGAAGCGCTTAACCATCCCAACTGGACGATGGGGGACAAGATCACCATCGACTCTGCAACGATGATGAACAAGGGCCTTGAGGTAATTGAAGCCCGCTGGCTGTTCGGCCTGTCGCCCGAGCGTATCCACGTCATCGTCCATCCGCAGTCCATCATTCACTCCTTCGTCACGTTTGTCGATGGCTCGGCAAAAGCACAGCTTGGCATTCCGGATATGAAGGTGCCCATTCAATACGCCCTCTCGTATCCCGACCGCTGGTCCGCTCCGCATGAGCGCGTTGACTGGTCTTCGCTTCGAAGCCTGGATTTTGAAGAGCCCGATTTCCAACGTTTTCCCTGCCTACGTCTCGCGTTTGAGGCGCTGAGAACGGGTGGAACCGCGCCGGCTGTTCTAAATGCTTCCAACGAGGCTGCGGTTGAGCTTTTTCTAAGCGACCAGATTGCATTCGCAGATATCCCGCATCTGATCGAATCGGCGCTTGTTGAGGTAAGTAGTGAGAGCGCAGACGACCTATCCAGCCTCCTCGCAGCAGATTTCGCCGCGCGCGTCGCCGTGCGTTCCCAGGCTCACGTTCCCGTTTCCTGACCGCGTTGAAGCACATACCCGTGAATTGTTGATAGGCCTGGAACGCCGCCCCAACATCCGACCGTAGACGACCACTTGGACATCGCTCGTTGGTTGCTCAACGCTGATATTGATCTCCCCCGACACCGTATGGACGCCCTACTCAACTTTCTCTCGTATTTCTTCTGGGTTGCGCTGGCGCTCGGGATCCTCGTCTTTATCCACGAGATGGGGCACTTTCTCTTTGCGCGCCTGTTTGGGATGCGGGTAGATGCCTTCTCTATTGGTTTCCCGCCGGTCATTTACAGGAAGCAAATTGGCGCGACAGAGTATCGAATCGGCGCCGTTCCGCTGGGCGGCTACGTCAAGATCGCCGGGATGATCGATGAGAGCATGGACGCTGACTTCGCGGAGTCGGAGCCTCAGCCAGACGAGTTCCGGTCGAAGCCGGTTTGGCAGCGGATGCTTGTGATCTCGGGGGGCGTCATATTCAATATGATTCTGGCCTTCGTGATATTCATCGGCTTAGCCCTTTGGTACGGGAAAGCCTACGTACCCGCGGACCAGGTGGAAGGCCTCTACGTTGCCGACTCGTCTGTCGCCTACAATATGGGCCTGCGCACGGGCGACCGAATCGTGAACCTCAATGGCGACCGGTTGGAACGCCTTGACGACATCATCGCGCCTGAAGCGCTTTCTGCAAACCCCTACTCGGTAACCGTTGAGCGCGGGACCGAGTCGCTAACATTGGAAGGTCCGGATCGCCTTGTTTCTGAACTCAGCAGCACGCAGGCTAGGGGTGGCTTCGAGGCCTTCGGCTTCTCGATAGAGCCTGCGCAAATCGGAGCCACCGTCCCCGGTTCACCAGCGGAAGAAGTTGGCCTCCGTGGTGGAGATCGAATCGTTGCGATTGACAGTCAGCAAGTCGCTTTTTGGGGTGAACTGGTCGCCGCCATTCAACAAGCTGAAGGCAACCCATTGGCTCTTCGTTGGTCCCGCCCCGATTCGCTGGTTGAAAGTGATGACCCTACGCCGGTTGCCCAGGAAGGGGGCTTCGCGTATTACGAGGCGTCGATTACGCCCGAGGTTCAGGGAGACGGATCCTACGTCGTTGGCATCTATCCCGACCCGTCTGCCATCGTTGTCGAGCACGAAAATTACGGATTGGTTGACGGCGTCTCGGCTGGAGTTCAGGAAGCGTGGTCTCTCACAAAGTTCTATGGGGCGTTTGTAGGGAGGCTGATCACCGGACGAGAAAACGTACGAGAATCCGTTGGCGGCCCGCTCATCATCGCCAAGACAACGAAGGAAGCGGCCGATGCGGGTGGTCGTGGTTTCTGGAATATCGTGGCCGTTCTGTCGATCGCTCTGGCCATCTTTAATATTCTGCCCATCCCGGTTCTCGATGGCGGTCACCTTGTGTTCCTGATTTACGAGGGAATCACTCGCCGAGAGCCCAGCGTCAAGTTCAGGATGGTCGTACAGCAGGTGGGCTTTGTTCTTTTGCTGGCGTTCATGGCGTTCGTGATCTTCAACGATGCCGTTCGTTGGTTCGGCTAGCCTGAACATGCAAACGTCTACTAACTTCCTATTCTCAGTGGATTGAACGACGCCGTGAGTGTCCAGACAGAACCTGTTCGCCTTGCTAAAACAGAGCAGACAGCCGACGACGCTGCAGTACAGGAGGCCTTAAAGGCGCGTGGTGAGATCCCCGAGCACATAGCGTGCATCATGGACGGGAATGGTCGTTGGGCCGAAGCAAAGGGCAAACGGAGGGTCTCTGGTCACAAAGAGGGCGTTGAATCTGTCCGCGACATCACGGAGGCTTGCGCTCAGCTTGGGGTTCAGCACCTTACGCTGTACACGTTTTCCACAGAAAACTGGAACCGCCCCGCCGCCGAGGTAACCGCATTGATGGAACTCCTCGTGCGAACATTGCGGCGGGAAGCCGACCGACTGAACAAAAACAATATTCGCCTTCAAACCATAGGCGACCTTTCCCGGCTGCCGGCCCGTGGTCAACGTGAGATGGCCGAAGCAATGGAACTCACCTCCAGCAACCAGCGCATGACGCTCAACCTCGCACTTTCGTACAGCGGTCGATGGGAGATCGCACGCGCAGCACGAAGGCTGGCGCAGGAAGCCGTGGCTGCTCGCCTCGACCCTACAGAAATCACGGAGGAAATGGTAGCCGCAGAGCTTGAAACGGCTTCGATCCCTGACCCAGACCTGCTTATTCGGACAGGAGGGGAGCGTCGAATTTCGAATTTCCTTCTTTGGCAAATCGCCTATTCCGAACTCTACTTCTCCGATCTATTCTGGCCCGATTTCCGCCGTGACGCACTCTACGGCGCCATCCGTGATTACCAGCACCGCGACCGGCGCTTCGGACGTGTTCTTTAGCGCTGGGCGTGAAGCCGTCCGCAATAGAGCACACCCCTGGCAATAATGGGCGAGGAAGCGCCGTTCGGGTGGGGATTTCGCGCTTCATTCTGTGCTTCGTGCAGAAGCCGCAAAATCGGCTTCAAATCCTCGAAAAACGCGATTAGGGGTCATCCTTTAACCCCATATCCGGGCGCCGTCGGTATTAGTTTTTCTGAATTGATACCGCCCTGGCCCAATGCGACCGGTCGTCTCTCGCCAAGCCTCTTTGTATGACACGAATGCCTCTTTTGCTCGCAAGCCTTCTTTTCGTTGGGGCGAGCTTCGTTTCCGTTGCGTCAGCGCAGCCAGATTCGGCGCCTGCTCTAACACGGTACGAGATTCTGGCGCTTGATGTCGAGGGCGCGCTTGACGCTGCGTCGTCCCAGTTTGTGGTCCAGACAAGTGGTTTGGAAGTTGGACAATATGTCGTCCTTCCGTACGACGAGGCGTTTGGTGAGGCCATTCGAAATCTTTATCGGGGTGGACTCTTCTCGGAAGTTGAAATCGTTGCCGATCGAATCGTCGGTGAAGGCGTATTTCTTCTGATCCGTGTCGTTGAAGAACCAAGATTGGGCGGGTTCACAATCGAGGGTGTCAGTGGCGGAGAGCGCGACGACCTCGAAGACCAACTTCCGCTTCTCCGTGGCCGAGCGGTTCGGCCTTCCGAGATTGGCCGAAGCACCCGCATCATAGAGGAGTTCATGCGAGCCAAGGGCTATCGTCTTCTCACGGTCGATGTAGACCGGCAGATAGACGAAGAGACCGGTCGGGTAGAGCTTGTGTTTAGAGTCACTAAAGGCCAGCGCCTTGAAGTGCAGGACGTACAGTTCGTCGGGAACGAAGCCTTCAGCGAAGGCACGTTGCGAAAGCGCCTGAAGAACACGCCAGAGAATCGGTGGTGGAGGTTTTGGAGCAGTGAGACCTTCGAGGACGAAAAGTATGCGGAGGACCTGCAAAATCTTGTTCGCTTCTACAACGACCGCGGTTACTACAGCGCTCGCGTCCTAAGAGACTCCGTTTACCTTGAGGAGAGGTCGGATGGCTCCTCGGGCGTCGTGGTTGAGATTGAGTTGGAGGAAGGCCCGCAGTACTCTGTGCGGGCTATTGATTTTGAAGGCAATACTGTGTTTACCGATGAGCAGCTTCGTTTTGCCCTTGGATTTGAAACCGGCGACATTTTTAACCGCTCCCAAATGGAGAGCAACCTTCTCTATACTCCCGACCACTCCGATATCGCGAGCCTGTATTCGGATCGGGGCTACCTCACGTTCAACATCCGCGAGACTATCACCGACGCACCAGGTGATTCGCTCGATTTGTTTTTCGAAATATCAGAAGGCGAGGTGTACGAGTTTGGTCAAATCGCCATCCGCGGCAACACACGGACAAAAGAGCATGTCATCCGCCGTGAACTGCGGACGATTCCCGGGCAGATCTACAGTCGCCAGGCGTTGGAGCGCACTGTCCGCGAATTAATCCAGCTCAACTATTTCGACCAGACGTCGCTTGCCAACGGGCCGGAAATTTCGGTCAATGAGGACGATAAGTCGGTTGACCTGACTTACAATCTTACAGAATCTGGAAGCGATCAGCTGGAGCTTTCGGGCGGCTGGGGTGGATCGACTGGGCTGCTGCTGCAAGCGGGCGTGACGTTCAACAACTTCTCTATACAGAACCTGTTCAACGGCTCGGCCTGGAAGCCGCTGCCGTCTGGTGATGGTCAGAAATTGTCACTTTCGGTTGTGACCAACGGGCGTCGCTACCAGAACTACTCTGTGTCATTCACGGAGCCATGGTTTCGGGGGCGCAGGACGCCTGTCGGAGGCTCAGTTGGGTACACGTATTTCCGAAGTAGCACGGATTCTGAGAGCGTCGTTGCGTCGGCGTCAGGGCGTCTGTTCTATCGTCAAAGCCTGAGTTGGCCGGACGACTTCTTCCAAACGGGCACGGATCTAGGCTACCGCCTTTACAATATTTCTGGCGAGAACAATGTCAACTCGTTGGGCCTACCACAGGGGAATAGCCAGGAGTTGACGATTCGCCAAAGCCTGACGAGAAACTCGCTCGACAACCCGACCTTTCCGTCATCAGGGTCAAGTTTGAGTCTCTCAGTAACCGTCGCGCCACCAATCTCCGGGTTCATCCAGTATCACAAGTGGGATCTTGAGAATGCGTGGTATACGCCGCTGGCTGGACGGCTCTCATTAAGCGTTCGCTCGCGATTTGGCTACATCGGGTCGCTGACGGGGGATGACGTCCAATTTCAGCGCTTCCTCGTCGGTGGTTCACCGCTCGACACCCAAGGGCAGTTTCGCGGGTTTGGTAAGGACCTCGTGTTTATGCGCGGCTACCCAATCGAGTCCATCTCCCCACGATTGAGTGGCGAAAGCGTAGGCGGACGAATCCTCAACAAATATTCTGCCGAGTTGCAGCTCGTAGCGGTGCAATCGGCGGCGCTCTCCTTCGCACCATATGCCTTCGCGGATGCGGCCAACACGTGGGATAGCTTTGACGATTACAATCCTGGGCAGCTTTTCCGCTCGGTCGGTTTCGGCGCCCGCATCTTCTTGCCGATTCTCGGCATGCTCGACTTGAATTATGGCTACCAGATCGATCCATTCATCCCTCGGCTAGATGGAGATAGCGGCTTGCCGCAATGGCGCTTTCAATTCTCCTTGGGCGGAGCGCAGTAGGGACAAGAAGCCTTTCGATCGTAACCTGATACGCTTTCAATCGGCTGCGCCGAACCCCAACCTGCTTTGTAACTGACCAAGCCAAAGGACATCATGCGCCTCATTCTCGGACTGATCGCTCTCGCCTTCGTTGCCGCGCCTACGTCCGCGCAGCAAAAGCTTGGATTTGTTGATTCGGACCAGATTCTGAGCCTGCTCCCAGAGTACCAAACCGCTCGGGATCAAGTGAACAGGCTTGCTGGCCAGTGGCAGGCCGAACTCGATGGCATGGCCCAGGAAATTGTCGATCTCGAACAGGAGTTTGATGCTCGCGAATTGCTTTACACGCCCGAAGATCGGGAGCGCAAACTGAGCGAAATATCTACCCGCCGCACAGAAATGGGGCAATTTCGTCGTCGCCATTTTGGCCCAGAGGGTGAGCTGTTCCGCCAGGAACAGCAGGCGATGAGGCCAATCCAGGAACGTGTTTTGGAAGCCGTAGAAGTCATCGCGGAAGAGGGCGACTACGACTTTGTCTTCGACCGAACTGGCGACCTCATCTTTCTTTTCGCCAAAGACGTCCACAACGTCACTGAACTCGTTCTGGACGAACTCGATGTGGATCCCGCTCGCCGCGGTAGCCTCTGAGGCGCTTCGGTCCGGCGTTTGCTCATCCATACCCAACTCCCTTCCTAACAACCCGAATCACACACATGACCTCTCGTTCAACTTTCCGCGCGCTTGGCCTCGCTGCCGCCATTCTCGTGCCCATGTTTGGCGCACAAGCGCAGTCCGTTCGCGTTGGCTACCTCGATCCGGATATCATCATCATCCAGATGCCCGAGTACTCGCTAATGCGTGATTCGCTGCAGGCAGAGGAGCGGGCAATAGCAGGCCAATTGCAAGCCCGAGAGGATGTCATCCGGACGAAATTTGAGGAACTGCAGCAGTTCGCTCAAAGCGCGGTCGCTTCGGCGGAAGCGCAGCAGACCCGCGAGAATGAGATTCTGCGTCTTCAGCGGGAATTGGAGCAAGCGGAGTCGCAGGGGCGCAATCAACTGGGGCAGCGTGAAGCACGTATGCTTGAACCGCTGCTCATGCGGTTGCAGCGTGCTATTGACGCTGTCTCCGACGAGATGGGTTTGACGATTGTCTTTTCAGCTCGCGCAAACAACGCACCTGTCATACTCTATGCATCCGATGACGCCCTGAACATCACAGAACCCGTGCTCAACAACCTGGGTCTCGAAATGCCAAGCGACGGTTCGAGCAATTAGAGGCTATCATTTTTGTAGTGGATGCGGGCGGCAACGAGTGTTGCCGCCCGCTTTGTTATTGGACGCACAGTCGTATTCTGACCCCTCTTTCACAGCGCGACAAAGCAAGTTTGCGCTTAGCTGGCATTAGCACCATCCCATGAGCACTGAAACTGTTTCCGCCGCGAGTGCCCACGCGAAACGGGTTACGACGCAAACCCTGCTTGAAATGCGAGAGCAGAGTCTTCCAATCGCAATGCTCACGGCGTATGACTACACATCTGCCCGCATCCTCGATGAAGCGGGGGTGGACGTGCTACTGGTTGGCGATTCGGCGTCGAATGTAATGGCGGGCCATGAAACCACGTTGCCCATCACTCTTGATCAAATGATCTACCATGCCCAGTGCGTGGTCCGAGGTGTTGGAAGGGCATTGGTCGTCGTTGATTTGCCTTTTGGGGCCTATCAGGGTAGCTCTCGCGAAGCGTTGCGCTCGGCAATCCGGGTGATGAAGGAGACGGGTGCGCATGCCGTAAAAGTTGAAGGCGGTTCGGTTTCTGTCGAGTCCGTCCGCAGGATTGTCGCCGCGGGTATACCTGTCATGGGCCACCTGGGACTGACGCCTCAGAGCATCTACAAGTTTGGGACGTACAAAGTGCGCGCGCGCGAAGAACAGGAAGCCGATGATATCCGCAGTGACATTCGCTTGTTGGAGGAGACTGGGTGTTTTGGCGTTGTGTTAGAAAAGATCCCAGCTGCACTCGCAACTGAGTTGACGGAGACGGTTTCGATACCGACGATTGGGATCGGTGCCGGAGTCGGATGCAGCGGGCAGGTACTTGTGACCCATGATTTGCTTGGGCTCACGAAGGACTTCAACCCACGCTTCGTTCGCCGCTACGCGGAGCTCTCGGATATCATCACACAAGCTGTACGCGGTTTTATCGATGACGTCCGGGCAAGCGATTTTCCAAACGATGACGAGAGTTACTGATCAGGCTACTATCGATGAATATCGTCGGCACCTATTGAAATAGACCTCCATGCCACGCTCCGCAGCTCTTAACATTCATCCCGATCGTCCGCTAATCCTGCTCTCCAACGACGATGGCGTGGATGCAAATGGACTGGTTGCTTTGGCCTCCGCTCTGGATGGCTTGGGTACAATTGCGGTGGTTGCGCCTATCCAGGAGCAAAGCGCGGTCGGCCACGCCATCACCGTCCGCGATCCCATGCGGGCCCATCCGTGGGCGTTTGAAGGGCCCAAGGGTCCCATTTGGGCACGCGCGGTTACAGGCACGCCCGCCGATTGTGTAAAACTGGCCGTTCAGAAACTGCTGCCACGAAAACCGGATCGTGTGGTTAGCGGAATCAACCATGGACCGAATGCCGCGGTAAACGTCATTTACTCTGGAACCGTGAGCGCCGCAACGGAGGCAGCAATTCTTGGTGTGCCATCATTCGCCGTCTCACACTGCTCGTGGGATGCAGATGTCGATTTTGAGGCAGCCGGCCGGTTCGCAGAGCTCGTCGCCCGGCGCATTTTGACGAAAGGTCTACCGCCGGGCGTGCTCCTGAACGTCAACGTACCCGATCTATCGATGGGCAATATTAGGGGCGTGCGCGTCACTAGGCAGGCGCGGGCTCGCTGGGAGGAAGAGTTTGAGGAGCGCCATGATCCCTTCAATCGGCCTTATTATTGGCTCGGAGGCAGCTTTGTCAACCTTGACGATGGACTAGACACGGATCTCCACGCGATTGACCACGGATACGTTTCCATAACCCCTATTCACTACGACCTCACGGCTTACGATCACCTCAGTCGCATCGGAGATTGGGACTGGCGCGTTGAGTCATCCGAAATACCTATCCCAACTAAAGTATGAGCAAAGTGCCCGAAAAGGGAGACCTCGCGCCCAAATTCAAAGGCCAAACGCAGACTGGCGACACGATCTCATTATCGGATTTCCGCGGGAGATTTGTAGCCCTCTATTTTTATCCAGAAGACGACACGTTGCTGTGTACGAGACAGGCCTGTAGCCTTCGGGACGGATACAAATCCCTTCAGGATGCCAACGTTGCGGTGATAGGAGTCTCGCCGGACGATGTGGACTCGCACGGCGCGTTCGTAAACAAATACGACCTTCCGTTTCCGCTCGTCGCCGATCCGGAGAAGAAGATCATGAAAGTCTACGGGACGTGGGGGCCGAAGAACATGTACGGCAATCTCGTCCAGGGGACGAAGCGCTTTACTTTCCTAATAGACCCGGAGGGCGTCATCGTCCATGTTTTCAAACGTCCGAAGACCGGCGACCACGCTACGGAAATCCTCAAGCGCCTTCCTGAGGCTGCTAGCCTCTAAGGCCCGCCGTCGGCGTTGTCATAGCGCGTGATAGGTTCGTCGCGTCCGCTCGGGCTGACGAGGATGAGATCGTCTTTTTCGAGGACCGCGCGCGGCAATCGGACAGAAACTTCCTGAGTCAATATTGCTTCGCATGGATCGCCGTTGGCCGAATGCACGAGCCAAATTGTCGCAGTCGTTTCCGATAGGACATAGTCAACCTGAAAAAAGTGGCTGGCACACCCACCGCTGAATTCGACAGCCACGTGCAGTGTCCCAAGGATGTCCGTGTAGGGCGTGGATCGAACCGCACCACCGGTTTCCGTTACGTTCTCGCCAAAGCGCACAGTGTAGGCCGAGCCAAACTCTATGGTTAGCGCAGGCCTGTCCACCAGCGCATCACATCCCGCTACAACCAGCACCAGCAACGCTGTCGTGGTGAGCAGCAGGAGGGCGCTTCGGCGCGTTGGCATAGCGAATGGGGTCGAAGAATGGCTAACGGCTATCGTAGTTTGGCCATTGAGGTGCAGCATAGACAGAACTTTTGTTTTGCACAAGGGCATCTCACTCCCCCTTCGAAAACCTATTGATGTGGCAGAGACTCAATTATGCTAGTTGTCGGCAACTGGAAAATGTACACGGACCTTCGAACGGCCGACAGATTGGCGTCAGAGGTGGTTCGTCTTACTGAAGCTGACGGACGCAAGGTTGATGTGGCAATTTGCCCTCCGGCGATCTGGCTGGAAACGGCGCGTGAGAGAGTTAGGGGAACGCATGTGGCATTGGGAGCCCAGAATGTGCACTCGGAGGAAGAGGGGGCTTTCACAGGGGAAACCTCAGCGGCGATGTTGAAAGGCGCAGATTGCACCTACGTAATCGTGGGGCATTCCGAACGGCGTCAGTACTTCAACGAGTCGGACGCGTTTGTGGGGGAAAAAGTCAAGCAGGTGATGAAGCATGCGATGACGCCCATTCTATGCGTCGGCGAATCGTTGCAGGAGCGTGATAGCGACGCCGCCGAAACGGTTGTTGGAAGGCAGTTAGATGGAGGGCTCGCGGGTGTTTCCTTGAAGCACGGAAACAAACTGGTTGTTGCCTACGAGCCGGTCTGGGCCATCGGAACAGGCAGGACGGCTTCCCCTGAACAAGCGCAGGACATGCATGCCTTCATTCGGGCTGGATTGGCCGAGCGTTTTGGCGATGACGTGACGGTGCCCATCCTGTATGGCGGGAGCGTAAAACCAAACAATGCCGCCGACCTTTTCGCGCAGCCCGATATCGACGGCGGTCTGATCGGTGGCGCGAGCCTGGACGCGGAGTCTTTCGCGGCAATAGTTCGAGCTGCTACCGATGTCGTGCGACGATAAAATGTTGGCGATCAATCATCGCCGCATTTGGACCTCCTCCCGTCGTTTTGCTACGTGGTATTGTTGTCTTGTTGTATTAACGATGGTTGGCTGTTCCGGCGCATCCGAGTTGGATTCGCCGGACGCCGGGCGCTCCCTGTCGTACCAGGCAGGTCTTCCCAACTTCGATATGGAGGCGTTGGCAACGCTACGTGACCATGCGCCAGGCCTGGACCTTTATCTGAGCTTGCCACATGCTTCCTTGGTGTATATCCGGGACGGAACTGGCTTCATGGCACGAACGCGATACGACGTCGTCGTCCGAGAGGATGGTCGCGATGCTCCCGTTCGGTCGGGGCAGTACGTTGATACGCTTCGCGTTCTGACCTATAGGTCGACGCAGACCTTTCGCCCGTTCATCCGAGAGGAGAGACTAGACGTCCCCGCCGGTACTTACGTTGTCGAAGTCACGCTGACGGACGAACAGTCGCGCAAGACCGTGCAGCGCCGCCAGCGTGTGTCGGTACCTGAACTTTCAGGTGCGTCGGCGATGAGTCGGATGCACATTGAAGTGAAACGGTCGAGCGAAGCATTTGAACCACATGTCGCGCTCAGTGTGCCAACCGGATTTGACTCGCTCCGCGCAACCGTTGACCTCTACAGCATTCCAGCAGGATCGAGCGTTAGCCTTCAACTTGAAAAGCTGGCAAGCGACACAACCGTTGCGCGTCCTGGTTTCTGGATGAGTCATTCGCGAGCCTCGCTAGAGTACAAAGGCGTGGATTATGACACTGCGCCGATGGACACCCTTCAATCAACGCATCGAGTTCTGGAAGTTGCTGCGGACGTCGTTACCGTCGAAATAAATTTGCCGCCCCTTCCAGTGGGGTTGTATCGCATTGTGATGATGGCCAGAACTAGAGAAGATGCTGCGCCCTTCGCCGAGCAAACCCGTCAGTTTGCGGTACGCGAGGCCGACTATCCACGCCTTACAGAGGTAGACGACCTCATTTCTTCGCTGACTTACATCGCGTCGGACCGCGAACTTGAGATTGTTCGGATGGGGACATCGAATCTCGAACGTCGCCGCAATTTCGACGCATTCTGGGGCAATCTCTTTAACGATCGTCATGCGGCTTCCTCGGTTGTCCGCCACTACTACGAGCGTGTGGAGCAGGCCAATCTTCTATTCACGTCCTACAAGGAGGGATGGAAAACGGACAAGGGAATGGTCTACGTCCTCTTTGGTTCTCCAGAGTTTGTTGAGTCCCGCCCTGATGCGGAGACATGGTACTTCGACCTTTCGTCTCGGGGCGGACTCTCTACGTTCGTTTTTGATCGGGCATCGTTCTATTCGAACAATCAAACCCCGTTTGAAAACTGGGTGTTGCAGCGAAGTAATTCGTACGAGGCTCTTTGGCGCCGTGCGATCCGCAGATGGCGCGAAGGCGCCGTGCTCTAAATCATCGGGCACGACTTTCGGTCCTTTACTCCTTTGCCGGGCCGGACACCTTAGAATCTTTCGAGCTCTTGGATTTCCCTGGGCTTTTTGTCTTGGATTCGGTTTCGGATTTTTCAGTCGCTTTTTTCTCCAGTTTCGAATCTGAACTCGAGTCGTCGTCCTTCTTCCCATTTGATGGGCCTAAATCGCTACCGGAACGGCCGTAGTCCGTCAGGTAGAATCCCGTTCCCTTAAACTGTAGCCCCGCGCCGCCCGAGATCACGCGCGCCACCTTCATACCGGTTTCCGGATCGATCGTCAACGCGTCATCAGTGATGCGTTGGACAACTTCAAACGTGGTTCCGTCTTCGCGACGGTAAACGTATGTGGGCATAAGGAGATGGTCTGAGTTTTACAGGTTAGTGTTCATGCGGACTCCTGAGAAATTCTAGTGGCCAAGTAAATCCGCCGGAATGGCCCCAAAGCCCAACATCCGTTCTGGACGGCCAGCGGGAGCACGCAGGGATCCGGCGGCAGCGTCGGCCAGCGCGGGGCGCACGCTTTGAATGCGGCTATTTCTACGTGACGGGTACACGCGGTTGGTAAGGAGGATGACGAACAATTGTTCATCGGGATCAATCCAGATGGACGTGCCGGTGAACCCCGTATGGCCGTATGAGCGAGGTCCAAAGAGGCGTCCGGCCGACGAGGACCCTTCGCTTCGCGAACGCCAGCTCATCCAACCGAGCGCCATCGGGTATCGGCCCCTGGACGAAACCCGTTCCGTGAATAGCTCGATGGTCTCAGGCCGGAAGAATCGGCGCCCGTACGCCTCTCCGCCGTTCGCCAGCATATACGCAAACTTGGCAAGATCTTCCGCCGTCGAGAACAACCCAGCATGGCCGGATACGCCGCCGAGTATCCACGCAGCCTCGTCGTGTACTTCGCCTTGAAGAATTCGGCCCCTGAATGTTCGATCACTCTCAGTAGGAACAACCGTTGGGTCAGGACGACCCGTGCCGAGATAGCGCGTGTTTGTCATGCCCAGCGGTTCAAAAAACGTTTCGTGAACGTAGACATCCAACGGCTGCCGGGTGATTTCCTCGATGACCTTGCCCAGCACAATCATATCGAAGTCGCTGTAGACTGTCTGAGAGCCCGGTCTGTACCGGGAGGAATCGGCGTAGATGAACCGCAGCACGTCGTCTGCCGAGTGGATGTCCTCATCCGTATGGAAAGGGTGAAATGCCCGCTGACCAGCGGTGTGGGCGAGCAGTTGGCGGATCGTGATGCGGCCTTTTCCGCGTTGTCCAAACTCCGGCAGGTAATGCGCGACGCGCTCGTCGAGGCCGAGACGGCCTTCCTCGTACAGCTTCATGGCCGCCGCGGTCGTAGCGATAACTTTCGTTACGGAGGCCAAATCATAGAGCGAACGCTCGGATACTCGATCGACATCTGCGTACGTGAAGTAACCGTATCCTCGCTCCTTGATCAGAACACCGCCGCGACCAACCGCAACGGCTGCGCCCGGAAAAGCGCGATCTCGTAACGCTGCCGTTATTACGTCGTCCAACTCAACGAGGACATCAGTCGACATGCCCGCTTCCTCTGGCGTGCCGAAACGAAGGGCTTCCTGGTTCATCTGCGCGCCATCGCCAAACGCGTACTGGCCTGGAATGGTGATCGGCAACTTCCCGTGGATCGGGATTCGCCCGAACAATGCGTCTGCGGCTGCGCGTTGGCTTTCGTCCGATCCGCCGTACGCGGCCACGTAAGCCGATGGATCAGGAAGCCCGAGAGGCACGTACGGGTTGCCAAAGGCGAGAAGGACGACGGGCCTTCCGAGTGACATGACGCGCTCTAAAAACGCCCTGTGACGCGCAGGAAGTTCGATTTCGCCACTCCACGAGCGGACGCGTACAAACGACGATACGAATACCACGTCATGTTGAGATACCAGCGACAAGGCGTTAACGAAATTCGCCTCCGGGTCTCCAATGCCTAAGCGTCGATGCGTCGTCGTGCTACCAACAGGCACGCCTGAAGAGACCGCGTAGGCAAATTGCTCGCCCGTGGTTTCATCTTCGCTGTCGTCTAGCGTAAGGGTGAGGAATCTCTTCGGGGCATCGGGCCCGACGAACGGGACTGCACCATTTTCCGGTTGCAGCAAAGTGATCGATCTTTGAGCGATTTCACTCGCCAGAAGGCCAGATCGATGGCGCAAGTCTTCGCTTGGAGCAGCCAGATTGGCAAACTGTGCGCGGCGGATGGCACGGAATGAACCAGACGCATTCTCGGTCGTGATCGGGATTGGCCTTTCCGGCGCAGCGCGGGCACTTGTGACAGGCTGTCCTTGGAACGGATCGCCCAGCCCAGCCCACGCTTTGGCTCGAAGCACGCGCACTAGCGATGCATCAATTCGATCTTCCGTAAGCCGACCTTCTTCGATTGCGCGCATGATCGCCCTGTGCGCGGTCCGCTCATTGCGCGTCAGCAATAACTGGTCAACCCCGGCTTCGAGCGCGCGAACAGCTATTTCGCCGATCTGCATACCTCCGGCGATCCCCTGCATATCGAGACCATCAGTCACGACGAGGCCTTCGAACCCAAGTTCGTCACGTAGCAGGCCCGTGATAATCGGCCGAGACAGGGTGGCGGGGCTATCCGGGTCGAGGGAGGGGAGGGACACATGCCCCGTCATGACGCTCATCACGCCGACGTCAATCAACTGCCGGAACGGCGCCAGCTCTATCGCATCGAGGCGTTCGCGGTCGAACGGCAGCGTGGGCAACGCAGAGTGAGAGTCCGTCTCCGTATCTCCATGGCCGGGGAAGTGCTTGGCCGTTGCGATTAGCCCGCCGTCCTGCATCCCCCTCACGTATGCGGACGTCATCAAGCCTACAAGGTCAGGATCCTCGCCAAACGAACGAACATTGATGATCGGATTGCGAGGGTTGTTGTTGACATCGGCAACCGGGGCGTAGTTTTGATGCACGCCCATCGCGCGTGCCTCTTCCGCTGTTGCTTTTCCCATGAGGTAGGCAAGCGCTGGATCGCGCGTCGCGCCCAGCGCCATTTGGCTAGGAAACGATGTGCCGCCATCCACGCGCATCCCCGGACCATTCTCCATGTCTTGCGAAATGAGCAAAGGGATTGCGGAGCGCTCCTGGAGGTTTCGGATGGCATCAGCCTCGCGGGTGGCGTCGCCTGAGAAGAAGAGAACGCCGCCTACGTTAAAGTTTTCCACGAGATCGACAAGGCGCTCCCATTCCGACCCAGTCGTTCCTTCCACGGTCGCGCTTGCGTTGGTCACAAAGAGCTGAGCCACCTTGGTCTCCAACGACAGCGTGTCAATTACGCTTGTTGCCCACGCAGCGGTGCCCGGCCAGAGCTGCTCCTGCGGATCAACCCGCGCCGGAAGAACGGACTCGGATACGTTGCCAGTTATTAATGCGGTCCACCACGTTGCAAACGAAACAACGAGGGTAACCGCCACGATTCTTAGCATCAGCGGTAAGCGTCGGGGGGACGAAAACATTGGCCGAAAAGTACGGCCTGGAATGTCCATTTCAATGGTGAGCCCAGCCCTTCAACGCAAGAAAGCGCCTCGACTTAATGCCGAGGCGCCCAAAATTGGTCTCGCGCTGTTTCAGGGTGAGATGATCTCGATCAACTTTCGGCCATAACCCAGCAACACTCCTTCGCGGTTGTAGGCTCGCGCAATGAGGATGATCTCGCCACTTTGCCGGGTAACCATTTCAATCAGGCGATTCTGCGGCAGATCGCCGGTCGGAGAGAGCGTTACCGCCCCCTGCCCGTACACGGTCCATATATAATCTGCCACGCCTTCCGTCAATTCTGCCCGATAACGGTCCGACGAACCTTCCTGAAGATTAGCTGGTCCCTTGATGTAGATAGAACCAACTTCGGCGGTCGGCGGAGCCTCAGGGTCAACCAGTGGATCCTGCAGACCCGAAATGGTGTCTCGGCATCCAACAAACAGAAAACTTGCGACGATAATGAGGGAAAAGTAGCGCGACATGGCAACGTGCACGGGTTGGTGACACTGAAGGGTAATCGCCAATGCCCTAACATGCAAGAGGGGCACGCCACAGTGCCCTGCATTTCCAGTAGTTGCAGCTACTTGTCGACGCGCGGTTTCAGCAGGCCATCGCCCTTCTCGCCCTTCGTACCAAAGAGCCTGTTCAAGATACCCTCGTGGGTCAGGAGTGCGGTTAGTCCAACAAATATGGCTTCCCCGGTGAGCTTTCGAACGAAGCCTAGTCTGAACAAGCCAGAAAAAACACCCGACACGACGCGGAATAGCAACGGAAGAATTAGCAATGCTCCGACAAAGCCTAGCGCGATTTCGAGCACGGAGCGTGTGGCCGCGTTTTCTGTGATCTTGTTCATAGACGTGCGTTTTCTGGTCGTGGTAAACTATTGAAAGCGAGAGGAAGCATGACGCAATTCTCTTAAGCTGGCACTTCTTCCGAATAGCGAGCAAGCAGTGCGTCGAATTCTGCCTCAAACGAGCTGACTAAGACATTCGGATCAGCCACAAGGTTTGCGTCTGCGGCGACACCCACGAGCACTTCTCCGTTAAGGCTTAGAATGCTGATACCCAGGCCAATATTCCCGGCCTGTGGCACCCAGAACATCAAACTGTCTATCGGCACGCTCAGCCAATGCAACTGATCGGTTGGTCCAGGGACGTTCGTAACCACCAGCGAACACTTCTCGCTAAACATCTTGACGACGAGTCGGTGCACCCAGCCTGGTGCAAAACCGATGCTCTGCAAAATGCCAAACACGATGGCGGGGTCGCTTGAGTTCTTGATGACATTCATCCGTGCCTTGATTGCATCGAGTCGTGTAATCGGGTCCTCAATGCCTACTGGAAGCGGCAGAAAGACCAACGCGAACGCATTGCCAAGTTCATGAGCGCGTTCAGGAGAGCGTACGTTGAAGGGCACGGCGGCGCGGATTTCAACTCCTTCGGTTGAGTCCCCTAAATCGTCCAAATACCGTCGGAGGCCACCGCTGACGGCCGTCATGAGAACGTCATTGAGCTTAGCACCCGTTGCCTGCCCAATCGCCTTAATACTCTCCACTGAAATCGGTCGCGACCACGCTGCTTGCTTTTGCGGCGAAGCCGGTCCCTTGAAACGTGTGTGCGAGTCGGGGCGCATGGCAAGAAGCATAGCAAGGCTCTTCGAACCGCCGCCTGCCTGCCTGGCGCGCTTGGCGAGATGGGACGGGCGAGTAACCAGATCTTTCATCTCGCCAAGTGCCCCCAATGCCGTTCGCTTCAACTGACTCCCTAGGCTTCTTTTTGGTTTTGGAGTCGCAGGCTTGGAAATAGTGGAAGGGTCCCACATCTCATCCGACATCGACAAGAGGACGTGCATCATCGCAATTCCGTCTGCGATGCAATGGTGGAGGCGAACGATGAGCGCTGATCCTTTGCCGTAGTTTTCCACGTGGTGGATGGTCCACGGCGGCATGGCAAATGAGAGCGGCGCGCTCATCAAATCGCTTACAGATCGCTCCAATGCATCCTGATCACCTGGTGCGGGTAATTCGAAAGGCAAAATGTGCCGGTTGATGTCGAACAACTCCTCCAGCACCCAACTCGGGCGACTTGACTCCGGATTGTCCACGCGCATCCGAAAGCGCTGATAGTGGAGAAATCGTTCCTCAAAAATCTCGATCACCTGTTCTCGCGTCATGCGCTCCGCCGTCATCATCACGCCCGTAATCGTCATCGGGTTAGATGGAGTCTCCATGCGCAGCCAGGCGGCGTCAGGAGCAGTCATTTTCTTCGTGACGGGCATCAGTACTACTTTTTTTGGAATGTACTCTTCGCGCTCTGCGCAAAATCAACTCAAGCCTTGACGGCTAGTTGTCCACAGGCTGCATCGATGTCCTGGCCTCTACTTCGGCGAACCGTTACCCGGACGCCTAGATCCACAAGCACGCGGATGAATCGGTTCAAATGCCCTTCGCTGGTCGAGGTGAATGCCGTACCCTCTACAGGATTATACATGATGAGATTCACCTTGCACGGCGCCCAGCGCGAAATGCGGGCAAGGTTTCGAGCATCCGCCTCGCTGTCGTTAATCCCGTCGAACATGCAGTACTCGTACGTGACGCGTTTGCCTGTTTTGGCGTGATAATGTTGTACTGCGTCCTTCAGCGCCTCGAGGTCAGTTTTCTCTGAACGGTTGACGGGCATGATCGCGCTCCGCTGAGAATCTGTGGGCGCATGCAACGATATGGCGAGGTTGAACGGCGCACCGTCGTCGGCGAGTTGACGAATTCGGCGGGCGAGACCTACGGTTGAAACAGTGATTCGCTTTGGTGCAAGCCCCAAAGCTTCCGTGATGAGCTGGGTGCTCTTGACGACGTTGGCGTAGTTCTGGAGTGGTTCGCCCATGCCCATGTACACGACATTGGAAACTCCCCGATCGAATCGTTGCCGGGCCAACGTGTCCATGTGTCGAACCTGGTCGAAAATCTGCCCGGCGGACAGGTTTTCGTGGAACCCCATGAGCCCAGTCGCGCAGAAGTGGCAACCCATCGCACATCCGACCTGACTGGACACGCACACAGTAAGACGCCTCGCTTTTCCGTCGTCCTCGAAGTCCGGAATGAGAACCGTTTCAATGTGGCGCCCCGAGGGTAGTTCATAGAGAACCTTGACAGTCTTGTCTTTGGCGGTCTGACGTTGCACTTCGCTGAGCGACCAGATCTCTGCGATCTCTGCAAGACGCTCCCGGAGGCCGGCTGGAAGATCCGTCATCTCATCGAAAGACGTTACGCCCTTCTCGTATAGCCATTTGAACAACTGGCGTCCGCGAAACTTGGGCTCGCCAATCGACTCGGCGAAGGCCTCGAGTTTGGCGCGATCCATCGTTTTGAGATCCGCGCGCGAGATGACGGGTTCGGGTAGTTCAGACATGGGACGATGAACGCGCCACAAACAAAAAAGTGCTCGATTGGTGGGATTACCCAAATAGCGGCCGCCGAACCGTCCAGGTTGCAATGGCAAGCGTCAGAAACGCAAAGAGTGTGGCAATAAGCAGGTTCATTTCCAAGGGTTCGAGTGAACCCGCGGCCCCGGCCGGCCAATAAAACCCCGCGCGCAATAATTCCATGCAGTAAAATGCCGGGTTCAATTGCATGACCATTCGGAGCATGGCGGGCGCGCCGTCAATCGGGAATACGGCCCCCGACAGAAACCACATAGGCATCAGGACGAGGTTCATGACTGCGTGAAAACCGCGGGTCGTATCTAGCCGCCATGCCATGAAGAACCCCAAGGCAGTGAATCCGACAGCTGTGAGTATTGAGGCTAACAATACAAGTCCAAGACCTACGCCGGAGAGCGAGAGGCCGACCAACGGCGTCAGTAAAAGAAAGAGCGACGCCTGAGCAACCGCCAGCGTGGCACCGCCCAGTACATTGCCAAGAACAATGGAGAGTCGCGATGTCGGGGCAACGAGCGCGGCTTGCAGGAATCCCTTTTGACGGTCCTCGACAACCGAGATCGTTGAAAAAATGGCGGTGAACAGGAGGATGAGGGCGACGATGCCGGGGAAGAGGTATTCGAGATACGACACGTCCGCGCTGGCGGCGCCCGGCATTTGGAACGTCCCTCCGAACCCGAATCCAAGCAGAATCCAGAATCCGAGAGGTTGAAGCAACGCACCAATCAAGCGGCTGCGGTCACGAACGAACTTGACGATTTCGCGGTACCAAAGAGCATGGATAGCGCGAATCACGGTGAAACCTCCGAAGTGTTCACGAAATCACGACCCGTCACCGTCGCAAAAACATCTTCAAGCGTCGGTTTTCTAACCGACGCTGCTGAGATGAGCTCGCCTGCCGATTCGTAGATGGCAGGGAGCGCGTCGGCCGGTTTATCAACATCTACCAGGACACTTCGCCCGACGAGGCGCGACGTAAGATTGAGTTGCGACTTCAAGTGATGTTGCATCAATTCCGGTTCAGCGCTTTCCACCCAAAGCGTCTCAGCGCCAAGTTTGGATTTTAGCTCGTCAGGTGTTCCAATGGAAACGAGGCTGCCCCGATCAAGGATGCCGATGCGGTCGCATCGCTCGGCTTCATCCATCATGTGCGTGGCGACGATCTGCGTCGTTGTGTTTTCTCGACGGAGCCGATCCAACGCGTCCCACAGTTCGCGCCGCGCAACTGGGTCAAGGCCTGTTGTGGGTTCGTCAAGTAATAGAAGATCTGGCCGATGGAGAAGGCCGCGGGCCAGGTCTGTTCGCCTCGCCAATCCTCCAGAGAGCTTCTTTACGCGGTCGTTTGAGCGATCAGCCAATCCTAGCGCATCCAGCACGTCTCGTATCCGCGATCTGGCTTCCTGCCTATTCACCCCAACTAGCGCCGCGTGTGTCTTCAGGTTCTCCTGGACAGTCAATTCGTCGTCTAAAGCCGTGTGTTGAAACACTACGCCCAGGCGCTTGCGGACGGCGGACGGGTTGCGCGAGACATCCTTGCCGAGCAAGGAAACAGAGCCGGCAGTCGGTTCCATCAACGTCGAGATCAGCCGGAAGAGGGTTGTCTTTCCACCACCGTTTGGCCCGAGAAGCCCAAACCGCTCTCCCTCGGCTACATCAAACGAGACCTCGTCAAGGGCAACAAGGTTGCCGTACTTATGTGTAACAGATGAAACAGCGAGGCACGTGCTCAACGGAGGAGGAAGTCGAGAACCACGAGCGCAAAGAAGACAGGCACATAGACCAACGACGTCAGCATGAGTCGCCGCGCCCGTTGGTCTGACGGCTCATTGTAGAATGCAAATGCCGGGATGGTGAAGGCAGTGCCGATGCTCATCATCCCGACCAGATAGATCCAGCCAGCGGCACCGAACGCGGTTGGAAGTACGCCGGCGACGAGTAGTAGAAGGGCGGCGATGACGGCGTTCCGGCCAGTCGACTTGCCAGTTGGATCGACGTTGGGAAGCATCACAAACCCGCCGGCGGCGTAGTCGTGCCGGTACTTCCATGCGAGGGCGTAAAAGTGAGGGAGCTGCCACAGAAAAAGAATGGCAAACACAACCCAGCCAATCAATCCGAATCCACCAGTCGCCGCGGTGTAGCCTCCGAGGATGGGCAACGCGCCAGGGATTGCACCGACGAACGTGTTGTGTGCGGTTACGCGCTTGAGCGGTGTATAGATGGCGATATACAAAACGGCCGTAGCCATCGAGAGGACCGCTGTCAGCAAGTTCGTTGTGCCGAAAAGCAGCCCAAACCCGACCAATAAGAGAACAATTCCATAAACCATTGCAGCGCTCGCACTAACCCGGCCGGATGGAATCGGACGGTCTTTGGTCCGCGACATCTTCGCATCATGCTTGCGCTCGACCATGTGGTTCAGAGCTCCAGCGCCGCCAGCCGTCAGCCCCGTTCCAAGGATCAGACCGAGGAGAGCAATCCAGTCAATACTCCCTTGGACGCCCAACAGATATCCCGCAATGCCCGTGACCACCACAAAAGCCGAGATGCCGGGCTTGAGCAACTCCTTGAAGTCATCCACAACGGAGGGTGCTTCCGATGCGACGGCTAAGGCGTCCGCACTCGAGGAAATTTGGGATGTAGTTGACTGCACAACAGGGCGCTCTGAGCGAGATGCAATGAAACGCCGTCCGGAACCTTCGTTCCGTTAATAAAGGGCGAGTTTGAGGAAGTGAGAAATGAGAAGGGAGAAGTTGGAAATCCAGACTGGCAGCTGTCAGTAGCTTTGTAATGACCGAACAACAGCGGATTTTCTCACTTCTCAATTCCAACTTCCTACTTCAACTGTGCCTCTAATAGCCTCTATCTCTGGTATCCGCGGTGTTTTCGGGGATGGTCTGGACCCCGCAGTTTTGACCCGCTACGCAGCTGCGTTCGGTGGTTGGTGCCGCGAACAGGCGGATTCCGAGAAGCCCACGATTGTTGTCGGCCGAGATGGACGGACCACGGGAGAGATCTGCTCCCGCCTCGTGACGGCTACCCTGCAAGCGTGCGGTTGCGATGTGATTGACGCCGGGCTTGCCACGACGCCCACGATCGCGATGGGGATGTTGGAATCGGACGCGGATGGGGCCGTGATTCTTTCGGCCTCCCACAATCCGGCGGAGTGGAACGCCCTGAAACTGCTGAATGGAAAGAGCGAGTTTCTTTCTCCTGAGGAAGCAGAAGCCGTCATTGCAATGGCTGAAAAGGAACCGGGCGCGTACACAGTTTCGCACGATCGAATCGGCGCATACACCGAGCGAGACTTCCTTGATATCCACATCCAGCGGATTCTCGAACTCCCCTACATCGATCCAGCGGCCATCAAAGCGCGTGGCTTCAAAGTCGTGGTTGATGGCATCAACTCCGTGGGCGGGTTCGCGCTACCGGCACTTCTTCAGGCGCTCGGCGTGAAGGACGTGGATGTCCTCAATGGGACTTGTAATGGGCAGTTTGCGCACAATCCCGAACCGCTCCCTGCTAACATCGAAGGCATCCTGAACCACGTCCGAGAGACGGATGCTGACATTGGTCTCGTAGTCGATCCTGACGCGGATCGGCTCGCCTTTGTAGAAGACGGGGGGACGTTTTTTGGAGAGGAGCTTACGCAGGTCATCGCCGCTGATTTTCTCATGCGAAAGCAACCCGGGCCGTTTGCCACGAACCTGTCCTCCAGCCGCGCGATTGACGATGTGATGAAGGGCTACCATCAACCGGTCTTCCGGAGTGCAGTCGGGGAGATAAATGTCGTGAAGAAGATGCAGGAGGTAGGTGCAGTCCTAGGAGGAGAAGGGAACGGCGGCGTGATCCTTCCGTCGCTCCATTATGGCCGGGATGCGCTCGTCGGAACCGCGTTCGTGCTCCAACACCTTGCCGAGACCGGCAAAGCGCTCTCAGAGATCCGAGCAGAAATGCCGCAGTATCACATCGCTAAACACAAACTGCCGCTGCCGGATGGTGCAAACCCTGACGACCTTCTAGCCAACATTGCCAGACAATACTCGGGGGAACGTGTCTCGACCACCGATGGCGTCAAGATCGATTTTGATGACTGCTGGGTTCACCTTAGGAAATCCAACACGGAGCCGATCTTAAGGATTTATACCGAGGCTGCAACCGCGAAGGAAGCCAATGATTTGGCGGAGAGGTTCAAAGCGAGGTTGCTGGAGAGCTTGTAACCACTAGACTGGCCGTGCAATCCACATAACTGGCTCGCCCGTAACCCCGGCCGCTTCCATTGCCCTCGCGATGGTCGGAGCTGTCATGAAGGATAGCGCAGCTTCAACCGTTTCGAAGTCATGCCAGACAGTGACGTCCTCCGGGTCAATGACGGACTGGAACACACCGTCGTTGAGGACGGTGTGTTGGTCACGTTCTTGTTGAAAGACGTCATACGCCAACCGCCATTCTTCAAAACTGGCAACCTGATGGCGTAGAAAAAGACGGACCATAAATGTCGAGACGAGATTATTTCCATGATCAAACTAGAACGAAGACCAGCTCATATTGCAAAAAAGTATTCACCGTCGGAATTTCGTCACAAGCTCAAAACCGACCCCCCCGGCTTTGTCCATGTGGAAGCCGTCAACGAAAATATGCGGATCGAATTGGTAGAGCAGATAAGATATTGTCAGAGGACGGGTTCAATATGGTCACGCCTCCCGGGCAATCCACATCACGGGCTCATCGGTTACGCCAGCCATTTCCATTGCCTGCTCTAACATAGGTGACGCCACAAAGGTTAGCGCGGCTTCGACCGTTTTAAAGTCCAACCAGATTGTAATGTCTTCTGGGTCAATTACGGACTGGAACACGTCGTCATTAAGCACAATCATTTCCACACGTTCCTTCTTAAAGGCATCATAGGCCAGCTTCCACTCATCAAAATCGGAAACCTGATGGCGAACGAAAAGGCGAATCATGTCGAGCTTTTTCAACGTGAGAGCGGCGCTAAAAGTAGCGCGTGATCGCGCTAACGAATAATCTAGATAAACACTACTACAGCTCAGTTTTCGACAGCATCATTGGCCGCAGGCACGCTCAGTTTGTTGAGAGCAGGAAGCATTGGCGTGATCAGATCCAGCGGAATAGGGAAGACGATCGTGGTGTTGTTTTCGGATCCAACCTCCACAAGTGTCTGCAAGAAGCGCATTTGCATGGCCATGGGATGCTTTTCGATTACAGCGGCGGCGTCGCGCAGCTTCTCGGAGGCCTGAAATTCGCCTTCTGCGTGGATGATCTTGGCACGGCGCTCGCGCTCGCTCTCGGCCTGCTTGGCCATTGCCCGCTTCATGTGTTCCGGCAAATCGACGTGCTTAACCTCGACGAGGTCAACCTTAATGCCCCACGGCTCACTTTGCTGATAGATGACTGCTCGAAGCCTCTGGTTGACTTCGTCGCGCTTGGCAAGCAACTCATCAAGTTCAACTTGTCCGAGAACGCTCCGCAACGTCGTCTGCGAAAGCTGACTGGTGGCGTACTGATAGTCCTCCACTTCAAGAATGGAGTTCATCGGATCGGTGACACGGTAGTAGACCACGGCGTTGACCTTGACGGAGACGTTATCCAGCGTGATCACGTCCTGGGTAGCGATGTCCTCCACAAACACGCGGAGGCTCACCCGAACCATCCGGTCAACCGGCCAGAAAACCATCAGAAGTCCTGGGCCTTTGGGCTCCTTCGCCACTCTCCCAAGACGAAAAATCACCGCTCTCTCGTACTCGTTCAGGATGCGAATGCAGCTAAGTAGATACAGGATGATGATCGCAAGACCAATTCCTACAAATTGTACCGGCATTGTATCACCCCGCTTATGACTGACCGGTACTACGATAGCGGATCGCAGAGGATTCCTTGCCGCCTCTACTAGTGAGTCGATCGCATCTTCACATAGTTGCTCGCGTGCAACTGAACACGTATCTGCTCTCGGTAACGAGCCCACTTGCAGTCGACGTCCTCATTCGGCTTTTAGGATCTCCATTCTGATCTTGCACCCCATTTAGCGCTGATGCAAGTCATCAGCATCACCGAGCAAGACCAGCTGTGAATGGTGTTTTTGAGCACTTTCTGTCAACCTCGTCGGGCGCCAGCTTACTTATGATCATAGTAGACCCCGGCGCATCTAAGGTATTGGCCAGGGCCTCTAGGCCAATACCTTCAAAGTAGTGTTTGTTATGAGCGGCGAACTACCCATTCGCGCTGTGCCCGTCACCCACCGGTTATTCGGAAGCGAAAGGCAAATGCCCAGAAATATGTCCTACGACGGTCGCCCAGTGGGTTTCGTACAATGTCAGGTGCCCGGGCGCGCTTTTAGCGTTTTTGTTTCGACATACCGCGACCGAGAATGGACCATTGCACATTGGGCTCTGCTTTCGAACTCACCTTCTAAACTCAGAACAACATTATGGATGCCATACAGGGCTTTGACTATAGCTTTCTCCTGCCAGTGCTATTGAACGTGCTCGGCGCAGTCGCGCTGCTGATTGCCACGCTAATCGTCGCGGGATGGGCCAGTCGGGCTGCTCGCCGTGGGCTCGAACGATCCAAGCTGGATGAAACGCTGGCGCAGTTCTTTTCCAGTCTGGCGCGCTATGCGGTGATCCTCCTCGGCGGATTGGCAGTGCTCAGCGTTTTCGGAATTTCGGTCGCGAGCTTTGCGGCGATTCTGGCGGCGGTGGGCCTCGCGGTGGGGCTCGCGTTACAAGGAACGCTTTCGCACTTTGCTGCCGGTGTGATGCTGTTGCTCTTTCGACCCTTCAAGGTCGGGGACGTTGTGTCCGTAGCGGGAGAAACGGGTAAGGTGGACAGCATTGGTCTTTTTTCATCGACGATAGACACACCCGACAACCGCCGGTTGATCATTCCAAATGGCGAAATTTCGAGCTCGACCATCGAGAACATCACCCACCATGACACGCGTAGAGTGGACGTAAGCGTCGGGACGGATTACAGCGCAGATCTTGGAGCGACACGAACGGCATTGGAAAGCGTCACCACTTCCGTTAAAGGCGGGCTAGCAGATCCCGCGCCGCAAGTGTACCTCTCAGAGTTGGGTGGTTCGTCGATCGATTGGTCCGTCCGCGTCTGGGCGAATACGGAAGACTATTGGGCGGTTCGCGAGCAACTTACGAACGACATCAAGTATGCGTTGGACTCCAAAGGAATCGGTATTCCGTTCCCGCAAATGGACGTACACATTGATGGCAGTGTTTCCCGTGACAACTGAACACACGTTATGCGACGGGCACCCCCGGCCACTTCGTGGACGTATTCCCGTCCCTATCCTGATGCGCGACGTTACGCGCCTAGGCCCCAATTGAAAGTGCTTCGCAGTATTCCTTCACTGCGTCCATGTCCTTCTCGACGGATTTCTGAATCATGCCTTTGATGAGCGGATTCATAAGCTTTGCGAGCAGCTTGTAGGGCCTAGCATCCATAATCATCGAGAGGTTCGTGTCCTCGCCGGACGCCTCGGTTGTAAACACGGTATCCCAGATGGTCCCCCCTGCATCGGAGACGAGGCGGACGAGCTTGTTCTCCTCGTATTCCGTGACCTCCAACTCGACGGTTGCCTTTCTCCCATTCATATCTCTCGTTTCCCTGAAACGAGCGCCCACGCCAGTTCGGATTGTCGAAAGAAACTCGACGTCCAAGATGTGAGGGATAGCCTTGCGAAAGTTGTCGGTGTGCGCGACAGTGTCGAATACGACTTCGACAGGAGCGTTTATTAATCGGTGGATAGTGGTTTGATTCATGTTGTCGCCTCCTGATGGGACGAGCAGAATAGGAGATCAGCGCAAGAAATCCAATGCTGTTGCTCTCGTTCAGGTCATTTCGCAGTCGACGGAAGTGCCATACGCTCCGCTTCCACAAACACTCGCTGAACGTTCACGTAGTTCTCCTTAATGCGGCGATCGAGGTGCGCAATCGTTTTCTCGATGTCGGCAGCGCGGATGTCGTCCAGGAACTTCACGCTGATGTTGACCAGAATGAACTCTGGGCCCATGTGCATGGTCAAAACTTCGTGTACGTCCTCGATCTCCGCAAACGACTGTGCCAGATTGCGGATGCCAGTTACTACTTGAACGTTGGCACTCTCGCCGATAAGCAGGCTTTTCGTTTCGTAGGCGAGCCAGGCCGCTGTCGTGCCGAGGATTAGGCCGATGACGATGGATGCCGCGCCATCCATCCAGAACATGCCGGTAACCTGGCCAAGAAATATCCCAAGGAACGCCACAATCAAACCTAGGATGGCTGCAGAGTCTTCAAAGAGAACGACAAACAGCGTAGGATCTTTTCCTCGGTGGACCGCCTCGAAATAGCCCCAGTCGCCTTTTGCCTTCTTGAATGCCCGGTACGCAAGCAGCCACGCTACGCCCTCGAAAACCAATGCCAGCGCCAGTACGACGTAGCTGACCACTGCGTTTTCGACCGGGTGGGGATGCGTCAATCGCTCGATACCTTCGTAGATCGAAATGCCAGCGCCGACCGCGAAAATGAGTATGGCGACGATGAAGCTCCAGAAGTAGACTTCTTTGCCATGGCCGAACGGAAAGCGCTTGTCGGCTGGCCTTTTCGCTCGCTTCAGTCCGAATAGGAGCAGAAACTGATTGCCGGTATCCACCGTCGAGTGGATGCCCTCTGAAAACATCGCTGAGCTGAGGGTGAGCGCCGCCGCGACAAACTTCATGACGGCGATCAAGGCATTGCCGATCAGCGCAGCCCAGATTACTTTATTCGAACCGGAGGCCATAGTTCTGAACGTCTTCGTAATACTAGTTAGGAACGAACCGTCGGAGTCGACAGGGATTCGGAAGCGTAGAGCACAGCGCCAATCCAGATCAGATCCGTCATCAGAAGGTGAATGAGTTGAAGCCAGATTGGGGCGTGCAACTGTACGTTTACGAGCCCGATTAGCAGTTGCGCGGTCATCAGCCCCACAACCCACAAACCAAACCGCGATCCCCCAAGGCCCGAAGATCGTTGACGGGAGAGCAATACGGTCACAGCCATGAGAATGAATACGGCGCAGGCAAGAATTGGGTGAGTTAGGCGAAGGCCAACCAGCGTCGCGACGATTGCGTTTTCAGCCGGATCAAGTCCACCTCCAATTGCCAGCGTATCGCCCAACGCCGTCACGGCTCCAGATGCGCCCAGTACGATCAATCCGCAAAGCGATGCGAACACCATCCAGCCGCGCCGTCCATTCCTTCGAAAGTGGGGAAATTGCCCTTCCGACGCCGTCCACGCCGTAAGCGTGAGCGCGGCGAGGAGTAGGAACGTGTTTGTCAAGTGGGCGACCATCCAGTAGGCCCGCGCAATGGACGGATTATAGGCGACGTACTCGAATAGAACGAGCCCCGCGCCCACGGCCCCCTCCGTGATCATAAATAGGAGGGAAAAGGCCGCCGCTTTGAACACCGAAGACCGAAGCCCATAGGCCAGGAAGGCCCACACGATTAGCACGAGGGCCAATATTCCCGCCAGACCGCTAGTGAGTCGGTGACCAAACTCGATGACCGTGTTTATCGTCGGCGACTGTGGGATTACCTCGCCGTTGCACAGTGGCCAATGTGCTCCGCACCCAGCCCCTGAACCGGAAGCGCGCACAAATCCACCCCAGAGGATGACGAGCACCGTATAGCCTAGGAGGCTCCAGGCGTAGTTCCGGAAAGCGGTTCGGTTGCGCAGCATGATGGCGGATAGCGAGACACCGAATGTAGGTCGTCGTGGCGAACTCGTTCCGTCTTCAGGCCGAATTGGTCAAAGCCCTAGACTTTTCATCGCGTCTGCAATCATCTGCGCCGATTCTTTCGCCAACGATGGTGCGGTGGTCGGCAGTAGGGCGTGGGAGTTGCATCACGCAATCTCCCCGCCGGAAAGACATGGCTGAGATATCGTTCGAACTCCGTCAGAACACGGACGAAGTTCGAAATGGGGGGGGGGGGGGTGTACCAGACCGGCTACAGGCAGCCACCTGATCTGTGCACAGGACCGAGCGCCACCGTCACAAGCCGTCCGTCCTCAAAGATGCGGATGAGACGGGTCTGATGCTCTACCGGACAATCAGATACCAGTTCGTCGGCGAGGGCCATGTAGCCACCGGCAGGCTCAGCTCGAACGTGGGTAGGATGGAGTCCCTCGAACATGACGAGTAGTACGGCTTCGGCCAATGCATCGGTTCGGCCGAGCAGTTGGATGGCCTCCGTTGTTGAGGTCACAGCAAACGCAGAGTCACCGCGCACGACAGCGAGGTAGTTCAGGCAAGCCAGCGGGGCACAGGAGCTCGACACTCCGCCTCCGGCAATTAGGGAGTCGAGTGCTTGTTTGCAAGGCTCGCCCTCGCACCGAACGCCTGCTGAAGCCGTCACCTGATGGTCTCCAGGGTACTCTCGGTCTCGAAAAAGCCTCACAAGTCGCCACTCGACGTATGCGACAGGCTCGGTGGGGCGAAGGGCATCGAGAATGGTGCTGAGGTCATCATCGACCCGCTCGAAACCGACGGCCTCAGGTTCTGAAGGAATGGTGTCCCGGGGAGCGGGAGAGGCCCCACCTTGAGCTGAAGCGATTGGCGTAATCGCGAATACGAGGAGGAGGAAGAGGGAACGGTTCACCATTGTGTCGTTTGATTTTGAACTTGTTACTACGGCATACTGGAAACCTGCGAGCGTCAGGCAACTCGCCAGAAATCAAACCGCCGCTCGGTGTTCATTCCGCCTTCCAGCCGACTTAGTTCAGCCCCAGTCTATTTATGGCATCCTCAATGAGCGCGGCAGATTCTTCGGTAGTAGGGGGGCCATTATTAACAAGGACATTGGAAATGCTCTGCAGCTCCGTCCAAACGTCGTCTAGTGCGCCCTGGATGAGCCCCCCAATGCCATCTATTGTCAGGTTGGTGCGACGAGGCACAATCGGCCCATCGGGTGTGTCCCTTCGAAAATCCTTGTGGGTCCGTTCGAAATTGATATACTCTCCGCTCGTCGTGTGGAGTATTTCGAGATGCATGGCGATTGGTTCAATAAAGCCCTCTTCGTCTTTGGAGACGAACATTCGCGCAAACGTAACTGCGTACTCTTCAGAGCCAAGGCCGAGATCGATGACAGCAAGTTCGCCGTCGACTGATCTTTGGTAGAGAAGCTCGTCGCAGGAGTAAAACGTCCCATCGATAAGAACCTCCCGCTCACCCTGATTCCTCATTCTTGCAACAAAATCTTCGTTCCAGAACAAGTCGTCCGCAACGCCTTGCTGCTCTTCGAACCGGCCGCGCCCCTCTCTAAGGCCTTCGCCAAGGTCTCTAATTCGATCGACAAATTGTCCTAGGAGGCCCCCACCGGATCCGCCTCCGTTGCCCGCACCTCCATCTCCGGTGGCCGAACTCTGTGTGCCTCCCTGGCCTGCTTCGCCATCCTCGGAACCGCCCCCGGGAGACTCAGCAGCGCCGCCTCCTAGCAGGCCACCCAGCGCACCGGCCACTGCGGCGACTCCCTGACCCATCTGCTCCGCTGTCGGCTGTCCGTTGGCTGCCGCCTGACGGTTTGCAAGTTCTGCTGGAGAAACGAGTTGGAACGTGGAACGCCCCTCTATGATCTCCTTCTCGTAGTAGAAAACGACGGGCATTGGCACGGAGGAGGTCGTCTGAACGACCGTGTAGTTGTCCACATGTGCAACGCGCCGCTCGTTATCCGCAAACATCCGATCTAGAATCTCTGCCGGCGTCATCGGCTCGTGACCTCCTCCAGAGCCCCCTCTCTCGATGAGGACCATGC
>JBBKWZ010000318.1:0-11173 GCA_037969195.1 Rubricoccaceae bacterium | reverse complement strand
GAGCCGAACGACCACGTAATCTGGCTTGACGTGCGTGCTATTCAAGCGCATGGTCGTCAGGGAACGCACAAGACGAAAGAGCGCGGCGAAGTCAACAAGTCGCGCCGCAAGCTCTATCGCCAGAAGGGCACGGGTAATTCTCGTGCTGGAGATGCGAAGAGCCCGCTCCGAAAGGGTGGAGGTACCATCTTTGGTCCCAAGCCACACGAGTACCGCCTCGGTGTTAATCGCAAAACCCGCCAACTCGCGCGTCGCTCTGCAATTGCTTACAAGGTGCAGGGCGAGAACCTTCGCGTGGTGGAAGACTTCACGATGGACGCTCCCAAGACGAGCGAGATTGCAGCCATCTTAGCGTCTCTCGAGCTCACCGGCCGAAAAGTCCTCTTTCTCACGGCAAACGTCGACAGCGTCCTTCACCGATCGGGCCGCAACATTCAAAAGTTTTCCGTCTGCCCAGCTAGTCAGGCGTCCACGCTTGACCTGCTTGAAGCGCAAATCGTTGTCGTGCAGGAAGGAGCTGTTGAGTCTCTCACGGAGGCTCTTCGCCCATCTTCCAAGGCCACAAAAACACAAGCTCCTACCGCGGAAGCTGAAGTTGCTGACGCAGCCTGAAGCCTCGCTGAACTAACGAATCATGGCAAAGTCGATTCTCATCAAACCCATCGTCACCGAAAAGATGACTCGCCTCACTGAAGAGGGGCGTCATTATGCTTTTCAGGTTGCGAAGGACGCCAACAAGATCGAAATCCGCAAGGCTGTTGAAGCGCGCTATCCAGGCGTGGAAATCAAAGAAGTGCGGACGATGGTTGTGCGGGGCAAACGTAAGCGACAATTCACCAAGCGCGGTGTCGTTGCTGGCCGTAAGTCCGCATACAAGAAGGCCATTATCACTCTTAAGTCTGGCGAAATCGACTTTTTCGAAAGCGTATAAACATCACCGGGCGCAAAGCCTCCCTCGCGGGATGGCAGTTAAGCCCAGAACTGAAAACTCATGGCAATTCGCAAGCTCAAGCCCGTGACGCCCGCGCAGCGGCAGCAGTCCGTCTCAGCGTTCGATACAATTACGAAGTCGACGCCCGAGAAGAGCCTGCTCGACACGCGCAAGCGGACTGGTGGACGCAACAACACAGGCCGCAAGACTTCGCGCCACCGCGGAGGCGGGCACAAGCGTCGCTACCGGATTATCGACTTCAAGCGCAACAAATTTGGCATTCCGGCCAAGGTTGCGTCGATTGAATACGACCCGAATCGGAGCGCACGCATTGCGCTGTTGGTTTACGCCGACGGTGAGAAGCGGTACATCGTAGCGCCTGACAAGGTCGAAGTCGGCCAGATATTGTTGAATGGCCCGGATGCAGCTCCGGAGCGCGGTAATTGCCTCCCCCTCGCCAAAATCCCGCTTGGTACGTTCGTGCACTGCATTGAAATGATTCCGGGCAAGGGCGCTCAGATGGCCCGATCCGCCGGCACCTTTGCGCAGCTTACAGCTCGAGAAGGCAAGCATGCCACGCTCCGACTTCCTTCGGGCGAGATTCGGATGGTGCCTGTTCAATGTCTGGCCACAATTGGAACGACTTCCAATCCGGATCACATGAACATTGAGATCGGCAAGGCTGGTCGCAGTCGTTGGTTGGGCATTCGCCCCCAGACGCGCGGTGTGGCCATGAACCCTGTTGATCACCCGATGGGTGGTGGCGAGGGTAAAGCCTCCGGCGGTCATCCAAAGAGTCCATGGGGCCAGATGTCCAAAGGGCTCAAAACCCGCAAGAAGAAAAAAGCCTCAAGCAAGTTCATCGTTCGCCGCCGCGGCAATAAGCGCTAAAGCACCTCGCATTCCCTATGGCACGTTCGCTCAAAAAAGGCCCGTTCATCGCATACAAGCTCCGCGAAAAAGTGGACGCTATGAATGCGAGCGGAAAGAAAAAGGTGATCAAGACGTGGAGCCGCGGCTCTATGATCAGCCCAGAAATGATCGGCCACACCCTTGCGGTCCACAATGGCAAGCAGTTCGTTCCTGTCTACGTGACGGAGAACATGATCGGCCACCGTCTTGGTGAGTTTGCGCCCACACGGACGTTCCGTGGACACGCCGGCACTGCGAAAGACAAGCGCCGATAAACCTTAATCTGAATCAATCATGGAAGCTCGTGCACGTCAGCGATACATCCGGAGTTCGCCTCGCAAGATGCGAATTGTAGCGGATGTTGTTCGCGGCCAAAACGTAGAAAAGGCGCTTAATACGCTGCACTTTATGCCTCAGAAGGCTGCGCGCCCGATCGAGCGGATTATCCACTCCGCGGTTGCGAACCTTATCGACCAACATCCAGAAGAACGCGTCGACGAAACATCGCTCGTTATTTCGGAAATTATGATTGACGAGGCCCCGTTCCTCAAGCGCTTCCGCCCCGTTTCGCGTGGGCGTGCACATCCTATCCTCAAGAGATCGAGCCACCTGACTGTTGTTGTCGGGATGCCCGTGAGTACAGAAGAGAAGGCATAACCAGCTATGGGTCAGAAAACAAATCCAGTAGGCTTTCGCCTAGGTGTCATTCGCGGTTGGGATTCCAACTGGTATACGGATGGTAGTTACGCGGATAAGCTTGTAGAAGACGACAAAATCCGGAAGTACCTGCACGCCCGTTTGAAGCGCGCTGGTTTGAGCCGCGTAGTCATTGAGCGTACGCCGAAGCGTGTGATCATTACGCTCCACACTTCTCGCCCGGGTGTCGTAATCGGTCGGGGAGGTGCAGAAGTAGAGAAGTTGCGCGAGGAGTTGAAGAAGCTCACAAGCAAGGACATCCAGATCAACATCAACGAAATCAAGCGCCCTGAGCTCGATGCGAGCCTGGTTGCCCAGAACATTGCGCAGCAACTGGAAGGGCGTATTTCGTTCCGCCGTGCGATGAAGCAATCGCTTGGTGCCGCCATGCGAATGGGCGCGCAAGGAATCCGTATCAGACTTTCTGGCCGTTTAGGCGGTGCGGAAATGGGCCGGACTGAGCAGTACATGGAAGGTCGTGTGCCTCTCCACACACTACGCGCAGACGTTGATTATTCCGACGCGACTGCGTTCACGATTTATGGAACGACCGGCGTAAAGGTCTGGATTTTCCATGGCGAGATCATCGGAAAGCCAGACCTGAGCCCCAATGCCTATGCACAGCGCCAAGCTGCTGCTGCTCCACAACCTCCGGAGCGTCGCCGACGTGGCGGACGTGACAACCAGTCCGATGGTGGTCGCGGACGCGGAGGCGGTGCAGGCGGTGGACGTGGACGCGGCGGGCGCGGACAGGGCCAAGGTGGCGGCAACAAACCGTCATAGTAAACAAACCACTTTTAAACAGACCGAGACACAGGAGATAGAGCCATGTTGATGCCCAAGCGGACCAAGTTCCGCAAGATGCAGAAGGGCCGCGTGAAAGGCCTCGCTCAGCGAGGTGCGCGGGTCGACTTCGGCGACTTTGGTATCAAGGCGCTTGATTCAGGTTGGCTTACAAGCCGCCAGATCGAAGCAGCCCGTATTGCAATGACGCGCCACATGAAGCGTGCTGGAAAGGTGTGGATTCGCGTCTTTCCTGACAAACCTATTACGAAGAAGCCTGCTGAGACCCGCATGGGTAAGGGCAAAGGTTCACCCGAATATTTCGTAGCGGTCGTCAAGGCAGGTCGTATTCTTTTCGAGGTTGGCGGTGTCGACGAAGAGCTTGCGCGTGAATCGATGCGCCTCGCCATTCAGAAGCTCCCCATTCAGTGCAAAGTTGTCGCCCGCCCGGATTACCACACGTACCATCCGAAAGAAGGCGTGGTAACTGGCGAAGAGACGTCTCTCACGGCTGGAATCACATCTAACGACCTGACAAAAATATATGGACTTGGTAAGCCAGTCGCCGCCCTGTTAGAAGAAGCCGGCGTTGCAACCTTCGCTGATCTAGCAGCTCTCTCCATTGAGCGCCTTCGTGAGATCGTTCCTGCCGACGAAGCTGAGGAATCGTCATCGGACGAGGAACGATGGATACGGCAAGCTCAACTGCTGGCAGATGGAGATCTGGACGAGTTCGATAAATACGTTGAAGCACTTCGAGAAGAAGACGGCAATGTGATCGCCGTGGAAGACGATGAGGAAGTACCTGCTCCTGAAGCGAGTGCCGATGACTCGCCTGACGAGTCCACCAACGAAGAGCCATCCGAGTAACCCCAAATTTTAGAGCCTCCCGGCTATGAAGTCAAAAGAAATACGAGATCTCTCCGAGCAGGAAATTGAGCAGCGCATCAAGGATGATGAGCATGAGATCAGCACTCTCACGTTTCAGCAAGCAATTGCTGGGCTTGAGAACCCGCTGATCCTGCGAACACGACGCCGCGAAATCGCTCGAATGAAAACGATTCTAAACGAAAAGAGAACTGAAGCCTCTGAGGCTTGAGTATTCGGGCCCGCACAGCCCAATCCCATTTCCACGTAGTTGGTGAGGTGTCGGCTCACCAAGCGAATAGCAGACAGCTATGACAGAAACCACTATCCAAGAATCTCCGGCTCGGTCGTCGCGAAAGCAACGAATCGGGCTCGTTGTCTCGTCAAAAATGGATAAGACGATCACCATCGCTATTGAGCGACAGGTGAAGCACCCCATCTACGGCAAGTTTGTTAAAAAGACAACCAAGCTGAAAGCGCACGACGAAACCAACGATGCCAACGAAGGCGATACCGTCCGAATTCAGGAGACGCGACCACTATCCAAGACGAAGCGCTGGCGCCTCGTTGAGGTGCTTGAGCGCGCCCGTTAACTAATTGTCGAACGACGTGTGTCGGGTTGCTTTCGCGCCTGGCACCGCATCCTCGGACTTCCCATGATTCAACAGGAATCCCGACTCTCCGTCGCCGACAACAGTGGCGCCAAAGAGGTGCTCTGCATTCGTGTGCTCGGTGGCTCGAAACGCCGCTACGCTTCCGTAGGCGACAAGATTGTCGTCACCGTCAAAAACGCGATCCCAGGCGGAGGCGTAAAGAAAGGCGAAGTCTCGCGCGCCGTAGTGGTGCGGACGAAGAAAGAATACCGCCGCAAGGACGGTTCATACATCCGGTTCGATGAGAACGCCGCTGTGCTCCTCAATGAAGCCGATGAGCCTCGCGGAACGCGAATCTTCGGCCCCGTTGCCCGCGAACTACGCGACAAGCAGTTTATGCGCATTGTTTCCCTTGCCCCTGAGGTGCTCTGAACGCTGATTTCAGAAGGCATCCGATGTCTTCCATCCTCATCGTTCACCATTCCTAATTCCGACATGCCTCGTACAAAGAACAAGCAGAAGAAGCTCCACATCAAGAAGGGTGAGACCGTGATGCTCACGAAGAATATCACGTCTGCCAAGGAGCTTAGTATGGACCGCTCGAAAGGGTTTTCCGCCCGCGTTTTGAAGGTCTACCCCGCTACGGACCGTGTGATCGTTGAAGGCGTGAATGTGCGCATTCGGCACACCAAGCCCAACCAGACCTATCCTCAGGGTGGACGAATTGAGAAGGAGATGCCGATCCACATCTCCAACGTCCAACCAGTAGACGGCAATGGCGACGGAACCCGCATTGGTCGGAAAAGCGTGGCCGACGTTGACTCCGGAAAGAATCGCTGGGTTCGCTACGCCAAGACCACAGGCGAAGAACTCGATAGCTAAATATTTCAGTCCACGAGGCTCACCGCTCCTAGGTGGGCTTGACGACAAATAACGACGATGGAGAACTACACACCACGACTCAAGCAGCGCTACCACGACGAGATCGTTGAGGCGCTGACCAAGCAGTTTGAGTACAGCAATGCGATGCAGGTGCCGCGTCTGCAGAAGATTGTTGTAAACAAAGGCGTCGGAGAAGCCGCCCTGAACAAGAAACTGCTCGATGATGCCGTAGAAGAGCTCCGAACCATTACGGGCCAGCAGCCGGCTGTTCGTTTAGCCCGCAAGTCGATCTCGAACTTTAAACTCCGAGATGGCATGGCAGTTGGCGCTGCGACAACGCTCCGTGGCGACATCATGTGGGAGTTCCTCGATCGCTTGATAACCCTTGCCCTTCCACGGACGCGCGACTTCCGGGGCCTCTCGGATCGTTCGTTTGATGGGCGTGGCAACTACACACTAGGCGTCAAGGAACAAATTATTTTCCCTGAGATCAACATTGACAAGATCGATCGCGTTTCCGGCCTTGACATCACTTTTGTGACGACGGCGCCGACCGACGAAGAAGCCTACGCACTGCTGAAGCAGTTTGGTATGCCGTTCGTCCGACGCGAAGAAGAGGCCGAAGCGGCCTGAAACAACCCCAGTTCGATAAACCCCAGTAATCATGGCTCGTAAATCCCTAATCGCCCGCGAAGCAAAGCGCCAGAAAACCGTGGACAAGTATGCTGAGAAGCGTCGCCGGTTGAAGGCTGAAGGCAAGTGGGAGGAGCTGCAGAAGCTTCCCCGTGACGCCAGCCCCGTGCGCCTGCACAACCGCTGTCAACTCACTGGTCGTCCGCGTGGCTATATGCGCAAGTTTGGCGTTAGTCGAGTGCTTTTTCGCAAGATGGCGCTCGAGGGGAAAATCCCTGGCATTCGCAAGTCAAGCTGGTAAAGAGCATTCGAACGCTGGATTTCAGCGTCCTTAGAACAACAGCAACTACTTTTTCCTCTAGCGACTAAGCGAGACTTTGTCTCGAACTGGTCGAAGAACCCTACACAAATGAGTGCTACAACAGACCCCGTCGCGGATTACCTGACGCGAATTCGAAACGCGCAGAAAGCCCGTCACCCGCACGTCGACGTTCCCGCATCGAAGCTTAAGCGCGCGATGACGCAGATCCTGATGGATAAGGGTTACGTCAAGAATTACCTAAACGTAGACGATGGCAAGCAGGGGCTTATCCGCGTCTACCTCAAATACGAGCGTGGTGGCCGTCCGGTCATCCAACGCATCGAGCGCATCTCGAAGCCTGGGCTTCGTCACCACGTTGGCGCGGATAACCTTCCGCGCGTAATGAATGGTCTTGGCATTGCCATCCTCTCCACGAGCCAGGGTGTAATGACGGACAAGGAAGCACGTCGCGCCGGGATCGGTGGCGAAGTGCTCGCCTATGTTTCCTAAGCCATTCTCCGATTGCAAACCTGAACCACGATGTCACGAATAGGAAAATTGCCCATCCCTGTACCGGAAGGCGTTACGATTGATGTAACGAAGGGGAACAGCGTTTCGGTGAAAGGCCCGAAAGGTGAAATGGGGATCCGCATAGACCCGGACATGACGCTAGAGATAAAGGACGGCACGCTTACCGTGATTCGTCCGACTGAACAGAAGCGCCACCGCGCCATGCACGGGCTTTACAGGTCGCTTATCAGCAATCTTGTACAGGGCGTTACCGAGGGCTATAAGAAAGAGCTCGAAGTAATTGGCGTCGGCTATCGCGCTGAGGTCAATAATGGCGTTCTTGAACTTGCATTGGGATTCTCGCACCCTATCTATTTCCTGCCACCGGACGGAATCACGATCAGCACCGTTTCGGAACGTGGCAAGAACCCGACGGTGACCATCGAAGGCATTGACAAACAGTTGGTCGGCCAAGTTGCCGCGAAGATCCGTGGTTTGCGTCCGCCGGAGCCCTACAAGGGCAAAGGTATCCGCTACTCTGACGAATACGTTCGTCGTAAGGCCGGTAAGACCGCGGCCCGATAACCAAAATCTCTCCATTAAGCGTGGCTGGGCGGTCGGAAATCGCACGGCCCACAACGCACTGAAATCATGGGTAAAACAGCAAAGAAGGTTCTTCAGCGGACTCGCATCCGGCGCCGCATCCGCGGTAAGGTGAGCGGGACAACTGAAAGCCCGCGGCTAAGCGTATTCCGCTCCAACAAATTTATCTACGCCCAGCTCATCGACGATTCGACGGGCAAAACGCTCGCTCATTCCAGCAGCCGTGAAAGTGAGATCGGTGGCGCTACGCCGGTTGAGCGGAGCAAAGCGGTCGGCAAGCAGCTTGCGGAGCGAGCAAAGACAGCCGGTGTAGAATCGGCCGTTTTTGATCGTGGCGGGTATCGTTATCACGGCAACGTTCGCGCACTCGCAGAGGGTGCTCGCGAAGGTGGCCTCAAGTTTTAAGCGCGAAACAGAGAAACAAAAATGGCAAAGCAAGACCGCAATAGTGATCGTCGAGCAAAAGCGTCGGAGCAATCCAATCTCATCGAGCGTCTGGTCTCGGTTAATCGTGTAGCGAAAGTCGTCAAGGGCGGTCGTCGTTTCTCGTTCAACGCCGTCGTCGTTGTTGGCGATGGAAAGGGAACCGTGGGCCACGGCCTTGGCAAAGCCAACGAAGTAGCCAACGCGATCGCGAAGGGCACCGAAGACGCAAAGAAGAACATGGTGCGCGTCCCGGTGACGCAAACCGGATCCATCCCGCACGCCGTTATCGGAAAGCAGGATTCTGGTCGCGTACTTCTTAAGCCGGCGTCCGAAGGTACCGGGGTAATCGCTGGCGGAGGAGTACGCGCGGTGCTTGAATGCGCCGGTGTTTCGAATGTGCTTTCAAAAAGCCAGGGATCTAGCAACCCGCACAACGTAGTTGCGGCGACGATGGATGCCCTCCAAAGTCTCCAGGACCCGGCCGAAGTGGCCAAGCGCCGTGGCATCTCAGTCAAACGTGTATTCGAAGGGTAATCGCTAGTCAGTGGTTGTGGTTGAAGGAAGCCGCACACAAATCTGACAGCAGACCTCTGACAACCGACCAGCATCATGTCCAAAATCAAGATTACTCAGACCCGTAGCACCATCCGTCAGACGGGCGTCCAAAAACGCACGATCGAAGCGCTCGGTCTTGGGAAAATGCATCGGACCGTGGAGCATGAGGACACCCCTCAGATCCGGGGGATGATTCAACGAGTGCATCATCTCGTTACCGTCCGGGAGGACTAAGCCTTCACCAAAAAGGCACTCCCTGTTAAGCGGAAGGCAACGCCTCCGAGCCTATTTTATCTGTTCTGCAACCCCGCGAGTCCGCGCCGAGATTAACCGGCGTGGGCGTTTTAGCCCCTATTTCTGATGGATCTTAGCAACCTCAAGCCTGCAAAGGGTTCTACAAAGAACCGCAAGCGAATTGGTCGTGGACAAGGCTCCGGTCACGGCGGAACGGCCACGAAGGGACACAACGGTCAGAAGGCCCGTTCAGGTGCTTCTATTCCGGCGTGGTTCGAGGGTGGCCAGATGCCACTCCAGCGTCGTGTTCCGAAGTATGGATTCAAGAACCGCTTCCGTGTTGCCTACGACGCAATCAATCTTTCTCGCCTGAGTGAGTTGGTTGAGGAGGGTCGTTTGGCCAAGGGCGACAGCGTCACTCCTGAAAAACTTCTGAGCGTTGGCTTGGGTGGAAAGAACGGCCGTATCAAGATTCTTGGTGATGGCGATCTGTCTGCCAAACTTGATGTAAGCGCACATGCTTTCTCCAAGTCGGCGCGAGAGAAAATCGAAGCCGCAGGTGGCACCGTCACCGTTATCGAGCTGCATTAATTGATGCCCTTCCGGGCACCCAAGAAGTACACAGCCACTTATGGCCTCAATCGCCGAAAGCGTCCGCAACGTCTTTAAGATCCACGAGCTTCGGCAGCGGATCATTTATACGTTGCTGCTCCTTCTCGTGTATCGCCTCGGATCGTACATAACGCTCCCTGGCATTGATGCGCGTGTCTTGGAACAGCTCGCTAATGATCAGCAGGGTGGTCTCTTTGGATTGTTCAACCTGTTTGTTGGTGGTGCATTCTTCCGGGCTGGCGTTTTTGCTCTGGGAATCATGCCGTATATCACGGCGAGCATCATTATTCAGCTGCTGGGCGCTGTGATGCCCTACTTCCAGAAGCTGCAGCGCGAGGGTGAGGAAGGGCGGCGGAAGATTACCCAGCTCACCCGCTACGGAACGATTGGGATTACAGCATTGCAGTCGATCGGTTATGCGATCAATCTGCGTGCGACGAGCGGTGAGGCCATCGTAGTCGGTTCATCGATGTTTATGATCTCGACGGTGATTGTTTTGACAGCCGGTACAATCTTCGTGATGTGGCTTGGCGAGCGGATCACTGAGAAAGGAATCGGCAACGGTATATCGCTGCTCATCATGATCGGCATCATCGCCTTCCTCCCAGTTTCGTTGTTCAACGAGTTCGCCAGGGACAGTTCCAACATCTTCATATTCCTGATTGAGATCGGCGCGCTTTTTCTCGTTACAGCCTTTGTTGTGCTCTTTACGCAAGGCACGCGACGGATTCCCGTCCAATATGCCAAGCGAGTGGTGGGCCGAAAGGTGTATGGTGGTTCAACTCAGTACCTGCCCTTGCGCGTCAACGCTGCGGGCGTGATGCCCATCATCTTTGCCCAGTCGATTATGTTCATTCCGAGCACAATAGCGTCGTTCTTTCCCGATAGTAGTTTCTGGCAGGCCATCGGAACGGCTACTGGAGACATATTTGGCGTTTGGTATTCGACGATCTTCTTCATCGTTTGCGTCTTCTTTACGTACTTCTACACAGCCATTGCGGTGAATCCGCAGGAGATGGCGGATACGATGAAACGGCAAGGTGGCTTCATCCCCGGCATCAGACCCGGCAAGCAAACCAGCGAGTTCATTGACAACATATTGACGCGCATCACGCTTCCTGGATCGCTGTTCATTGGCTTTGTAGCGATTCTTCCGGCCATAGTTAGGCAGTTTGGCATCCTGCCAGGCTTTGCTCAGTTCTTCGGTGGAACAAGCCTCCTCATTCTCGTAGGTGTTACGCTCGACACGCTTCAGCAGATAGAAAGCCACTTGCTGATGCGCCACTACGACGGCTTCATGAAGACAGGCCGTGTCCGCAGTCGGCGCCGTTAAGCGCTCTTCGATTTTCCGATGATCCACATTAAGACAGATCACGACGTGACGATGCTCCGCTCTTCAGCGGCGTTGGTTGGCGATGTGCTGGCTGAAATGGCGCGGCGAATCGTTCCTGGCGTTCGTACGATCGAGTTGGATCAGGTGGCAGAAGTGATGATTCGTGACGCTGGTGCCCGTCCTGCGTTCAAGGGATACCGCGTGGGTAACGAAGTATTCCCTGCGTCGCTTTGCATTTCTGTCAACGACGTCGTCGTGCATGGCATTCCAAGCGACTACGCATTGCAGAACGGCGATGTTGT
>JBBKWZ010000317.1:0-11720 GCA_037969195.1 Rubricoccaceae bacterium | reverse complement strand
GTTCCAGAGCAGCCACGAGTCGATGGTGCCGAAGGCGAGTTCGCCGCGCTCTGCCCGTTTGCGTGCGCCGTCCACATTCTCCAAAAGCCACGCAATTTTTGTGGCTGAGAAGTAGGGATCTGGACGAAGGCCAGTCGTCTCGCGGATGTGGCCTTCAAGGCCGTCGGCAACGAGGCGGTCGCAAATATCCGTAGTACGACGATCCTGCCAGACGATGGCGTTGTGAATTGTCTTACCCGTGCTCCTGTCCCATATAACGGTCGTCTCGCGCTGGTTAGTGATTCCAATAGCCGCGATATCGTCAGGCGCTACGCCGTCCGCGATCTCTTTCGTTAATCGCAATTGGAGATCGCAGATTTCCTCAGCGTCGTGTTCCACCCAGCCGGGCTTAGGGTAATGCTGCACAATTTCCTCCTGCTCAACAGCCACAACACGGCCTCTTTGGTCAAACAGGAGAGCACGACACGACGTGGTGCCGGAGTCGATTGCGAGGATGTGCGGCATAGCGTTCGTGCAAATACTATTGGAATCTAGGCGATGCGGGTCAGGTTGACCGACACAATCACCTTGTTTTCGTGGAAGAGGGACGGGGTTCGGCTGTAGATTCCGTGCCACAACGAAACAGCGTCTCGCGTCTGGAGGCGGTGCAATGCTATATCGACGCATCCGACTTGTCCGATTGTTTGCCTCCGTGCTTCTTGGAAGTATGGGCACTGGACTGATATCACCCGTCCTGGCGGCAGGTGATATTGCCGCGCAGTTAACAGCGGAAGGAATTGATCAGGAAACCCTGAACGTTGCCATGACGGCGGTTTCGGATTCTGATTCGCCCACGGATGTAGCGCAGGCTGTTGCTGATGCCTTTGGTGACGAGGCATCGGCACAGGATGCCTTCCTCCGTGCGCTTTATGGGCGCCTCTATCAGATTCTGCAGTTTCAGCAAGGTCCGGTCGCGGTTACGGTAAGTCTCGTTGGTGCCTCATTGACGCTTGACTTGATTCCCGACAGTGCAGTCTTCAATGCGTCCCCTGTAGACCCAGGGACGAACTGCCTCGTTTTCGGCAGCAGTCCGAATGAAGAGCGGGTCTTCCTTCCGCGGGTTCAGGACCCCGCGGTCCAGCCACTAGGGCAGTAGGTTCGCAGAGAATCGGGCGCTTCCACGGACCCCGATGTCCACTCGGTTCCGGCTTTGCTGCAGGTGCAAGGCCCCTCAATGTCTCGGAACTTTGTCGGCGAGTCCGACGCGGTTCTTCATCACCCAAACCAACAGAACTATGCAAGGCAACGGATTTAAGATCTTCGCGGTCTCCGCCTTCATCCTCCTCTCGCTCTATTATTTATTCCCAACGTTTCAGTCGTACCTGAACGAGAAGGATCTGGCGTCGATGGATGACGCGGCCAGAGAGCAGTATGAGACGGAGCACTTTGCTTCCCTTCAAGCCACCGGCGAAAAGGCACTCAAATTGGGGCTCGACCTTCAGGGCGGCATGCACGTAACGCTGGAGGTCGGCGTGGACGCGTTGATCCGGGGCCTGGCCGAAGGACGACGAGACGAAGTATTTGATGCCGCATTGGTTTCCGCACGAAACGAAGCGAGGACAAGTCGCTCCGCTTTCGTCGATCTATTTGTTGAGGCGCTCGAAGCGCAGCAGTCTGGCACACGACTCTCGCGTTACTTCCGCAACACGGCCATGGGCATCAGTGCCCGAAGTGAAAACGATGAGGTCAAATCCTACCTGGATGCCGAGTCTGCTGAAGCGCTCACCCGTGCTGTTGAAATCATTCGTCAGCGCGTCGACCGGTTTGGTGTTTCTGAACCATCCATTCAGGTTCAGGGCAACAGCCGCATTATCGTGGAGCTTCCAGGCGTGGATGATCCGGCACGCGTGCGCGAGCTCCTGAAGGGCACGGCACAGCTCGATTTCCACCTCATGGCAGACCCCGTTGAATTGCAGAATTCCGCTCTTCAGATTGTTCAGCATTTCGCGGGTGAAGGGGATACGACAACCCCGGATTCCACGGCAGACGAATCGGCGGCAGCCTCGGACTCAACAACGGCAGCAGCCGACTCGACTGCCGACACGACACTGACGGACATTGAGAGCCTTTTCGCGAATGACGATGCAGACGCCGCGGACGACGACGCCAATCGCTTTTCCCAGATCTTTCGTCTCTATCCAGCTGAAGGGCTTCCGGTCTTTGGTTTGGTTTCGGAATCCGACACGGCAGAAGTCAGTCGTTTTTTGAAGGAACCGGCTGCGCAGGCTTTGATTCCTGCAGGCATTTTACTCCTCTACGAAGCACGTTCGGAAACGCAAACCCCGGAGGGGGAGCCGTTGTATCGTCTTCTTGGCGTTCGCGAACGCTCGGAAATGAGCGGCGAAGTTCTCACGGATGCCCGCCCGGATTTCGATCCAATTACGAATGAACCTAGTGTTACGCTCGCGATGAATAGCGAAGGAGCCAACCGCTGGAGTCAGATCACAGGCGCAAATGTCGGGAAAAATGTGGCGATCGTCCTCGACGGCATTGTCTTCACGTGGCCTAACATCCGCGAACGCATTCCAGGCGGCCGCACGTCTATTGACGGTGTTACTCGCGAGGAGGCAGAGGATATCGTGACTGTGCTCAAATCCGGAGCACTTCCCGCTCCGGTTCAGATCATCGAAGAGCGGACAGTTGGGCCGAGCCTTGGCGCGGCGTCCATCAAAGCCGGAACAATCTCGGTTGTGGCCGGGATGGCGCTCGTGATTCTCTTCATGATATTCTACTACCGTACCGCGGGCCTCGTAGCCGACCTAGCTCTGTTACTGAACATAGTGTTCATCTTCGGCATTCTTGCCGCGTTCGGAGCCGTTCTGACCCTACCGGGTATCGCGGGCATCGTGCTCACTATCGGCATGGCGGTGGATGCGAACGTGCTCATCTTCGAGCGAATACGAGAGGAACTAGGAACGGGGAAAACGCTGAAAGCCTCCATTGACGGCGGGTATGCGAAAGCGCTCAGCGCTATCGCCGACGGCAATATCACGACGTTTTTTGTCGGGGTCATCCTGTATTCGTTTGGCGTCGGCCCTATCCAAGGTTTCGCCGTCACACTCATGGCCGGCATTCTTTCGTCGTTGTTTACTGCCATCGTTGTTACGCGCATCGTGTTCGACTGGTTTTTGTCCAACAGGAGTCGCAGCGTTGCCTTTGGTTAACGGCTTCCGGCTTGTCTCAATCGGAAGCGCTTAACCACAACAATCAAAATTCCCATTCTCATGCGCATTTTTGAAAACGCACAATACGACTTCACCGGAAAGCAGAAGTTCGCTGCCATCCTGTCCGGCATTCTCATTGTCTTGAGTCTAATCTCGCTCATGACTCGCGGGCTGGAAGCAGGTATCGACTTTATGGGTGGAACTGAGATCATTGTCCGAACAGACGAACCACTGGGTGCTGTTGCTGTTCGCATCGATCTCGCTAGAGATCTGGGCACGACGCCTGAAGTAAAGGAGTTCGGATCGCCCGATCTGCTCCTGATTAGAACCATAGCAGGTGGCGATCTGGACTCAATCGAGAACGTTGTTGTGACCAGTCTCAACGCTTCTCACGCAGGAGCGAATGCTCGATCAGAGGGCCGCGATTCCGTGAGTCCACGTTTCGCCGACGACCTGAAGCGTGGTGCCATCTGGGCGGTACTTGCGTCGCTCCTCGTGATCTTTCTGTACATCATGGCTCGGTTCGAGTGGCGATATTCTCTTGGAGCCATCGCGGCTCTTGTCCATGACGTGACCATAACGCTCGGCATATTCTCGCTCCTGCACGGCGTACTTCCATTCTCTTTACAGATAGATCAAACTATTATTGCGGCATTACTCACTCTCGTCGGTTATGGGCTGAATGACACGGTTGTTATCTTCGACCGTATTCGTGAATACGTCAATTTGTTCAAAACAGAGCATTTTCCTTCCGTAGTCAATCGCTCAATCAACTCCACGCTTTCGCGCACGTTCATAACCTCTGGCACCACGCTTATCGTAGTGTTCGTGCTCTTCTTATTTGGGGGAGAGGTGCTGAAAGGTTTCGCATTCGCATTGTTGATAGGCATTGTTATCGGAACGTACTCTTCCGTTTTCGTGGCGTCGCCGGTTGTAATCTTGCTCCGCGAGCGAATCGGAAAAGCCTGAAGAAACCGCTGAATCAGCTCCGGCACATGATCCGAATGCCGGAGCGCCTTCCTGCCTGACCCATGATGCAGTTCGATGTGGCCCAACATGACGACGTGGTGGTGATTTCAATTTCTGGCGACGTGATGGGTGGCCCAGATGGCTCAACGCTGCACGATAAGTTGCACGATCTTCGGTCGGGTGGAAGTAAGAACGTAGTTGTCGATCTCGACGGTGTGCGCTTCATGAACTCAAGCGGCATTGGCATGCTCATAGGGGCGCTCACTACGATGCGAAATGCCGAAGGCGACCTGCGTCTTTCTCGCGTTGGCGAACGTGTACTGTCGCTCTTAATTATTACAAAGCTTGTCAGCGTGTTTAAGCATTTCGAGACGGTTGAAGAAGCCGTCGCCTCCTTCGAATAAGAGCCGTAACAGAATTGGTTTGAGGCAAACATCGGCTGGAGGTTTTTCCGTTCCCGATTGCCCTACGCTCTTTTACCCTTCCCTAGAAAATGCCAGTAACAGTCGTCATCGGCTCCCAATGGGGCGACGAAGGCAAAGGCAAGATCGTCGATCTGCTCGCTCCTGACGTCGATATCGTCGCCCGATACCAGGGTGGGGCCAATGCAGGCCATACCATAGCGTGGGAGGATCAGCAGTTCGTACTGCACCTGATCCCCAGCGGAATCTTCCACGAGGGCGTAACCTGTGTTATTGGAAACGGCGTCGTGATCGACCCCGTGGCGCTAATGGAGGAGATCCGTCAAGTCGAGGCCTTGGGGTTTCAAGTGGAGGGTCGCTTACTCATTTCCCACAATGCGCACCTCATCATGCCCTATCACAAGGCCCTCGACAAAGCCCGGGAGCGCTGGCGTGACGCAGAGGCCATTGGCACGACTGGGCGCGGGATTGGCCCCGCATATGTAGACAAGTTCGCGCGCTCGGGCATCCGTTTGGTGGATCTGTTGGATCGCGACGGACTTCGAGAAAAACTCCGTACGGCTCTTGATGAGAAGAATGCGATTCTGAAATCCGTCTACGGGGACGAAGAAATCGACGTAGAGTCGATGATTGAGGAGTACGTGGATTTTGACCGACGAATCGATCCGTTTGTAACCGACACCACATCCTACCTCGCACAGGCGCTCGACGACGGCAAGCGGATCCTCGCTGAAGGCGCCCAAGGTTCGCTGCTCGATGTTGATTTCGGAACGTATCCATACGTCACTTCTTCCCATCCCACGGCAGGAGGATGTTGCACGGGCCTCGGCGTACCTCCAATGTCAATCGACCGCGTTGTGGGAATCGTGAAGGCCTACTCAACACGGGTTGGCAACGGACCGTTTCCCACCGAGCTGCTCGACGAGACGGGTGAACGCCTCCGAGCGGAAGGGCGAGAATTTGGTGCAACGACCGGACGCCCGAGACGTTGTGGGTGGTTGGACGCGGTTGCGCTCCGGTATACTTCCCGCTTGAACGGATTTACGGATCTCGCCGTAACCAAGCTTGATGTACTCGCTGGCTTCGATGAGCTAAAAGTTTGCACGAAGTACCGAATCGGCGATAAGACGACCGAACGCTTCCCCAACGACATTGCGACGTTAGAACGCGTGGAACCGATCTACGAGACGCTTCCAGGTTTCGACGGTGATCTTTCGGGCATCCAATCTGTTGACGATCTTCCCGCCGCCGCGAAGAACTACCTGGCTTTCATCTCGGATCTACTTGGTGTGCCCACTTCGATGATTTCGACGGGCCCACGGCGCGAAGAGACGCTTCTGGTCTAGTTTCTGGGATTCTTGTTGGCACTCAGGGGACTCGTTTCTGAGTTCACCAGCCAACCTTTCCCACGAACCGCGGCATGAAGGCCTACCGCACAACGGCAAAAATTAAGCTCGGGCTAATTGTGGCTGCTGTGCTGATTGCGCTAGCGTCGCTGCTTTACACGAACGTGTTGGCCAATCGCGTCGCCGAGCAGGAGCAGGAGTCGGTACGCCTCTGGGTAAAAGCCATCGAGTACCAGGCGCGGACCAACGTCAACAATCCTTATGGCGATGCCTTTCAGTCAATCAACGAGCTGTTTGACGCGACGGGAGTTCGCTCCCAACTTGAGGACTCCGTTGCTGCTCGTTATGCCGAGGCGCTTGGTTGGGCACGAGCAATGCCGCCTTCGGACGAGTTGGACTTTGTGTTCAACGAAATTGTCGAACCTGCGCGTTTTAGTGTTCCCGCGATAATTACGGATTCGTTGACGAACGAGGTGCGTGTCTGGCGAAACGTGGAGGTTGACACACTAGCCTCTTTCGAAGACCAACAATCGCAGCTTCAGCCGCTGATTGAGCAATTCGATGCAATCAACGAGCCAATTCGCTTTGAGTTCTATGGCGGTGAGGTCCAGTATGTCCACTATGGCGAATCTGAATTGGCGGGTCTGATTCGCTGGTTTCCGCCGATCCAGATGGGGTTCGTAGCGCTATTCATTCTTGTAGGCTATCTGGGGTTCTCGTACATCCGGCGTAGTGAGCAAAGCAATTTGTGGGTTGGGATGGCCAAAGAGGCTGCGCATCAGCTTGGAACGCCACTTTCAAGCATGATGGGTTGGATTGAACTACTCCGACTTCGGGCCGAAGGAGATTCCGAGACCCTGGCTGCAGCCGACGAACTGGACCGCGACGTGGAACGCCTCCACCGGGTCGCCAATCGGTTTGGCAAGATTGGATCTCTCCCCGAACTGCACCCCACGTTGTTGGCGCCAGTGCTCGAAAATGTTGCGGACTACGTGCGGCGTAGAATTCCGCAACTCGGCTATCACGTCAATCTTCAACTCAACGTCGAGGAGAATTTATCTGCTCAACTCAACCCCGATTTGTTTGAATGGGTGATCGAAAATTTATCCAAGAACGCCCTGGACGCCATCGAGGGAGATGGCGAGATTATCATTAACGCGAGCCGGCGAGATGGCGACGTATGGATTGAGGTGCGGGACACGGGAAGGGGCATTGAGCGTTCGGAACAACGGCACATCTTCCGACCCGGTTTTTCAACAAAACGGCGGGGTTGGGGCCTTGGCCTGAGCCTGGCCAAGCGAATTGTGCATGAGTATCACGGGGGTGCGCTCACGCTCGTGGAGTCTCAACCCGGCCGGGGAACGACGTTCGGGATCAGCCTTCAACCGAGTGAGTTACCGGCTAACGACCTCGGCGGAGCCCTTCAACGATCTCGCTCGGATCCTCAAGCGTAGCGGCCATAAACAGCACTGCTCGCCTTCGCCAAAGAATGACGAAGTAGTCATTCACTCGACGGACATCTACACCATCGTCCTCGGCCAATCGGGCATACACGGCGGGGGATAGGGAAAGCCGACCGGCCGCAGCGTCCAGAAAAGCGTAATCATAGACGAAAACGGTAACAGGCTCGCGCTCTGCCGTCGCATACTGCATGACAGGCAACTCAACGCCTTCCGTGATCTCATCGACCCCAACACCAACAAGGCGGCTTCCAGCAAGAACTGGGACGCGGATCGGCCATCCAAATTCACCAAGGATGAAATCCTCAGCCTCGTCGAGATCTTCCGTCTGAATTTCCAGCACAATCTCTTCTGCGCGCTCGGCCGCAAGTTCAAGCAAATCTGGCGCGTTTCCAGAGCCGTCACCCGATGGACCGGCGATATAGTAGGCCGTTATCAGCGCTCCCAAAAACAACAAGACTCCCACAAAAACACGTCGATTGAGCCGTCGAGGGGTGGAGTCGGTCTCCTCTCTAGTCTGTACCCGATCGTAAGCTGGATGGTCGTCCGGAATGTATTCCGTCGGTACAGGCTCCTGAAACGGGGCCTGTGACAAGTCTTCAGCCGCACCGAAGTTCTCGTCAGATACTGAAGACGCAAGGAGCACGAAGAAGGGCATCAATTCCGGCTACTCATCGCTAAAAACCAGACTTACAGGACTTCCTTTGTGAATGGTCAGCAGTGTTGCTGCATCACCACCGTTAATCCCAAACTCAAGATGATCCGAACTTCCAAGCAAGGCTAAAGGCTCGCCATGTGGAACATCTGCAAACGTGGCGTGGACGCCTTCGACAATGGTTGAACCTACATAACACTTAGAACGAAGGCTGCGCGGGTTGTTTTCAAGGACCTCTCGAGAGATGTTCGTGACGCAATTACCAAAGTGGTCAATATGGACAACAAAGCCCTGAACGCCTTCGTCATCGGAAAGCGGATGTGCCCAGTGCAATTGCTGGAATACGTCGGTTGGCGTTCCTAGCTCGTCCAATCGTCGCCCGGTGGCTAGGTGGGCTGCAACCGGGCCAAAAATATCGCGTGCATTGAATGTACGTGAGGGTCGTTTCGTCCGCCAAAATGACGGTCGATCTAGCACAACGATCTGCTCGGGCGTAGAACCTTGGAGCAACAGCGACAACATCCCATTGTCGGGCCCCACGAAAAACTGACCTCCGAAGTGCGCTGCAATCGGGTGCCGGGCTGAACCAACTCCTGGATCGACTATCGCCAGATGGATCGTGCCTTCGGGGTAAAGGGGAACGACCTGCCGGAGAACAAATGCAGCACCCATCACATCCTGAGGCTCAACCTGATGCGTCACGTCTACAATTCGAAGCGACGGCTCTACCTGAAACATCGCGCCCTTCATGGCCGCCACGTACGCGTCTTTCAGGCCAAAATCGGTAGTGAGTGTAACAAGTGGCAGCACAGGCGAGCGGAGAGGTGAATGCGAAATATAGAACCGATCGCCGCCTAAAATGACTGTCGTGTAACTGGGCTATCTTGTTCGTCCTTGTCTTACCGAGGCGACAGTGAACGTGAGGAATGAATCGATGACGGCTGACCAAAATGAGCCTTCCACGAAGAAGATTGGCGACTTGGGCGAGGACCTTGCCGCCGAGTTCCTGAGAGGGAAGGGCTACCGCGTTCTTGATCGCAATTACCGCTTTAGTCGGGAAGAGATAGATCTTGTTTGCTTCGAACCCTATGAGGATTACACGCAAGGCGGCGAATTGGTGTTCGTTGAAGTCAAGACCCGAAGCGGAAATGGATTCGGGAGACCGGAAGAGGCTGTGGATCGTCCAAAACAAGAAGCGATTTTTCGAACCGCTGAAGCCTATCTCCACGAACGCAAGCTGGAAGGTTCGCCCTGCCGCTTTGACGTTATTGCCATTACTATCGGAAAAGGCGTTGCGCCGAAGATCGAACACTTCGACAATGCCTTTGGCTACTTTGGCTAGATGCTAGCCGACTACCACGCCGTGCGACGCCCCGTTGACGTGGTCTCGGTGTCTCCACGTTGAACGCGGGTGTTTGGCGGGGCTGGCGACCACGTATCGGCCCGACTAGTCAGAGAGGGTCTCGTGGGCGCATACGTGCCTGCTGGCTGCTCTGGAGCAGCTAACGCTGACGCGCGAGCTTCTGCACGCGGCGTTGGGCGAATGCGCCGGGGAGTATCGGGCGTCTCGTTTGACGCCACGTTTGGTGGCGTAATCAGAGCAGAATCGCGGAAATCAATGCTGGTGCCCGCAAAATAGAATTGAAGAATGTCGTTGTACGACCGGCCTTGCTGAGCTTGCGCCCGTGCGCCGTACTGGCTCATTCCCACGCCATGGCCAAATCCGCGACCTTCGAATACATAGCGGTTTCCGCGTCGTTCAGCCGTGAAGTTGGTGCTGCGCAGCGTCCGCGATCCAAAGGCTGATGTGACAACAGAGCGAAACTGGGATCCCGTAATAGTTCTCGTGCTCGTGCCAATCAGGCGCACGTTGAGCACGCGTCCTGATGACGACCGCCGACCGGCTTCGAATCCACTCACTGAGCCACCGAAACGCCTGCCAAGGGCGGACAGCAATTCGTTTGCCGATGCGCTTGTGGACCAGTGATGATCGGGAGCGGCTGAATCGTACGGGTCTGGTCGCCCGCGCAAATAGGGGACAGGGTTCGTGTTCCAGATGTCCTCATTGCTCGCCGTGTGGCCGCCGGAGCTAGAAGAGTACAAGGCTTCCACTAACTCGCCACGGTGAGTGAGCACCTGCCCACGTGTGGCCTCGGTTGCAGCGCGCGTGACACCCGTTTCCTTTTCCGCACCTTGGTAGACCTGAGAGCGTTGATCGTCATAAAGATCGAAGAAATCGTGTTTGCCGCTGTTGCGGAGAGCGTATGTGCGAGCAAGCACTGCTTGCGCTTTCACGCCTTCCATTTCCGTAAATGGATACTCGCTTGCGACAACGCTCGCGACATAATCCTCCAACGGAACGTAATTGATTAACCTGATCGCCCGCCGCTCATTGTCAATCTCGACCGAAAGCGCACCGTGGTAAACGCGATTGTGAGAGCCTGTTCGTAGCGTCACTAGGGCACCATTGCTTGGAACGACCTCACCCACACTTGCTTGCATAGCACCGGAAGGCGTTGATATTCGTAGGCGATCGCCTACTCGGTCCATCGTAACCGACTCCCCTGGGAGAAGTGTTTGTATCGGAATCCCGTCCCGGTTGGCATACACCGTCAGCGGACCATCCGTCGCCCGTACTGTAATCGACTGCGGCGCAACTCGGCTTAGCACATAGGCTCGCACGATCGGCTCGGCCGGCTGCGCATTCAGGGGAAAGGCGAGCGCTAACAGGAGCGCCACAAGCAGAAAACGGGAGGCGGAGATCGACATTCGGAGCAGAGGGACGAGCGTGTCGTTTGTATCGGCCAAACGAGTAGGTTCTTTACATGCGCGACGGTGTTCGAATTAAAAGAATCCGACTCAAAGACTGAGCCGATCACGCAATTCCTTCGATCGAGCTCGGCTTGCAATCACTTCGTGCCCTCCGAGAAGGACAAGCTTGTAGCGTCCGGAGAACCAGGAGATCATTTCACGGATGTGCTGAATCTGGACGATTGCAGAGCGATGCACACGCATGAAGGCGTCCGGATCCAAACGTTGGGCAAGCGCATCCAACGTGTAGGAGACAATATGACGGCCGACTTTGGGAGGATGGCCCGCGACCTGACTGAGTGTGTACAGGCGGGTAATCCCGTCCTGAACTTCAGCCGACAACAGGTCGGCGATTGGTAGAACGATTAGTCGGTCCTTCCCCGGAATCGAAAGCTGCTGGACGTAATCGTGTTTGGGGGAAGCTGAACCGCCGCTCATGCTCTGCTTGTCGAGGTATTCGAGTAGATCCGCCAGACGATCTTCGCGTGTACCCATGTGGCTTCCGTCAGACGATAATTCTTCCACCCGCTCGATGCTCTCCGCAATTCTCTGCTCGGCGATTGGCTTTAACAGATAGTCGGAGGCATTGGCCTCGAAAGCTTTGACCGCGTACTCGTCGAAGGCTGTCACAAAAACCACAGCAGGTCGATTCCCGGGAGGCATGCGATCCAGCACATCAAAACCACTCAACTCGGGCATTTGGATGTCCAGAAAAAGCAGATCGATTTCCTCCGTCATAAGAATCTCCAGCGCTTGCACACCGTCCACTGCTTCGCCAATTAATTCCATCCGCTTCTCCTCGATAAAAGGTTGAAGAAGCTTCTTTAAGCGCTGTCGGGCAGGTGCCTCATCAT
>JBBKWZ010000316.1:0-4528 GCA_037969195.1 Rubricoccaceae bacterium | reverse complement strand
GTTTAGGAAATGTTACGCCGTACAGGCGGGTGAGCTGCGGCCGCGATTCGTCGCCGCGCCAATACGCTCCTGCGATGTTGAGCAGCTTTACGGCTTTGATGGGCTTCGTGCTTGGAATGTGCGGCCCTCTGCACAAATCAACGAAGTTGCCCTGTTGATAAAACGTGATTGTGCCGTCTTCGAGGTCGTTGATCAACTCCAGCTTGTAGTCGTCACCATTCGCGGTGAAGTACTCGAGTGCTTCCTGCTTGCTGACTTCGCGGCGTTCGAAGGTCGAATCCAATCGCGCCAGCTCGATCATTTTCTGTTCGATGGCTTCCAGGTCATCCGCCGTCAACTTGCGGTCGCCGAGATCTACATCGTAGTAGAAGCCGCCTTCGATCGGAGGGCCAATCCCAAATTTGACACCTGGGTAGAGCACTTCCAATGTCTCCGCCAACAGGTGCGCCGACGAGTGCCAGAAAGCCAGCTGCCCTTCGGGTGCATCCCACGTGAGGATGGAAACCGCCGCATCGCTCTCTATCGGCCGGGCAAGGTCGCGCACTTCGCCATCCACCTTGACTGCAAGCGCAGCACGAGCAAGGCCAGGAGAAATTGCCTGAGCAATTTCAAGGCCGGTTGCGCCGTCTGGGAAGGGGCGGGAAGAACCGTCTGGTAATGTGATGTTCATTGAATGCGTTGCACAGGCCGTCTGTTGCCCGTTTTTCTTGAGACTGTGATGATACGCCAGTGGGCTTTGGCTCTTCTCGGTGGAATTGGTAAAGAAGTGAGAACGGCGGCACTGATTGCCCGGACGTTTGTTCACTGACCGTCCTTCTTACCACTCTCGTCATCCCGATGAGCGTAGTGAAGAGGGATCTCCCTCGATCCGAATCAGAACGGAACAGTGGAGATTCTTCCTCCCTACGGTCGTCAGAATGACATTTTCGCGATGCCCACCCTCTCCCTTGAAATCGAAGGCATGACCTGCGCTTCTTGCGCGGCTCGTGTGGAAAAGGCCTTACGGGACGTGCCCGGCGTCACAGGTGCAGGCGTGAACCCGGCGACGGAGCGAGCGAGCATCTCCTACGATTCGAACGGAGTCGCCTCTGCCGCGCTAGTCGACGCGGTGCAAGATGCTGGGTATGGCGTGCGGACTGAAGAGGTAACACTCGGCGTGCGCGGAATGACCTGCGCGAACTGCGTCAATACCGTGGAGAAGGCTCTGGGAGAGCTTCCTGGAGTGCTCTCCGCATCGGTGAACCTCGCCACAGAGCGCGCGACAGTAAGGTTCGCGGCCGGCTCGCTTACCGTTGGGCAACTTAAAAAGACAATCGTTGACGCCGGCTACGAGCCACTCGAGCTAACAACGGAGACGCCAGATACCGAACGAGACGCGCGCGAGCACGAACGCCGCACCTTGCGCCGTCGACTTCTGACCGCGGCCGCATTAGCGATTCCATTGCTTTTTATCGAGATGGGGCCGATGGTGATCCCGGCACTCGGCGTTTGGCTCCGTGACATCGTGCCGCCAGGCGGGATTCACATTGTTGCCTTCGTGCTGGCCTCGGCCGTTCAATTTGGGCCGGGTCGCAGATTCTACACGGCGGGTTGGGCGGCAGTCCGCCACCGAAGCCCCGACATGAACACGTTAGTGGCCCTCGGCACAAGCGCAGCCTACGGCTACTCTGTCGTTGCCACATTCTTGCCAACGGTGCTGCCAGAAGGCACGGCGCACGTCTACTACGAGGCCGCCGCGGCAATCATCACGCTCGTTCTCCTGGGCAAATATCTGGAAGCCGTGGCCAAGGGCCGCACAAGTGAGGCCATCCGACGCCTGACGCGCCTCCAGCCGAAAACGGCGTTGGTTGTGCGAAATGGGCAGGATGTGAGCATTCCGATTGATGATGTAGTTCCCGGAAATGTTCTGCGCGTCCGGCCCGGCGAGCGCGTTCCCGTTGACGGCGTTGTCGTGGATGGCTCTTCCTTCGTCGATGAATCCATGATATCCGGTGAGCCGATTCCCCTTGAGAAAGGGAGCGGTGGGGAGGTTGTCGGTGGAACGATAAACGGAAACGGCAGCTTTACCTTCAAAGCGACCCGGGTTGGTGCCGAGACGGTGCTCGCGCAGATAATTCGCCTCGTAGAGGATGCGCAAGCCTCGAAACCGCGCATTCAAGCCCTGGCCGATCGTGTCGTCGCGGTCTTCGTCCCGATTGTCCTGGCAATCGCGGCGATCACATTCATTGCCTGGCTGATTCTGGGACCAGAACCAGCACTTTCGTTAGCGCTTGTCGCGGCCGTTTCTGTTTTGATTATTGCCTGCCCGTGCGCCATGGGACTGGCAACGCCAACGTCTATAATGGTCGGAAGTGGCAAAGCCGCTGAGTTTGGGATTCTGTTCCGACGGGGCGATGCATTGCAATCACTGCAGGAGGTCGACGTCGTCGCCCTGGACAAGACGGGAACCCTCACCGAAGGCCGACCGAGCCTGACGGACCTGAAGACGACCGCGGGATTCAGCGAGGACGAGTTCCTCTCTCTTGTCGCGTCAGCCGAGCGATCCTCTGAACACCCCATCGCACGCGCGCTGGTCCATGCCGCCGAAGAAAGGGGTCTCACGATCCACGAAGCCACCGACTTTGAGGCTGTTCCAGGGTTCGGTGTGCAGGCAAGGGTTGACGGTCGCCTCCTCCAGGTCGGCGCGGCCCGGTTTATGGAGCGGTTGAAAATCAGCGCATCCCACTTCACCAACGATGCTAAGCAGCTTGCCGACGAAGGCAAATCGCCCCTATTTGTCGCAATCAATGGGCAGATTGCCGCGATTCTTGCTGTAGCAGATCCCATCAGATCCACGACCCGTGCGGCCATCGACCGACTCCACGAGTTGGGCCTTCGCGTGGCCATGATTACGGGCGATGCGCTCGGAACGGCCGAAGCCGTCGCGGATATTTTGGGCATCGACGCGGTTCACGCTGAAGTATTGCCGGGAGAAAAAGCGGAGGCCATCCGCAACTTCCAGGAGCAGGGAAACCGCGTGGCTTTTGTCGGTGATGGTATCAACGACGCTCCTGCGCTCGCGCAAGCCAATGTGGGCATTGCCATTGGCTCCGGCACGGACGTAGCCATTGAGACAGCGGATGTAGTACTTATGTCCGGCGACCTGCAGGGCGTGCCAAATGCACTTGCCCTCTCCAAAGCCGTCATGCGCAACATCCGCCAAAACCTGTTCTGGGCATTCGCTTACAACGCGGCGCTCATTCCCGTTGCCGCGGGCGTCCTCTACCCGGTCACAGGGCAGCTTATCTCGCCCATTCTGGCGGCCGGCGCTATGGGGCTCTCCAGTGTGTTTGTGCTCACGAATGCGTTGCGGCTGCGGCGATTTAAACCGGAGCGTGATCAATGATGTGGGCTCTACTGGATTCGAACCAGTGACCTCTACGATGTCAACGTAGCGCACTAACCAACTGAGCTAAGAGCCCGGGGTGTTCGCCAGGGAAAGGCTGCGAAGATAGCCTGCCACGAAAAAGGGAGTCAAGGCGAGGTTGGGCGGAGCCTGTGAACCTTCAACGCAGTCGGGTGTCGCCGACGAAATCCCCGGCATGGTTACGATTTGGGCCATCATTCGAATGCAGCCTATAGCGAAGTGAAGTGAGGAATACCTGAGAAGGAAGCATCAGCATCGCTGAATCTGCTGGTCACGTGACAAATCCAGGGCTTAAAGGGGCAGGTACTGATGAAATCCTACGGGTCCAAAATGGCGTTGCGTGTGGCATGGGCTTTGGAGAACACGCGTTTGCACTCCACAACCCTTTTCGAGAACTCCACACCCTCAGCACGAGCGAATGGATCTGCTCCGAACCCATACGGCGCAACCGATGCCCCACCCAGTCGAGTTCAACCCACTCGACGAGGCATTGCGACGAGCCTACGATGCCGTTCGCGACATCGAAGTGGATTTTGCTGTGGACCCGTGGAAGTTTTACAGTATTGAGCCGCAGAAGGCGCACGTGATCGCCTGGCTGAATGCGAGAATCATTGAGGACGAGGCGGGAATCGAAGCCGCCCAAGCCGCCTACGACCAATGGAGAAGTGTGCCCGGTTGGGTCGTTGTCACGTGCCTGCGTGTCGAGGATGAAGAGCAGCAGGCGCACTTCAAAGAACGAAGCCTGACGGCTGTGCAGCGCGTCTCCCTATCTCTTTGGAGCGAATCGATCCGTACGAGTTGGATTACCGAAATGATTGTGGAGGACCAACGGTTCTATGATGTTCTCGGCATCAATCCAATAAGGGAAGTAGCTGTCGGAATCTTGTGGTACGGTCACGCGGAGAAGCCGCGTGAATGACCACCCCTAGAATCGCACGCTCAGGTTAACCGTTGGCGAATCCGCGCCCAACTGGGGCAATCCAAGAGAGAGCGTCGTTTCTGTGCGATTTGTCTTCCTGGCTGCACGCAAGGCGCCAATTCCGGAAAGGATTCTATTTCCCGCCAAACGGGCTGCGTAGACAGGTCGACGGCGGCGGACAGATTCCGCATTCTCTCTCAGGG
>JBBKWZ010000315.1:0-6437 GCA_037969195.1 Rubricoccaceae bacterium | reverse complement strand
GCGTTGGTGTTCTTCGCAACGAGTGCATCTGCGCAGACGGGTGGGATTTCCTCGTCGGCCATTCCGGGTGGCGATCATCCTTTGCGCTCTACGGAGGACGAGTCGACCACACTGAATGGCCTCATGGGGCAGAATGGCCTCGTCGTCATTTTCTGGAGTAACGTCTGCCCGTGGACAGATCGTTATGCTGACCGTATCGTCGACTTGGCACGCGATTATCAGCCTGCTGGAATCACGTTTGTAGCTATTAACAGCAACGATTCCACGCGATTCCCGGACGAGGACTTTGCGTCCATGCGGCGCACGGCTGCCTCTGCGGGCTTCCCTTTCCCGTATTTAATGGACGATGGTGGAGCAGTCTCTCTCGCGTTTGGTGCACGCAACGCGCCTCAGGTGTTTTTCTACAGTACTGGGGGTGCTCAACTTTATACAGGCGCGATCGACGACAGTCCCGCCGATCCCAACCGCGTTCAGTCGCCCTACGTAAAAAACGCGATGGACCAGCATCTTGCCGGTCAGGCGATAGAGGTTCAATTGACGAACGCCTTGGGCTGCACAATCAAGCTTCCGCAATAGGAAGGGATGATTTCTACGATAAAGGCCCTTCAGGATTTAGTTGAACAGGCACGTTCGGCCAAGATCGTCGCGATCGACACGGAGTTTGTATGGGAGCGCACGTACTACCCCATACTGGGTGTAGTTCAGGTTGGATTGAGCGAGGAAGATGTGTTCCTCATCGATACCGTGGAGCTGACCAACCTGGAGCTACTGGGTGAACTCCTTGCCGATGCTTCGGTTGTCAAGATCTTTCACGATGCCATCCAGGATCTCACAATTCTTAGGAGAGCCACAGGGTCCGCACCGCAAAACGTCTTCGACACCCAACGAGCAAGCGGCTTCGTCGGTCTGAATGGGACGATCTCGCTGCAAGACCTCGTGACGGAATCAACGGGAATTACTCTGCGCAAGGGAGAAACCCGAACGAACTGGTGCAAACGACCACTCAGCGCAAAGCAACTAGACTACGCCGAGGACGATGTGCGGTATATGCCAGGCATCTATTCCTGGTTACTGGAGAGGGGCGAAGCAGAAGGTCGGGTTGCTTGGATGATGGAAGAGATGAAGTTGCTCGATAATCCTTTGCTCTACGACGAGCCGGATCCTCGTCTACAGTTTGAACGCGTCAAAGCGCGGGGGATCGGAGCTTTATCGGATACGCAGAGGGCGGTACTTCGGGAATTGACCGCATGGCGCGAATTGGAAGCGCGCGCATCCGACAAAACCCGGCGTGCAGTTCTTGCTGATGATGCGTTGGCAGACATCGCTCGGCGACTACCCAAATCAGTGAATCAGCTTTCGAATCGGACCGTTTCCGACCGCGAGCGCGACCTCCACGGTAAGGCAATCATGGACGCCATTGAGCTGGGCTTGGCCATACCGGCTGGCGAGCGCCCCCGTCGTCTTAAGTCTCACCCCGATGAAGACCGGATTTCGGCACGGGTCCTGGTCGTGCAGGCAGGCATCGCTGGCAGGTGCGCAAGGGAAGGAATTGATCCGCGTATTGTCGCAAGTAAAGTAGAGATACGGGATCTTGTTATATCAGATGAGTCCCTAAACGGAACCGCTTCTCCATTGCTTGAAGGTTGGAGAAAGGAATTCGTCGGCGATGATGTCATCGCCCTGTTGTCCGGGGAGGCTGCAGTGCGGCTCGGTGGCGTGAACGACTGGCCACAATTGATGCGGTGACGGTTGCGCATTGCGTCTTGCGCGACTAGGTTTAGGTTGACACTGTTAACCTGCCATGTTCGACTACATCATTGTTGGCGCTGGGTCCGCGGGCTGCGTATTGGCCAATCGCCTCTCCAAGAACCCGGACGTGAATGTGCTTCTGTTGGAAGCTGGTGTGCCAGACAAGCGTCCGGAAATACGGATTCCGGCAGCGTTCTCGCGCCTTTTCAAGACAAATGTTGACTGGGCCTACGAAACGGAAGAACAGGTTGAGCTGAAGAATCGGGCGCTCTTCTGGCCACGAGGAAAGGTGTTGGGTGGCTCCTCCTCGATCAACGCGATGATCTATGTGCGTGGCCATCGCGCCGACTACGATGGATGGGCGGCTGATGGATGCGAAGGATGGAGTTTCAAAGATGTCTTGCCCTATTTCAGACGGTCAGAAGACAACGTGCGGGGCGCTTCAGATTATCACGGAGCAGGCGGACTGCTTCGCGTTGAAGACCAGCGAGATCCCAATCGGCTCAGTCACACATTTGTTGAGGCGTGTATCCAGACTGGTATACCCGAGAACGCTGACTTCAATGGGGACCAACAATCTGGCGCAGGACTTTATCAGGTGAACCAGAAGGGAGGGCGGAGAGTCTCCGCTTCGACGGCCTTCCTTTACCCGATTGCACATCGCCCCAACCTGACCGTCGAAACAGGAGCCCTCGCCACACGGGTTGTGCTAAACGGTTCAAGAGCCATCGGAGTGACCTACGTTCAAGAGGGCGAAGAACATTGGGCTGAAGCAGCCGAGGAAGTCATTCTTTGCGGTGGGGCAATCAATTCGCCGCAGCTGCTTATGCTCTCAGGTATTGGCCCCGCGGCGCATTTGCAGTCTCGCGGAATTGACGTGCTGGTAGACCGGAGCGAGGTAGGGGATAATCTCCAGGATCATCTCGTGGTCGGCCTTCGGTATCGCTCGAAGCAGCCTGGAACGCTGCTATCGGCCGAATCACCAATGAGCGTCATCCGATACATCGTGGGACGCCGGGGATTGTTGACATCGAATGTCGCAGAGGCAGGGGCATTCGTACACGCGCAATCGGATGGCCCAGCGGACATTCAGTTCCATGTCGCGCCCGTCCTTTTCGCAAACCATGGATTGGAGCCACCCACCGAGCATGGATTCTCGCTGGGGCCAACGCTCGTCCGCCCGAAGAGCAGAGGCAACATCCGCCTCAACTCTTCCGATCCATTCACCAGTCCGGCTATTCAGGCGAATTACCTCTCGGAGTCTTCCGATCTGGAAACGCTGGTGGCGGGTCTTAATCTGGCGCGCCAGATTGTTTCTCAGTCCGCTTACGACGCGTATCGGGGTGAAGAGCTTGCTCCGGGGCCCAATCTCCGATCTGATGCCGCGCTGGCCGGATACATCCGCGAGACGTCGGAGACGCTCTATCATCCGGTGGGCACCTGCCGCATGGGGGCAGACGACGAGTCCGTCGTCGATTTGGATCTCCGCGTCCGGGGTGTAGACGGATTGCGCGTGGTGGATGCGTCTGTAATGCCGAAAATCATCAACGGCAATACCAACGCACCAACGGTGATGATCGCAGAAAAAGCCGCCGATATGATTATGGGCGTCGCCACAATCTCGCGGGAAGCGGCCACTCCTGCGAACTACAAGCTTTCCAGATAGCTTGAAGTGATCCGTTTGATTTCTTCCACCAACCCATCCCAATCCGTTGCCGGAGCCTTGGTGATCGTGAGGAATTGGGGCACGGCAAACACGTTGGTCACGCCCTCCAATCCGAACAACGCCCGTCCAAGATCATGATCGTTTGCCTCGGTCGCCGACGAAAATGCAAGCATCCCGGCCGGAATTATTGAAGCGCCAATCGCGGTAAACTTCAGGCTATTCGGATTTGGAGTCGGGTGAATGATGATATCGGGCATATGCGGAAGGCATGTTTCGCCGCTACTACGCGTGGATTAGCGCTTCGATTCTGAAAACAATAAGAACAGCGCGTAGTATTCTGCGCAGACCGCATTGTGAAAGCACTGTCCCCGACAATGGCCCTAACTCGCTCACAAACTCCACCGGCACCTTCGCCCGTCGATTCCGCATCGTTTGAACGGGAATCGCCAATTCGAGTGGTGCCGGCGGTGCCCAAGATTGCAAAGCCGGAAAGTGGATTAGCTGAAAGAACCTCGACGCTGGTTACAAACGAGCCGACCACGCGAACTGGGCGCCTGACCAAGCAGTTCTCTGGTCTGACGGATGATGTAAAAGAAATTGCGGAGTTGCGTGTCGCCCTTGCAAAAGCCGAATTTGCCGAGAAGGTCAACTTTGGTGTTGGCAAAGCAAAGCAAGGTTCCGTTGCAGGCGCAATCGCGTTGTTAGGCGCGTTCTTCCTACTCATAACAATTGGCCTGGGACTTGGCTGGTTGCTCGGCCATATGTTTTGGGGATTCCTGATTGTAACAGGGGCTCTATTTGTTTGCGGCGGGATCGCCTGGTTGGCGCTGAAACCCAAGCCTCCCACCACATAATCCATGATTGAAACGAAAACACCAACCGCTGCAGAAATCCAGGGAAAGCTCGAAGCCAGCAAGCAATCCCTCAACCGCCACGTGGCGGCTATCCGGGAAGAGTTTGCTCCGCTCGCTGCGATAAGCGGCGACGGTAGGCCATCAGAGGCAGCGGCAACGTTGAGTCTGGAGCAGAAAGCGGGAATCGTGTTTGGGGCAACGTTGACTTTGGGCGTCATCGTTGGCCTGACGAGAAAAGCGCGTGCGCGGAAAATGTCCAAACGAAAGGAATCGGTCGTTCAATTTTACATGGACCATGTCGTCGATGAGGCGGCTCGTCTTTCTGCCCGCGGCAGGAACCCTGAGGCCGCGCTCAGAAAAGTATTGCGGCGTAAGCAACCGGCCATGCAATTTCAAGCGCCCGAGCAAGCGCAAGACGCATCCTTCAAATCCGAAGTATTGTCAACCGTAATGCGAACAGCGGTGGTGCTTGTTGTGGAATCCGGCGTCGAATGGGCACTGGCCAACGTTGCCAGGATGGCGAGGAAGAAGTCCTCCGACGAAGAATTGCCCTAAAGAGGCCCATGTGTGGCACGATACTAGCGCGAACTACGATTCGTTGTCTTGCCATGCTAATTCTCGTCACCATCCAATTCGTATTCCTGTTGGCAGCCTGCGTGTTGCTTTTGCTGGAAGTGCGTAATGGCCAAATAGACGAACTTGGGGGACGACATGAAGCAGTGCGCGCGACGATCTATCTGTGTGCGTCCATTGCGGGTGCAACGTTACTTATTGCAGTAGGGCAGGGGGACTGGCTCTTCGCTTTGGCTCTCGTGCCGATCACATTTCTCAGCCTGCTCCGGTTTTCAATGATTGCTAGGCGTTGGTGGAGGGGCTGGAGGCTTCCTTTTTATACATGCGCGTTGATCGCTGTTGGCATCGTGGCTTTGCTAACAATGATGCCGTATCCCCTTAATCGGACGTTCGTGCTAGAAGAGCTTCATTTGATCGAGAGCACGTATGGAAGGCCCGACTCGATCGACCCGGAAGCTATGAGGCCAGTCCGGGCATAGTGGAGCCACGGCGCCCGGAATATGTCTCTACGGGCCGGAAACGCGTCATCTGAGCGTCGTTCGAACGAGGCTGCTCGTCAAATAAACTGGAACGGCGATCCAGTTCTGTCCACCCGTAGAGCAGCTCGAACAGAACGAAAAAAGGGAAGTTCAGAGTGGCGGCGGTTGGAGTTACGCTGCATCGCCAAACTATTGTGGCGTCGCCAGGGGAGAGTTAAAACGAACGTATTAGTCACTAGAGCTTGCATCTTAAATGGCTGACTCTTAGTCTTCGTGCAAATGAATGGTTAGAGCTTCTACAAAGAGTCGCCCTGACACGACATTTTCACTTTTCCCTAACTCTCCTTTGTGAGGTTTACACATGTATCGATTTATTTCAATCCTTGTACTCTCTCTGGCTTTTGCGGCAGCGCCTGCAATGGCCCAGAGTCTGACAGGGGCAGTCTCCACCGCGCCTCAAATAGTGGCGCCTACTCCTGCTCCAACCACCTCGGCTGGCGGAACGGTAACGTTCTTTACGGACCGTGCGGCGTGGCAAGCTGCTGCTAATGGTACTCTCCATGGCAGTGAAGGCTACGAAAACGGCAACAATGGGGACGCCGGCATTTTAGGATGTGAGACACCACTAGATAGCAGTTCTGGCGATGTATCCGGTTGTTTCAACGCTGGTGATATCCTGCCCGGTATTACAATGGACGTAGGCCTTCATCCAGCACCCGAAACTGGAGCCGTTATCGTTGGTCCCACTGCTGGTTTTGGCAATCCATCGCAGTTCCTCTGCAACAACTTTTTCGATGATGACCCGAATTACACTCCTGAGGCAAATACCTTTGCATTCGGTGCTAATGTTGGTCAGCTCTTAACCGCGGCCGATCTAACCATCTTGGTTGATGGAAGCCCCTTCCTCGTATCGGGCGCCGACCAAAATGGTACCCCGTTTGTTGGGGCGGTCTCTACTTTGCCAATCGGAAACGTCTTGGTTGACGGTGATGAAGTAGGCGTTCAATGCCTCGATAACATCGAATGGTACGTCAAGGAGCCAGGGTGCGAGATGAACTTGCGGGTCGGGAACACGGATGTTCGTATAGGCGAGCGTCTCAACATCGACTTCCGCCT
>JBBKWZ010000314.1:0-10499 GCA_037969195.1 Rubricoccaceae bacterium | reverse complement strand
TCGAGTTCAAAGGGCTCAAAAGTTGCCCAGCGCCATTGATCGGTGTGGCGGTCCCAGTCTCCGATCAGCATGTCGAAAAGCCGCGAGCGCAAAAAGAACCGTTGATCGACTCGATGGTCGTTATCGCCTTCCACCTTATCGAACATTTTCGCCGACGAAACAATTTCCTCGGAATTGCCGAAGCTCGGCGCCTCTGACCAATCGTCGTCCGCTCGTTCCTCGAACAGTGCCAGTCGATTGCCAAAATCTGCCCTGAATACACCGAGCCGCGGATCGTCCGGAATCAGGACCAGTTGAGGATTTGTGTGATAGATACCGGCATTTTCTGCGAGTCTCGAGACGGCAATCGGACCCCAGGGAATTGTGGCCGTGGCGAGGTCATCCAGGATATCTGCTCCCAGACTTTCGGTTAGGCCGGGTGGAAGGATGCGTCCTGGATCCTTGCGAAGTAAACGCAGGACATATTCGTGTCCGTTCCCGGCCTGTAGCCGAAGCGACTGCGTCTGCATTCCACCGCCTCGCTGGGTGGGTTCCAATCCCCCATGCTGACTCAGGTCAAGGACGGGAAACTCCACAGGAGCGACCCACGCGCGCCGATACCCCGTTCCCAACAACGCACTTCTGGTGGCCCCCATGTGATACTCGGGTTCCACCGCGCGAACAACAGTTGAGTCTGCATAAGAGGGAAGCGTCGCTGGATCAATTTCGGGAATCTCGGGATCTACGCGGTCACGCGCTCTTTCATAAAGTTGGCTGTGATAGATGTTCGTGGACTCGCCGTTCACTGGATCTACTGCGAAAACGTCCAGCCATATTGACCCGTCACGCAAATACCGGAGTCGCATGAAGCCGCGGTTGGACGACGCAAGGCCGGCGCCCCGGCCCGAGGCGACGGGTTCACCCTGCGCGGCAGAACCACTAATCAAATAGTGCTGGACCTGCCGCCGCAGAGACATGTCAAATGGAAAGGCTTGCAAACTTCGCTCATGAGCAGAGGCGTAAATCAACCGATCCCGTGCACGGAATAACTCATCCAGCGCTAGGCGGTAGGCTCTGTACCGTGGATGGGCAAGGTCCTGGCGTGTGCCAGCAAACTGTCGGAAAAGCGGATAAGCCGAGCCAATAATCGGCAAAGGGAGCAAATGACGACCGAGTGTAAACTGCCCACCATGAGGGCCGTTGCTCCGTAAAGGGTGGTGGCCAACCACCAGCACGTTTTCGTCGTCGTACTCTTGAAGTGCGTCCTCGATGGCGAGAATGATGTCTCCGGCGTTGTTGATTTCATACTTGCCCTCTTCGTCGTCGATGTTACCCGCGTCACCGGTTGGCTTGGGTTCATCCTCCAGCCACCACGCCGTGTCCAGCCCGATTAGCACGAGGTTATCAGTCAACTCGAGTACGACAGGGCCTGGGCGAGCATCGCCAGGAATAAACACATCATCGCGACCGAGCAAGGTCTCGAATACATCCTCTTGCCGCCTGACAGTTTCGGGTCCGTCCCAGTCGTGATCACCTGGGAGCACAAACACGCGACCGGCAAAGCCTTCAACGCTTTCTGCCAGCAATTCCAATCGCCGGTTCGCTTGCCCATGGCTGGCTGCCGCGGAATCCGGCATTCCTGCATTCAACTGATCTCCAAGGAATACCACCGCGCTTTCTTCAGACGCCTGCCGAAGCTGTTGGGAGAGCGCCTGAAGTACGGGCTCGGAGTCATCAACTTCGCCAAATCCGGTATTCCCAAGGAGGAAGACTTCGTATTCCACGCTGTCCGCTGAAACCTCAGCGGCCGACGAGTTTCGTCCCGGCGCAACGTACGTCCTGGTCGCCGCGCATCCAGAAAGGACAAGGGCCGACAGCAGAAGGAGTGTGCGTAGACCGTTCATTGGGATGCGGTTTGTTCGTCGAATCGGAGAAGTGTGGCCGGGCCGCTCGCGCCTTCGTTGGAAATGAAAAGCGTGCCGTCCTGGAAGAATGCGATTCCCTCCGGTTGTGGGAACAGCGATTCTGGCAGTTCACGGGTCGCCAAAATCGTATCCGGTTGGGAGAGGTCAACTACGACCAGCAGTTTGCGGACGGACGAAATGACATAGAGGAGCCCGCTTTGGGGGTGAATCGCGATGGCGGAGGGTTTGAACTGATTTCCCCGTATGTCGAGTCCTTGACGATTAATAAGATAGACCGGGGCTTGGCTTTGGAGCCGCCCCAAAAGTTCGAAGCTGTATATGGCACGTCGATCTTCATAGCCGCGCCCCGGATTTTCCTTGCAGGCGATGTGGAGCCTTTGCGTGGATGCTTCGAACGCGAGACCTTCAGCGTCGCAGCTTCTGTGTAAGTCCGTTTCATGTTTCGTCGCCTGGAACTCGCCTTCGCCGTTCTCCGCGACCGAAAACAAGTCGCCATCGCTTCGAAGAACCCATATAAGGCTATCCACGACTTCAATTCCTTCGTAATCGCCGCGCCCCGAGAATCTGCCTTCTGACGTAATTAGAGCGGTTTCTCGATCAAGGAAATAAATGATCCCCTCTTCGTCCTGCACGGCAACAAGGTGCGTAGAGTCGAAGGCGGAGAGCCCAGAGATCTCTAGTAGTTCTGCGGGAAGCGCAAAGGCCGCATCGGGGTGTCCAAAATCATAGGGGATGATCGAATAATCTGGTTGCGTTGAACCATCCATTGAGACCGTGGGTGTTCGTTCGTTGCCGCAACCAAACGAGAACGCACTGAGGAGAAACGCGAGCGAGATTAGAGGTGAGCCGATCATACACGGAAGGTCGGAACGCGGATGAAATTGGGCAAGGGTCATTTGCCATGATTATGCTCTCGGCTCCGTGACTCATCAGCGCTTCCATCTATGTCCGACGTATTTGCAGCCTCATCCGACTTCAGCTCACGTGCGTTCGTCTCCTCACTGGCCGAGTACGAATTGGAGTACAGACGTTCTATCGATGACAACGAGGGGTATTGGCGAGAACAAGCTGAGCGCATAGACTGGTTTGAAAATTTTCGCGATGTGAAAGACGTCTCGTTTGCTTCGGATGATATACACATCCGATGGTATTTGGGAGGGAAGACCAACGCCTGCTACAACGCTGTCGATCGGCACGTCGAAGCTGGAAAAGGCGAAAAAATTGCATTTGTCTTTGAGCCGGACGATCCGAGTGAGGCTGCACAGCATATTAGCTATGCGGAAGTGCATGAGTCTGTGCAGCGATTGGCGAACGTCCTTAGCGGCCATAGTGTGACCAAGGGCGACCGCGTGACGATCTACCTCCCAATGATTCCAGAGGCGGCGTACGCGATGCTGGCGTGCGCCAGGATTGGAGCCATCTTCTCGGTCGTATTTGCCGGGTTCAGCCCGGACTCGCTTTCCAACCGCATCCTCGATTGCGATTCGGATTTCGTCATTACGGCAGATGAAGGCAGACGCGGCGGCAAGCGGGTGCAGCTCAAATCCAATGTCGATGCGGCGATTGCGAAGTGTCCCGATGTACGGCAGGTGCTTGTCGTCAAGAACACAGGAGCCGAAGTTGCTTGGGATCAGAGTCGGGACGTGTGGTACCACGAGGCAGTCAAATTGGTCACGGCTGATTGTCCCTGCGAGTCGATGGACTCCGAAGACCCGCTGTTCATCCTCTACACGTCAGGTTCGACAGGCCAACCGAAGGGCGTTGTACATACCACAGGGGGATACTGTGTTTATACAAGCCTCACGCATCAACTCGTATTCGACTGCCACGACGATGATGTGTTCTGGTGTACGGCGGATGTGGGCTGGATTACGGGACACAGCTACATCGTTTTCGGCCCAATGATTAACGGGGCGACACAGGTTTTTTTTGAGGGAATCCCCACGTTTCCTGACGCCAGCCGCTTCTGGGACGTCTGCGATCGGCACGGTGTCACCATTTTCTATACCGCACCAACGGCCATTCGCGCGCTCATGGCGAAGGGCGACGATTTCGTGTCGCGAACGGATCGCTCGTCCCTACGACTACTGGGGACAGTCGGCGAGCCAATCAACCCGGAAGCGTGGAGATGGTACCATGAAGTCGTGGGCGACGGGCGTTGCCCGATCGTAGATACCTGGTGGCAAACGGAAACGGGTGGCATTATGATCACGCCTTTGCCAGGTGCCATCCCGCAAAAGCCCGGCTCGGCAACGCGGCCATTTTTTGGTGTTCGGCCACAGATTCTGGACAGCGACGGACACGTACTAGACGGCGTCGCGGAAGGACTCCTAGTCCTTGAAGATTCGTGGCCCGGACAGGCTCGAACGATCCACGGAGATCACGCGCGGTTCGTCAAAACCTACTTCAAGGCTTTCGAAGGAAAATATTTCACCGGTGATGGCTGCCGTCGCGACGCCGATGGTTACTACTGGATCACGGGCCGCGTCGACGACGTGATCAATCTATCCGGGCATCGCATGGGTACGGCAGAAGTTGAGAGCGCACTGGTTCTCCACGAAGCCGTCGCGGAAGCTGCGGTTGTGGGTTATCCGCATCCTATTACTGGCCAAGGCATTTACGCTTATGTAACACTCGGATCGGATTATGTAGAAACGGATGCGCTGCGCGACGAACTCATCCAGCATGTGCGTACCGTAATCGGCGCCATCGCTACGCCGGGCTATATCCAGTTTGCTCCCGCGCTACCGAAGACGCGGTCGGGAAAGATCATGCGCCGCATCCTTCGCAAAATCGCGGAGAATGACTTCAGCAATCTCGGCGACACATCAACACTTGCCGATCCGACCGTTGTGGATTCTCTGGTCGAGAACCGTCAAAACCGAGACTAGGACATCTACATCGGCTTTTTCATCAATCCGATGACGCCGCCCATCACGGCGAAGAGCGCGACAATAAAACCGGCATCGACAAGCCATAGTGCCAGCGGTTTCATCGAGTAGACGTAGTTTTGGGCTAGCATAGAGGCAACGAAGAACAGGCTTGCAAGGACACCCGTCATCACGCCATTTGCCATGGACGGGCCCTTACCAATCAGGACGGCGATACCCCACGCGGCAACGAACGTGGCGAGTATGGAAATGCCAAACGCCATGGGCATACTGCTCGCCGCAGCCATCTCATCCGTGATTCCCGTGAGATTCTGCCAAAGGGAACCGAAGATGAGCGCGTACCAAAGGAAGCCGAGAAAAAAGCCGGCAACAGTTGCAACTACAACAGCAACCCAATTGACTTTGAAGACGTTTGCGAATGGATTCATGGCAGCGCGTGGTGGGTGAAGCCGCCAGTTTACCGCAAGGTGCTACGATTCCCAAGCTTAGTCGTCAGCCAGGCTACGTGATTTGCTCTTCGCTGAACCACAAGCTGGCTGTAGGCCGCGAGCCTGAAGCGGCTTCCCAACAATCCTGATACATGATCAGTTGGGCTGCGTAGTGCTCCTTCAACGATGAGCGGTGCGCTTCGTCTTTGATGCGGTCGGTTTTGAAATCCACAAGGTGCCAGCCGTCGTCGTCGAGGTAGGCGAGGTCTATGCGGCCCGTGATCACATCCCCAATTTGGGAAAGATCGGGCGCTGTGAACTGGGCTTCAACGCGCACATCCCTTGCTACGGCCAACGATGCCCAAAGGGTACTCTCGCGGAGCCTTCGTGCCGCCTCAAGGGCTGCGGAGAGCAAGCTTTCAGATACATTGTTCTCCGTCAACAGTCGGCCGGCCAAGTGCCTTGCGCGTCCGTCGTCGTAATCTCTGTCTCGGCTGGCGATCATCCACTCGAACAGTCCGTGAACGGCGTTGCCAAATCCCGTCCCATGACCATCGCCCTCGTTGGAAGGCCCGATGTTGGCATGAGTGTGCGAAGGATTGCGCACGGCATACTTCGACCGTGTATCGAAAGCGTCTGGACGGGGTGTGAACAGGGTTGGGTCGGCCTTTTGCTGTAGGGTGCCGACGAATTCAGGGGGCTGATCCAATTCGAGAACATCCACCAATGCAGGTTCGAGGGCGCCCCAGTTTGCGAATTCCTCCCTTGAAGCTGCTGCGTAACGAGATACGACCAACAGCTGCTCGGCGCGGGTGCAGGCCACGTAGAGGAGCCTGTGGGCCTCGGCCGCGGCGAAGCTCCGCTCTTCGTTCTCAAACGTCGCCGCGTCCTCCAGGTGCGACGACCAGTTGAGCGGGGAAGCAATGGCCTTTCGGCCATTGCCAAAACCTTTGAGGTACGGGATCACGGCCGTCGGTTCGCCGTCCTCCGTGCGGAATACGTGCGAACTGACGGTGGTGTTGGGGAAGCGGTCGTAAGGATCGGCGAGGAACACACAGGGCGCCTGAAGACCCTTCGACTGGTGTACCGTCATCAATCGAACGGCACTTGACGGACCGATCTCCAGCGAGCCTTCGTCCATGACTTGGGTCCGATTCTCGTAGCGCAAAAGCTCATCCAGCACATCCATCCAGTGGAGCCCGTCGGCTTCGAGGTCGCGAACAAGCGCTACTAACTTCAGCAGGCTTCCAGCGCGTGTCGTTCCTCCAGGCGCCTGCGCAGCCGCGGCGAGCAGTCCGCTGGTTTCTAGAACGCGCCCCAAGGCCGCAGAGGGTGGCAACGAAACCAACCAGTCTCGTGCTTGCCGAAGGAGATTCCAGGCGAGTGAAAACGCCTCCCCATCAGCCTCTGTGACATCGCCGGGGAGTTTGACTGGGGGCGATCCCGTCAACGAAGCGCCAGTTCGTGTATAGCGGAAGAGCTGCGTGTGCGAGATTCCGCAGAACGGACCGGTCAGAAACGCGAGTCTCGACGGCCCATCACTTGGGTCGACAATGGTCTCTAACATTCGAATTACGGCTTTCACTTCGGGCATATCACCGAATCCCTTTGAGCCGGTTACAGAGTAAGGGATGCCACGCGCCTCCAGGGCAGAAGTAAAAATGCCCAATCGTTTGCTGACGCGGGCGAGAACGAGGAAATCGCTTGGCTTGGATCCATTTGCACACGCGTACTGGATGCAATCCGCGATACGCTCCGATTCGGCACTTGCTATCGGATCCGCAAAATCGCCCGTGGTCTTTTCTATTGAAAGTTTTCGAATGCGAGGTTTTTCCGGCGCCTCATCCTCGCTGAAAGCTCGGAGTGGTTCGTATGGAGGTTGACGGCGCTTCCCTCCTTCCAATTCGCGGTCGTCGGCAAAGACTGGAGCCAGCGCGCCGTTGATCCAATTGCAGAGGGTGCTTTCTGAGCGGAAGTTGGTCGTGAGTCGGAGAGGTTCGTCGGCTGGATGAAGCCGTTCGCTGACTTCGCTGAAAACCTGGATGTCGGCACGACGGAAGCGGTAGATCGACTGCTTGTCATCGCCCACGACGAACAGGCTTCCGGGTCGTGGCCGAGCCCGTCGCCAATCAATTACACTGCGCTCGTTTTCGAGGTCGTCATTCTCAGCAGTGAGGAGGAACAGGACTTCTGCCTGCACGGGGTCGGTGTCCTGAAACTCATCGACCAGCAGGAATCGGTAGCGATCTCTCAGACGTCGCCGGGCGCTTTTGCCATAATCAGGATTCCGGAAAAGTTCTGCGGCGCGGAGCAGTGAATCCGATTGGGTCAGTTTGCCCTGGCGCTTCCGGTACTCTGCGTACTCTGCAACCGCAGGCCCACAGAATGTCACCAGTCGCCCGTATACAAACGCCTGCCATTTCTCAAGCAGCGGCAATACGAAGTCATTCCGAAGCGCGGGGACGACCTCGTCTCGGAGAGCCTTCGCGTCGTCGGAGGTCATCTCAGCATGATTCCCGGACCAGCGGTTCAGGGTGACCGCTGTACCCGAGGCCGATGCAAACATCTCCACCAATCGAATCAGAGCAGCAGGATGGGCAGGGTCGGCCACTCTCAGGTGCGCCTTCGCGCGGTCCAGCGTCTCCTGCAGTTTGTCGCGCGTGCCAAGGGGGGGATTTGGTCGCTCAGCCTGCCAAGTTTCAACAAACGCAGTAACACTTTCAACTGCCTCGCGCAGATCGGGCCTTGAAGTGTCGGGCGCGTAAACCACCAGGTTTTCGAAATCGCTAAGCTCACCGAAGAAGTCGTACAGATCCGTCGGCTCTATCCCGAGGCGCTCCAGTTCGACCAACTCGCGTTCATCAGCACGGAGCTGCATAGCGACGTGGCGGCGCCAGAATGTTTTCCGAAGTTGCTCTTCCTGCCAGTCATCGACAAGCGAGAACGCTGGCGGAATGCCCACTGCTGAGGCCTCCGCAGGCGCCGACCGTAAAAGCTCCTGGCAAAACGAATGGATGGTCGAGATGAAGCAGCGGTCTATATGGCGCAACGCCTCGTCAACACGCTGCCGCTCATCGTTCAGTCGATTCAGGATATGGGCGGCGTGTTCGTTGGAAAGCTCGTCCGAAAGCTCGTCGCGCAGGTTCTGCAGTTCCGACGCGAACCGGGCACGCATCTCCGCTGCCGCTTTACGGGTAAATGTGATCGCAGCGATCTGATCGAGCGGCGTTCCGACGAGAACGTGTGCTATAAGTCGGTCTACCAACGCAGACGTTTTCCCCGAGCCCGCACCCGCCACAACAGCCAGATTGTGATCGAGGTCGGCCACAACGCCCTGCGCCATCACGTACCCGCCGATGCGGTCCCGTGCCGCTTGGTCCGGTGGTTTGTGCTCCTCAGCGGGAGGATGGAGGTGGGATCGACGTTCAGCCACGTTTCTTCAGGTAATTCCACTTCTCAAGGACATCCGACGCCGGATGCTCGGCGTCCTCGCGGGCAGCGTTCGCGGCGGATTCGATAATCTTCTTCCTAACGGGGTACGGCCCACAGGCTTCCTTGAACTCGCAGTACGTGCAGTTGTCGCTGTTCGGCGCTTGCACGAAAAACCCTGCTGGAGGAAGTTCGGCGAGGTCGCCAATTACTTGGGCAAGGCGTTCTGGCGACGCGACCGGATACTCCTCTCGATAACCGTTTTCCTTAACGGTAGGGAAAGTAAAGCCCGTTTTTACTACGTCCCATCCGAAAGCAACGTGTAGCGCATGGGCATACAGGTGTAGTTGGATAAGCCGACCTTCGTCAAGCGGGTCGTTCTTGTCGACGAACCTTTTTGCGCTGCCCGTCTTGTAATCCCAAACAGCGTAACTACCGGCATCGCCCCCTGCCACGGTCCTGTCCACGCGATCGACGTAACCGTTCACGCGAACGGGAGGTAGGCCTGGGAGATCAAGCGCGAGCGGCCCTATGTGGTCTTCCGGGTGGCCTGCGGGATGGTCGTGGCTTTTCTCAGGCGAATTGCCAAAGCCAAGTTCAAACGCAACGGGCTCGTAGCCTTCTTGCGCGATTTCGGTCTGGAAGAAGATTTGTGTGGCTTCCCAGAGCCGATTTCGGGTTTTCCTTGCAATGGCTGAATCTGGTGGCGGATAGTCGGCTTCGTGCTCAGCAAGAACGTCGTCGAACACCTGTAGCAGCAGAGGTTCATTTGCTACCGTAGGCGTCTGACCTGCGGGGAGGCCTTCCATGAACCGGCGAAACACATGGTGGAGCACCTCGCCTCGCTGGAGGGCATCAAGCCAGTCGTCTTCGTCCGGCGGTTCATCCGCAGCTTTGAGCCCGAGGACGTACCTCAGGAAATATTTGTGAGGGCACGTCGCGAGCATCTGAAGGCGCGTCGCCGAAAGAGCACCTTCGCCGAACAGATTCAATTCGTTGAGATCCGAATCCTTGAGGTCGGCGCCTCCGCCAATCCAGCCGTCGAACGCGGTCAGCTGCTCCGCTTCTTTCTTTCGGGAGGCTTCGAGTCCGCGCATCGCGCCCGGGAATTGCTGCGCCAGCAAGCGTTGGGCTGCTGCGTTAGAATTGGGCGACGCGCCGGCACGCCCGAGCGCCACGGCGAATTCTGTGGCGTCAACGGCGCCGTCTTTCGCGAGTCGAGCAATGTCGCCGGCAATCCGGAAAAGTTGCTGCTGTTCTGGGCTCTCACTCACCGCCCGCCACTGCGCTCGTAAAAACAGCGGCGACGGTTCCAACGCGTCGCCCTTGACGGGGTCGACGCGTGGATGCGACAGGACGACCGAACCGGAAGCTCGAGCCAGAGCACGGACGGCGAGCCAGAGGTTCAAATCGGCGGGGTGACCCGAGGGCAGCGACTCGCCGCCTAGCGCAGCTCGGTCGGCGGCGGGCTCTTCACTAGCATCATCTTCTGCAGGGACGAAGACTTCGGCTAGGGGACTTGCCGAAAGTGCGTTCGCATCCAACCCAACGACGAAAACGTACGGACGGCCGCTGAAACCCGCGTTTTCCAGCGGTACGATGTGCAGATGGCCGGGCTGCGGGGCCTCGGCTCGGCCGAATCCGCTCAGCAATGCGTTGCTCAGCAACAAGGCGGCACGCGAAAACGGCAGGGGCGGACCGGGGAAGGCCTCTGCCATCGCGTCGAGGTGACGGGCAAGTTGGAGGTACGCGAACTCGTCGTCTGTGAATGGCCCTTCCCTTGGGCTTAGCCGGGCTTGTTTGAGATGGAGTTGATGAGCGTCCACTGGTCCGAACTGCGTAAGAAG
>JBBKWZ010000313.1:0-4831 GCA_037969195.1 Rubricoccaceae bacterium | reverse complement strand
CTATCCGGAGCGCTGCGCGCTGCCTGGATTGCACCCTCGACAACCACGCCAGGAGCGTCGTCGCCTCCCATTGCGTCAACGGCCACTCGGGTTGCCATATGTGAACGATCCGTAATAAGACTGAGATACTCGATTAGGTTGCCCCGGATAGTTCACGGAGCTTGCTACCTAATCGACAGACCCTGCCAAGATACGTATCGGACCGTTGGGCGCCGGTGCACAGCGAAGCGCAGCTAGACGTAGTCAGGGCGTTCGACTACAACGCGGCCGCGGTAGTGCCCACATGTCGGGCACGCACGGTGGAGCAACTTCGCGTTGCCACAGTTCGTGCAGGAGTGGGTTGTAGGAACCGCCTTCACTTTGTATTGGGCGCGGCGGGTCGCCGTACGAGCTTTCGAATGTCTGCGCTTTGGATGTGCCATTACAGGTAGTTGATAGGGTCAGTCAGTGCCCGCGGGGCAATGATTCAATCGGAATTTTCAGAGCGCAACTTACGCAAAGCGTCCCATCGATGATCAATCGGGGCATCTTCGAATTCTTGTTGGTCTCCGTATGAGGTACTGATCTCCGCCTCCTCGGCCTCCGGTGCCACGCGACGCAGAGGCACGGATAGCATCAGCGTATCGCGAATGGCTGAAGTGAGGTCAATTTCCGTGTCCGTGTCAGGGAGGGCTTGAAGGCTGTCATCTTCTGAATCCTCCACGATGTGCTCGGGAGGAAGGAACACGATAGCGTGATCCCCATGCAGAGGTTCCTGGTACATCACCAACGTCCGATCACATTCCAGCGTCGCGAGACCGCTGACATCAAACGACGCCACAACACGCCTCTCGGCAACGTCCAACCTGAGCTCGACTGCGACCTGACTAAATACCTCAGGATCTAATCCAAGGTCCTCAGCCGACGGCTCGAGCGTTAGCTCGTGGTGGCCTTCGTCTAGAGGGGAAAGATCTACGCGAAGCATGGATATATGCGATGACCGTCAAAACACAACGGCGTCGCGAAGAGGTCAAGGAACGTCTAAAAAATCGAGATAAAACTAAGCTGGAAATCGCGCCTCCGGCAAGCCTTTGGCGGGTCTGCACACGATGTTGGAAATTCACGGCCCGCGTGCCTTGTTCCTCTGTTACGCAGTTGTTACCATCAAGGCGTTGACAAGGCCGATGGCTTCCGTCAACAAGGCCAAACGCGACCTCCTGGCATGCCGACGCGGGATGTTCACAAAGTGTGGACAAGTCGGCGAATAGAGTTTAGGTGCGGCGCGCATCGGCTATTTTTCGTCCTGCGCGATGTCTTGCTAGTGTGCATGCTTCATCGCCGCCGCTTGCTCAATCCCTTTCAACACAAGCACTTCTTCCTATTTTCAATGCTGTGGACAACGAGTGAATAGCCAAGTAGCGATGACGGTGCCGTCTGGGGCCGCTCTCATCTCTATTCACTAAAGACTTCGCGCATGAATGTGGACAACGTGGTGAATAATCGACGCCGGTCGATTGCTCACATCTGGGCTTGAAGCGTCTTTTGCAGGGTCACCTCTCATCTTTTTTGCCCCTGCCACAACCCATGAACCGCCCACCCGACGCGGTATGGAATGAGTGTCTCGAGATTATTCGAGACAACATTAGCCGCCAGAGTTTTAGGACATGGTTTGAACCCCTCAACGCCATCGCGTTGGATCGTGAGGACGACGAATCAAAGCTGACCGTGCAACTTCCGAGTCGCTTCTATTACGAGTGGCTGGAGGAACATTACCACAGCCTCCTTCGCAAGACGATTACGAAGGTTTTGGGACCGAGCGGAAGGCTCTTCTACGACATCGTTATCGAACGGGAGGAGATAGAGGACGATGGGTCACATGTTGCCGGCGGATCCATGCAGCTCCCGGCCCGTGACCGCGCCAGCGGGCAACCGACTATGGATACGTCGCGCCTTTCGGTAACGGGCCTTCCCGGACAGTTTGGAACGAGTCCGTTCCCAGGTCAACCAAGCGGAATCGCAACGAAGGGCCAAAGCGTTCCGCGGATGTTCTCTCTGGAGCAAGCCAATCCACATGCGATGGTTGGCGTTAGGAGGGCGGAAGTTGACCCGAACCTGAATTCGGGCTACACCTTTGAGCGATTTATTGAGGGTGACTGCAACCGGCTCGCGCGTAGTGCAGCGTGGGCCATTGCACAAAATCCAGGCTCTACGGCGTTCAACCCTTTTCTTATCTACGGCGGCGTAGGCCTCGGAAAAACCCACTTGATTCAGGCCATCGGGAACTATGCGCTGGAAAATGGAACGGCTGAATCCATCATGTATGTCTCCAGCGAGCGATTCACTGGAGACTTCGTCAGGTCGATCAAGCAAAACAATGCCGGCGACTTTTCTCAGTATTACCGCAACATCGACCTCCTGATCGTGGACGATGTGCAGTTCTTTGGGGGAAAAGAAAAGACACAGGAAGAGTTCTTCCACGTTTTCAATGCACTGCAACAAGCGGGCAAGCAAATCATCCTTTCCGCCGACCGCCCACCAAAGGACATTGCAGGCATCGAGGAGCGTTTGTTGAGCCGCTTCCAGTGCGGCCTTTCGGCCGATGTGCAGATGCCGGAGCTTGAAACGCGCATCGCCATTCTGAAACGCCTGGCCGAAGAGACGGGAACGCAAGTTCATCCCGACGTCCTCGACTACATCGCTACCCATGTAAAGAGCAACATCCGGGAACTCGAAGGCGCACTCATACGACTGCAGGCACACGCCGCCCTTCATGGAGGGGAGATTGATCTAGTGATGGCGCGCGGTGTTTTGCGCGACCTCATCGTTGAAGCAGGCGTGAGCCTGACCGTTGAAGAGATCCAGCGCGTCACCTGCGATTTCCTCAAAATCCCGGAAGATCTAGTGCGGGCGCGAACACGCAAACGTGAAGTTGTTCAAGCACGACAAGTTTCGATGTACTTCTCCAAGCATCTCACAAATCATTCGCTCAAAACTATCGGCCTCCACTTTGGCGGTCGCGACCACTCAACGGTGATCCACGCGGTTCAGAGCGTGGAAGACCAATGTGACACGGACTCCGCCTACCGCGATATGGTTGAAGCCGTCCGTAAAAAACTGGAACTGCACACCCGATAGGGGCGTGTGGATGTGGGCTCCGTTCAGCCCGTAGATTTGTCCAAAGGCAACCAGAGACTATTCCCTGACATCATTCTTACCCGACCATGAAGTTTACCGTTTCCAGCGCTGAGTTACTAAAGGCGCTCACTATCGCGGGTGGAGCCGTACCCAACAAAAGCACGTTACCGATTCTGGAGAGTATCCTCTTCAACCGCGACGCCGATGACGCGTCTGGGACACTCGTCTTGACGGCCACGGACTTGGAGATCACGATCATTCAACGGCTCACCGTTGCATTTGAAAGCAATGGGACGGACGCCAAAAGCAGGATTGCCGTACCGGCCAAACGTCTACTCGATACCCTCCGAGCCCTTCCCGATCTACCCGTCACGTTTTCGTCAGACGCCGAGCACAATGTTGAGTTGACGACTGATCAGGGACGGTACAAGATGGTGGGGCACGACGGAAGTGACTTCCCGGCTTTGCCGAGCCTGGAGGATGCAAAAACAATAGAAACGACTGCTGCTATCATTAAACGCGCCATCGAGAAGAGTTCGTTCGCGGTGAGCAAGGATGCACACCGCCCTGCGATGATGGGCGTTTTCTTTCAGGTTGGCGTGCAGAGTACGCGTGCCGTTGCTACCGATGGTCATCGCCTTGTTAAGCTGCAATCGAACGGAATCAAATCTGACACACCGCTCGATTTTGTCGCCCCGGAAAAGGCTATCAACCTGGCCGCACGCGCGGTCACGGACGACAACGTTTCCTGCTCGCTCCGCGTGGGCAGCGGTTTCGTTGAATTTGACTTTGGCGCCACGCGGGTACTGGGGCGGATGATCGACGAAGCGTACCCGAACTACGAAGCCGTTATCCCGGTTGAAAATGATCGCACCCTTACCATTAGTCGCGATGCGTTGCTCGCCGCTGTGAAGCGCGTCGCTCTTTACTCGTCAAGCATGACGCATCAGGTTCGGCTCAGCCTCCAACGCGACGAGTTGACGATTTCGGCCGAGGATCTTGAGCGCGCAAGCGAAGCCCGCGAGCGCGTTCTTTGCGAGTACCAGGCGGAACCTATGGAGATAGGATTCAACTCCGTGTACCTCACGGAGGTGCTGTCCAACGTAGATGCGGACGATGTCGTATTCGAGTTCTCATCGCCCAACCGTGCTGGGGTCGTTACACCAGCGGTTCAGAAAGATGGCGAAGACATGCTGATGCTCATCATGCCTGTCATGCTGAACACGTACGCGTAAGGCAAGCCACATCCATTTCGAACGGGCTGATTGCAAATCACAAGCAGCCCGTTTCTTTTGCAGCCGAATCCCTTCAACGTCCGGCCACCGCCCCTCAACGACGAGGGATAGGAAGCCTATTCTTGCTCGACTAGGTGTTGAGCGAAGAGAAAATCCAGCAACCGGCGAGCATCTTCGGCACCTTCTCCGTGGCCGTCGACAACCTTCTGGAGGGCTTCGGCTGCCTCCGCATCGCGGCCCTGGTAGAGCCGAATCTTGCCGAGGACGTACTGGGCACGCAGGGTTCGCATTGCAGATTCTTCTCCTTCGGCTGCGAAGCTTGCTGCCAGGATTGCGGCAGATTCGAGACGCCCTTCATCGTACGAAGGGAAAAGACCTAATGTGGAAGTCCGCGCGTCTCGTAGGATCGCCAGGGATTTGTCGAGGTCATCCGTTATTGGCTCGTTGACTTCGCCCCGAAATGTCATATCCATGAACGCATC
>JBBKWZ010000312.1:0-4223 GCA_037969195.1 Rubricoccaceae bacterium | reverse complement strand
TCCGTCGCCCTGCCCACGAAACGCCAATTCTGGTGGGATTGTACGCCCGGAAGGATTCGAACCTCCGACCTTCTGATCCGTAATCAGATGCTCTATCCAGCTGAGCTACGGGCGCGTGCGAAGCATATGGCTCCTGTCCAGAGCCAAAGATACGGGCGTTCAAAAACTCGCCCCAATGAAGATTGACGCAACCATCAGTCAGGTTCGCGGATGGCTTCGTCCCCAGAGAGAAACCAGAAATGATTTGTTGGACCCTGGCCATGGCCAATTGGGAGTGAGTGCCGAATAGCTTGGGTGATGTAGGACTTCGCTCGCCCGACCGCACCCCGAAGATCAAAGCCTTTTGCCAAGTTTGCCGCAATAGCCGACGCATACGTACATCCAGTCCCATGGGTGTTCTCCGTTGCAATGCGCTCGGCTCGGAAGAGCATTTCGCCTTCGGCGTCCAGTAAGATGTCGACAGCGTCCTCCTCTCCTTCCAAATGACCGCCCTTTATCAGCACTGCGGCCGGGCCCATTTTGAGAATCACATCGGCAGCTTTACGAGCCTCGTTCAGCGTTGTCACTGTGAAGCCCACTAGCACTTCCGCCTCGTACGTGTTCGGCGTAAGTAGGTCCGCAAGCGGCACCATCCTCAATTTCAAGATGTTGAGTGCGCTCAGATCGAGAAGCAGATCCCCGCTCGTAGCCACCATTACAGGATCAACGACAATCGGACCTAACTGGTGGCGCTCAATTCCATCAGCCACGGCGTTGACAATAGCCTCCGAGGACAGCATCCCAGTCTTCACAGCGTGGATCTGAAAATCTTCTGCAACGGCGTCAATCTGTGCCGAAATCATCTCCTTCGGGAGATCAAACGCCGCGGAAACACCTTGGGTGTTCTGGGCTGTCACAGCGGTGACCACGCTCATCGCATACACGCCATTCGCCTGAAAGGACTTAATGTCAGCCTGCAGTCCAGCGCCTCCGCCGGAGTCGCTTCCGGCAATCGTGAGGGCTGTTCGAATCGATTCGTCCATCAAAGAAGTCCCATGTTGCGGTATGCCAATAAAGCACCCTCTGGGTCCGATGCGGCCAAAAGATCGGACACGACCGCAACCCCATGAGCGCCAGCGTCAACGCATTTCTTTGCAAGCTTGCCGTTGATGCCACCAAGCGCAAATACGGGCAGCTGTGGAACTGCCTTGCAGGCGTTTGCAAGTGCCTCCAGCCCCAACGCATCAACGTTCGGGTGGCTGGCGGTTGAGAATATCGGTGAGAACGTTGCAAAGGTGAAGGCGTGCGTTGCCACGTACCGGACGTCCTCAAGCGTGTGGGCCGAATAGCCAATGGGCTGGACACTACTTTCGATCACCTTACCGGATTGGAAAGCGGCTCTGAGTGCATAGTCAGAATGTTCTCCCACATGGACGCCACAGTTGAGCGACTCGGCAAGGTCCATTCTAGAATTCAGGGTGATGACCACGTCCGCTCGAACCGCCCTCATCTCCTCCACCAACCGACGAACGATTTTTTCAAATTTGATCGCTGTCACCGAGTGATCGCGCAACTGAACGAACGAAAGACCTTCGTTGACCAAAGCAACGGTCCATCGCTGGATGGCATAGGCTGTTTGCCACCCACGCCCCGAGGCAAAGCCATCGGCGATTAACATCAACCGCGGAAGCTCGGAATTGTCACTCACGATCTTCCGCCCAGAGCTATGCGGCCGTCTTCCGGGGTAGACGCCTTAGCATACAACCTCTGAGGAATCCGCCCGGCTCGATAAGCCAGCCGACCGGCTTCGACAGCTTTTCGTATGGCTTCGGCCATAATTACAGGATGTTCGGCTCCAGCCACTGCGGTGTTTAAGAGAACCCCATCGTAGCCGAGTTCCATTGCTCGTGCCGCGTCGGACGCCGTTCCAATTCCTGCATCCACAATGAGTGGAATGCCGGGGAGCAGCTCGCGGATGATGCGGAGCGCGTACGGATTGATGAGGCCCATGCCGCTACCAATAGGCGCAGCGAGCGGCATTACGGCAGCACATCCCATATCAGCAAGTTTGCGTGCGGTAATCGGATCATCGCCGCAATAGGCCATCACCTCAAAACCATCGTTGACGAGCTCTGAAGCTGCCTTCAGCAATTGAACAGCGTCGGGATAAAGCGTCTCATCGTCTCCGATCACCTCAAGTTTCACGAGGTTGGTTTCAAGTGCTTCTCGGGCGAGTTGGGCGGTGAGCACAGCCTCTTTCGCCGTGTAGCAGCCCGCCGTGTTTGGGAGTACATGGACGCGGCGTTTCGTCAGCGCGCCGAGCAGGCTCTCTTCCTCATTTGCATCACCCAGGTTCACCCGCCGAATGGCCACAGTTACCAGTTGCGCGCCTGAGGCGTCCAACGCGTCCAACATGGTCTGGAGGCTTGGATAGTGACTCGTTCCGATCAGGACGCGTGATTTCAGCGCGAGTCCGGCGACCGTCCAATCGTCGGCGGTCTGCGAGCGAGGAACTTCACCAACAGCTCCATCGCCACTTTCAATTTCGTTGACTTCGGAATCCCCAACGTTGCCCATACTCAACCTCCCTGCGACGCGGTGATGATCTCGATTCGGTCGCCGCTCTGGATCTTGGTTTCCTCCCACAACGATCGCCGAACAACCGTGTCATTCACAGCAACAGCGACACCCGGCATCTCCGGATCGCGACCAATGTGGCCAAGCAGACTGCTGATAACGACATCGGCAGGTGCAGTATGCGGCTTGCCATTAACGACAATCGAGCATTCACTCTGAGGGATTTCCACGTTGGGCGGGATTTGGGCGCGGAGCTGCGTCCTGGACTAGAAACGGTTGGGCGAGAACGGGCCGATCCACTTAGAGGTTTCAGATCGCTCGCCCAGTTTTGCGTCGACTTCCAGAGCGACTTCGTCGGCAGTGACGGGCGAAAGCAGAATACCATGGCGAAAATGGCCCGTCGCTACCATGACGTGCGGTGACGTCCAGCCAATTATCGGTGCATGATCGCGGGATGCCGGACGAAGCCCCACGGTTGATTCGATGACCTCCAACTCCTCAATGCCCGGAACGAGTTCGACGGCGCCCTCGAGGAGGCGAAATACACCGCCCGCGGTGATCTTCGTGTCGAAGCCCTTCTCTTCGCTTGTCGCACCTACCACAAGGCGCCCATTCGACTTCGGAACCAGGTAGGCACCCGGCCCGCGTACGACACGCTTCAACCCAAACGAATCCTCCATCTGCAACGAGAGAATCTGACCCTTCACAGGTCGCACCGGCAGCGGCGGTTCCATTCCGCCAACCGCCTTTGACCACGCTCCAGCAGCCAATACCACCATCTTGGCGCTCACAGAAGTTCCGTCATCCAAGACGACTTCTGTACGCCCATCATTTTCTCTAATCGCACTCACCGTGCAGTTCTCAGAAAGGGTAACTCCCTCCACTTCAACAATCACTTTAGAGAGCGCATGCACAATTGCGCGGTTGTCGACTTGATGATCCTCTAGCGAAAGAACCGCCGCTGGAAGTCCAGGAGCAAGCAAGGGTTCGATCTCCGACGCTTCGAACCCCGCCAACCATTCTACGGGAACGCCCTGCTCCTGCTGAAAACGGAACTGCCGTCGGAGGGCTTGTACATCGTCTCGATCAACAGCTACGACGAGTGTGCCCTCGTCTCGGTAACCCACGTTCTGACCCGTGGCCTGCTCGAGTTTGCGGGCAAACGATGGCCAACGCCGAAGGCTTTCGCGCCCGAAGTCGTACAAATCCATTTCCTCGAAGCCAATCTCGGCAGCCGGGGAGAGCATGCCAGCCGCTGCCCACGACGCCGCGCGCCCAGCTTCTCCCTTCTCAAAAACCGATACAATTCGGCCTAATTGCGCCAACTTCCATGCGATACTGAGGCCGATTATTCCTCCGCCGACGACGGCAACATCGACTGATACTTCGTTCATTCGGATACCCGTCGTGCAATCGGTATTCAGGTTGGAATCGATCCGTTCGACTAGCTTCGACGAAGATAGCCGCCTCCTAAAGACTAGACAGAGCCTTCGTGCAATACGACGTCATTATCGTAGGAGGAGGACTGGCCGGAGCCTGCGCAGCGTTGTGGTTGAGCAAAGAGAAGTCCGTTCTGTTGCTCGAAGCCAGCGAACCTGCAAGCGGCGCCACTGGTGCCGCCGCCGGATTGGTCAATCCGTTTAAAGGCTTGCGCGCGACGCCAGTGT
>JBBKWZ010000311.1:0-3121 GCA_037969195.1 Rubricoccaceae bacterium | reverse complement strand
CAGAATGCACAGCAGGGCTGAGGAGAGAACATCCCCCCAGCCCTGCAATGGCGAGTAGCGTACGTATTGACACGATTATGCTATTTCATCAACGTTAGTCGTTGCGTAAACGTAGCTACGTCGGTCGTGTTCGCAGAAGGGGAACTAGTCGCAGTGTCAAAGCCGCCACGCGAAATCATCTGTCTGCGTATTCTGCGCCGTTCCGTTCGCACTTTCGACCACCGTGGTAGACCTCCGCTCCGACACGCTCACCAAGCCGACCGCCGAAATGCGGCGGGCCATGGCCGAGGCGGAGGTGGGCGACGATGTGTTTGGAGAAGATCCCACCGTTCGCAGATTGGAGCAGCGCGTAGCGGAAATCCTCGGTAAGGAATCGGCCGTCTTCGTTCCCAGCGGCGTTATGGGAAACCAGATCGCCCTGGCGATACAGACGCGGCCGGGCGACGAAGTGGTTGTGGCCGAGCGCAGCCACATCTACCACTACGAATCCGGCGCGCCGGGACACATTTCCGGCGTCCAATTACGTCCCGTGGGCGACGAAACGGGCGTCCTAAAACCGTCGGACGTAGAAGCGGTCGTCCGTGGCGAACACGATTGGGAGCCCCGAACGAGCCTCGTTTGCCTCGAAAACACTATCAACAAGGCAGGGGGCAATGTTTTCCCTTTGGATGCCATCAATGCCGTCGCCACAGTCGCCCGCGCTCACAACCTCGCCCTCCATCTGGACGGCGCGCGCTTGTGGAATGCATCGGCGGCAAGCGGAATCACCGAAGCCGACTTCGCCGCCCCCTTCGATACCGTGAACGTGTGCCTTTCGAAAGGGCTTGGCGCGCCCGTCGGGTCCGTGTTGGCGGGATCCACGTCCCTCATCCGCGAAGCTCGTCGCGTGCGGAAGCGGCTCGGTGGAGGCATGCGGCAGGTGGGTATTCTCGCAGCAGCCGGACTCCTCGCGCTTGATCATCGCGTCAACCTGGCGACCGATCATTCCCGCGCAAAAACGTTCGCCGACGCACTGGCTGGCTGCTCTGCATTCCGCGTCACGCCGCCGGAAACCAACATCGTTCTCTTCGAAACGCTGGAGGAGGATGCCGCGTCGGTTCTGGCGAAGCTTGAAAGCGAGGGCGTCCGCGTCGTGCTCTTCGGACCGACAACCATCCGCGCCACCTTCCACCGTGACGTTACCGAGGAAGGCCTGGACCACGCTGTCGCGGCGATTCAAAGGATTTTCTGAACGCCTGCGGCGCGTTCTGCCTGGCACTCGTCCGCTTCCAGAAATTCGATGACCTCGTCGGCGCGGGCTGCGGCATCCGCCTCGCCGATTTCCGTGAGCAGGCCGATGTACTCCGGTTCAAAGAGAAGCATGGAAAGCCAGTCCGGGCTGCGCGTTTCGCGAACTCCGAGGCCGCGCATCAGGAATCGAAACGTCGGCGGGAGGTTGGTTTCGAATTCGCTCGCCAGCTTCGCCAGGTCCTGCGACGGACGTAGCACGAGCAACTTCACGGGTCGAAATCCGGCGTGAGGATCGGGACCGGGCTTGCCATCCGGCCAGGCTTCCAGCAACTTGTTGATTCGCCGGAGCACCTGCGCATCCTGGTCGAGCAGATCCAGAAAAATGGCGTTCATCAGGACGCCGAGAATCTGCGCCGGCGGCGGATAGTCGTCGATAGCAGGCTTATCAGCTTCTGCTGCGGTTCGGCCATAGCGCGTAGATACGGCCAGAATTTTGCGCGCTCCAAGATGCAGCGCAGGCGACAGCGGAGCAGTGAGGCGAATGCCGCCGTCCCCGTACCATCCTTCCCCAATCGCTGGATGGTTGACTTTCACTGCAGGAAAAAAGAAAGGGAGCGAAGCTGACGCCAAAACATGCTCAGGGCCAATCCGAGTTTGGACTGCTCGCCGGTTTGGTCGGTCCCATCCTTCCACATCCCGCCCCTGCACCCAGGTAACCGACTGACCCGTCGTGTACGAGCTGGACGTGATGGCAACGGCATCTAGGCGACCCGCTGCAATGTTTGTGTCGATGCCAGTAACAAGCCCGCCGTGGTTGACCATCTCGCGTTCCAGCAACTCGCGCAGCGGCGTGGCGTCGAGCAGCGCCTGGGCGTTGCGCGAGGATTTTGAGCCACCCGAGAGCAACCGCCGCGCCCAGGTGAGGCTGGTTTTGGCCACGCTGGGCCCTGTTACGTTGAAAACGTGCTCGGTGCGGAGTTGCCGCCACAGCCGCCCCAGTCCACTTACCGCTTCCGTAAACGACCCGTTGTGATTGGCGAGATATCCTGCGTTGATCGCACCCGCCGATACTCCCGTGAGAATGGTTGGCGCGAACTCAGGATGGGCACGCATGACGCCGCGAAGAACCCCCATCTGGTAGGCCGCGCGGGCACCGCCCCCACTCATAGCGAGTGCCACGCATCGTCCCTCAGGCCCTGCAGCGGGCATCGCTCCCGGTTCATCGGGGGCAAGCTCGGGGATGGCGGCTTGGTCGGACATGGGGTGTGCTACAGTGGCGCGCTGAGTATACGACGACGAAATCGACGCCTCTTCACGCACTGCTAACGCCTCAAGCCGGGACTAAACGGAAGCGGCCACAGGAAGCCCGTCGCTGAGCGCTGACATAAGCGCGCTGCGCGTAAAAGGCTTGGAAACGTACTTGTCGAAACCGGCCTGCAGGAAGCGTTCGCGATCGCCTGGAAGTGCGTAAGCTGTCAGTGCGATGGCAAAGACGCGGGCATAGCCTGGCAGTGTCCGCGCGACGCGCAGAACATCGACGCCAGTTTCCTTTCCGCCGAGATTGATATCCAGAACGAACCCATCAAAGTGGTGTTCATTCATCAGAATCAATGCTGAACGCGCATCGCCGACCGCGTGAACCCTGTAGCTCCGCTGCAGGATGCGCTCCAACAACATGCGTGTATCCGGATTGTCCTCGACGACGAGGACTGCCGCACGATCATCGAGAACGGGTTCGGGAGCCGGCGCTGGTGGTTCGATTTCGGGCGGGGTATTTTCAGCCTCCACAACTGGAGGAAGCGAGTCTCCGTGCATCGCGGGTTCCTCATTCTCCACAACCTGAGGAAGCGAGTCTCCGTGCATCACGGGCTCCTCAGCCTCTTCGTCGTTG
>JBBKWZ010000310.1:0-9630 GCA_037969195.1 Rubricoccaceae bacterium | reverse complement strand
GTTCAAACGTAGCCTCACTTTTAATCAGGCGCTGCAGGTCTTTCGCTTTAAAACCCGTCAGCCATGAAATGACCTGGTGCAGTTCTTCCTCGGTTCGGCCCTTTTTCTCGACCTTTGTGACATAATGCGGATAAACAGAGCCGAACTTCATGTTCGCGATGCGTTCGTCATGAGCTTTGGTGGTCGTCATTGTGGCTTCGTGATCACTTGTGCGGCGATCAATGTTGGAGGCATGGGAGTTTTGTGCGGATAACTACGGATTATACGTCGGCGAGGTCGTCTTTCATTGCACCGTCGCCTAGCATTCGATTTCGAGAAAAGCGCCCAGTGCGAGACCATCGGCTTCGAGTGCGCTACGGGCGGATGTAATTGAGCCTCGGGGCTCAGCGATCGCATCCCAAACCAGACCCCTTAAGACGGGAATATTGAACAGACACATGATTTTGAATAGCTTGAACTGGATGCTCGCCGTACTACTTGGGATTGATATGAGTCCGTGGGGAATTAGCCGAACGCTGCCTGCTGCATTTCTTTATCTCGTTATCTCGGTTGCTCCTGCTTCTTCGCAGGCAAGCGAATGGAAAGACAAGGTGGCCCCGGCCGTTATCGAACAACTCGATTCCGGAGAGATCGACTATCTGGTTTTCCTGGCTGAGCAGGCGGATCTCTCTCCGGTTGCCAGCCTGGGCTCGAAACTGGAGAGGGCTCGCTTTGTGTTCGATGCGCTAACTGCGACTGCCAATCGAACGCAAACGTCGTTGATCTCTTTTCTTGAAGCCAATCACGTGGTGTACCGATCCTTCTGGGTGGCCAATATGATCCATGTACGAAGCAGGGAGGACGTTCTACGCACACTGGCAAGCAGGCCGGGCGTCGCCTACGTCCACGCCAATTCGAGAGGTCGTCTGCCTGTGCCCCCAATGGATCCAGTAGCGATGAACCACCGGGATGCGCAAACGGACCGGTTGTCCCGTGGCGTTGAGTGGAATATCGATCTGGTAAACGCTCCGCTGGTATGGGCCGAGGGATTCCGTGGGCAAGGCACGGTTGTAGGGGCCATCGATACGGGATTCGATTGGGTTCATCCGACGCTCGTAGACCAATACCGGGGTTGGGATGGTACCTCTGCCGATCATAACTACAGCTGGCATGATGCTATTCACGAGGGAGTAGATCTGAACTGTCCGCCTGATTCGCCCGCTCCGTGCGATGAAGCGATGCACGGCACCTGGGTCATGGGAATCGGCATTGGTGACGACGGCGGGGATAACCAGATTGGCGTGGCGCCGGGTGCGCAATGGATCGGCTGTCGCGCCTGGGAACCGGTTCGACGCACCGATATCGCCTACCTGAGTGAATGCCTGCAGTGGATGATCGCGCCGACTGATTTGAATGACGAAAACCCGGACCCGTCGAAGGCCCCCCATGTACTGAATAATTCCTGGGTCTGCGAACCGGAGGAAGGGTGTGAAGACCCCAATGCTCTACAGACCATAATTGAGAGCGTTCGCGCGTCCGGTATCGTGATTCTTGGTGGTGCCGGAAACAACGGACCCGCATGCGGTTCATCCCAGTTCCCGCCCTCGATTTATGAGAACTACTTCAGCGTGGCCGCCACAACGATCGACGATACGATTGCCTGGTTCAGCAGCCGCGGCCCAATTGACGTGGACGGAAGCGGCCGTCGGAAACCGGACATCAGTGCGCCCGGCCAAGACATCCGATCTGCCGCGCCGGGAGGTGTTTACTATACCGATAGTGGCACCAGCGCGGCCGGACCACACGTGGCCGGATTGGTTGCTCTGTTGATCTCTGCTAATCCTGATCTGGCCGGCCAAGTGGATCTGATCGAGCAGATTATTACAGAGACAGCAGTGCAATTGGATACGGCTGAATCCTGCGGTGGAATTCCCGGTACCGAAATACCAAATAACACGTACGGCTACGGCCGCATAGATGCCTATGCTGCCTATCTGCAGGCTGCAACCCCCACGGATGCAGAAGCTGATGACATTCCTCAGGCCCAAAACCGCCTGCTACAGAATATTCCCAATCCATTTATGCTATCTACTGTTATTACCTATCAGTTAGGAGATTTCAGTGATGTGTACCTGAATATTTATGATGTGATGGGACGTCGTATTCGGACGTTGGTAGACGGCGAGCGGCAGCTGGCAAACAACTATCAACTCGACTGGGATGGGAGAAATGGTCGAAATGAACCCGTCGCCTCAGGCATTTACTTTGCGCGCCTGCGGACGGGCGCGGGTTCCACGGTAATCAAGATGATACTGGCGCGGTAACCCCGCATTCGATTTCGAGAGGGGCGCCAAGCACGAGGCCATCGGCTCCGAGCGCGCAAAGGGGCAGGAAAGTGGTTGGGAGGATTGCGATTCACAGGCCGGCTATCGCATCTCAGATGGCCTGAATCACGGGATCGGTTATCTCTACCTGCGCCGATCGGCGGACAATTTGACTGCTTCACTTCCACCCTCCATGCTGCTCCGAAGCAGATCATCCAGGTCCAACTCTTGAAGCTCGCGAAGGATCAATCGGGTTTCCTCGACGAGGTCAGCGTTGCGACTAGCGAGCGGATCAGCCTCGTGGCGGGCCTTGAGATTCTCTAGACGCCGATGGAGCTCGTAGCGTTGGGTGTCGATCCCTGGTGTTTTCAACATGGTGTTCATTACAGGGCTTAATACCTCGCGTTCGAGGAAGGTTCCTGCTAGACGAATGTAGCGGAGGACTGCGATTCCCAGGCCGGCAGTCACAGCTCCATTGTATGTTCGGACCATGAACCTGAACGACCTGCGGGACGGGGAAGGCTGCCCGCAATGCGTGGGCAATGAAAAGGTCTACTATTGGTCCGGCGCTCACATTGGCGTTGAGGAGATCCTGGCTGGCGGAGTTGAGCGCATCGACGAAGCAAGCGACGACGCTGGCTGGCCCCTTTGGCAACGGGCACGCTGCAAGGCATGCGGAGCCGTCTGGCACTTTGACTTCTCTTTTCCCGACCATCCGCCACTTTTCCTGGTTGGCAAGGTTGTGGATTCTGAGGAAGAGGTCGAGGGCTACCTAGCGTGATTTCTAGAGACGGCGGCAGCCCGTCGTAACAATCCGGGCATACCGAGATACGGCATGCAAGAGTGGTCGCATTACCATCCCCATCCTCCTCACTCCTGCCTCGGCCTGGCCTCGTTTACGTTGAGAATCCGGTCGCCCATCTCCGTCTGATGGAGCGCTTGAATCGCCTCGTCGGCGCCATTTTCCATCTCGACGAACCCGAAGCCTCGCGGGCGTCCGGTATCGCGATCCGTCACTAGATTGACCGACGTAACAGAGCCATATTCGCTGAACATCGACCTGATTTCGTCGTCCGTGGTGCTGAAGGGCAGGTTTCCAACGTAGATTTTCTTGGGCATCGTGGGGGTCTCCTCGCTCGCCGCATTCGACAAGCTGTTGTTTTATGGGATAATGGCGTGGGGGCACGTAAGCTAGTACGGCTTCCATCGTTTGGAATTTGTGGAGGTGCTAGTCGGTTGGCTGAGGAGTCCCCGGCCTGCAAAGGTACGTGGGACGTTGACGTACGAAGATGGCCATTAACCCTTACCGATTACATTGCTTGGGTAGTCGAATCTCCCGTGCGCATCCATGTATTCCAGAAGACAATTCCTCGGCGCGATTGGCGGCCCGGCCGCAGCGTCGGTGGCCGTGGCATCGCTGAAGCCGGCGTCCATTCCCGGTCTCCTCGAATCGCTGGCTCAGTTTGCCGGCTCACCGGAGGAAATCGCCCGGGACGAAGACTTCTGGAGAGAGATCCAGCAGGCCTTTACGGTTGATAGGTCGCTCGTCAATCTGAACAACGGCGGCGTGAGTCCAGCCCCTGCCGTTGTCCAGGAGGCGATGAAGCGGCATCTGGACTATTCGAATGAGGCGCCGGTTTACACGATGTGGCGGATTCTTGAGCCGCAAAAGGAGGGCACTCGCCAACGACTAGCCCGCGCTTTCCACTGCGATCCTGAAGAGATTGCCATTGTCAGGAACGCCTCAGAAGGGCTGCAGATCTGCCAGCTGGGCCTGGACCTGGAGCCGGGTGACGAAGTGCTCACAACAACCCACGATTACGGGCGCATGTTGACGACCTTCCGCCAGCGCGAGAGGAGAGAGGGGATTGTTATGAACCAGTTCTCGCTGCCCATTCCAGCGGAAGATGAGGACGAAGTGGTGTCCCTGTTCGAACAGAACATCACACCCCGCACCAAGGCCATCCTGATGTGCCACATCGTGAACATCACGGGGCAGATCCTCCCTGTCAAACGTGTGGTGCAAATGGCGAGGCGTCACGGCATCCCCGTCATCGTGGACGGCGCGCACTCCTTCGCGCACTGGGACTTCACCCACGACGATCTCGACTGCGATTATTACGCGACCAGCCTGCACAAATGGCTATTTGCTCCGCATGGGACGGGCATGCTGTACGTCCGCAAAGACAAGATTCGGGATCTCTGGCCCATGATGGCGGCTGCCGAGACGCAGGACGACGACATCCGAAAATTCGAGGAGATCGGGACCCACCCAGCCGCCAACCATCTGGCAATCGCCGACGCTCTGACGTTCCACGAGGGAATTGGTCCCAAACGAAAAGAAGAGCGACTCAAATACCTGCTCAACTACTGGGCCGAGCCCTTATTGGAGCACGACCGGGTCGTGTTGCACACGAGTCAGAGGCCAGGACAGTCCTGCGGAATTGGTGTCGTCCAGATTGAAGGGATTGACTCCGGCGCGATCGGCAACCACATGTGGGACACCCACCGAATCATCATCACACCCATCAAGCACGACGAATTCGAGGGCAATCGTATCACCCCGAACGTGTACACGACCCTCGAAGAACTCGATCGGTTTGTCGAAGCGATGCAGACGATCCTGCGGGATGGACTTCCGGATCGATACTTGGCTGAATGAGCCGCTTTGATCGCTACCTAGCAATTCGCATTGAGCACTAACGCGATGAACAGTCTGTTCGACATTGCCATTCTTTCCGCCGCTCTCGGCTCCGGCCTCATCGCAGGCGTGTTTTACGCGTTCTCGACGTTCGTCATGCGCGCATTGGCCCAGCTTGAACCCTCCGAAGGGATCAGGGCGATGCAGGAGATCAACGTAACCGTACTTACTCCGTGGTTCATCGGGATTTTTGCCGGTTTGGGACCGCTTTGCCTGCTCCTCGGCGGCTGGGCTCTCCTGAACTGGAGCGATTCGCACTCGATCCTCGTGTTGGCAGGCAGTGTGTTATATCTGGTCGGCACGCTAATGGAAACTGTCATTGTTCACATCCCCATGAACGACGCGCACGCTACCGTAGAGGCCGATGACGAGGGTTCCGAAGTGCACTGGCGTCGGTACGTCTCACGCTGGACGGCGTGGAATCATGTTCGGGCGTTCACCGCTTTGCTTGCGGCCGCAGCGTTCACGCTCGGACTCTGTGCGTAACGGTCGCCGACGCGCACTGTCGGCTCTCAACAGCCTTTTTTGCCGTCTTAGGCTTGTGGCATGTTCGAGGAGAAGCAGTACGGCCTATGCGACCCCGTTGCCAACACCAGTAACGATCGCAGGAACGATGAAAAAGGCCGCTATCGCTGCTAACCGGCGCGGAGCGAATATCTATGGTGCCACGCGCTCGAGCACGTCGGCCCTGATGAGGGCGTAGTTCAGGCCATTAAAGTTCCAGACCGCAATCTCATCGAACAGGGCGGCGGCTTCGTCGGATTGGCCAGCTTCGTCGAGCGAGACCGCGCGGTAGTACTTCGTGTACACATTGCCCGGATTACCCTGAGCTAGGTGTTCGGCGGCTGCAGCGTGATTCCCTTGATGGTACTCCATCATTCCAAGAAGTTCGTGCACCGGTTCCATCTTGCGCGGGTTGGTGTCGGGTTCTATGAGTGTAGTGTACTCGTCAGCTCTTGCGCGGGCGATTTCGGCATCGCCTCGTCTCGCCGCCAGTAGCCCGTTCAACATCACGATGGCAGCTTCGGTGCCACGCTGGAACTGTTCGGTTCCGGAGGCTTCCGCTTGTGCCCGCATCAAAGGCGCCATCTCGGCGATTGCGTTGGAGGCCGTCGCGTAGTCTCCTGTGTGCGTCGCGATCTGCGCGATGTTAGTAAGGCAGTTGATCTTTACGTCGTCCGTGCCTTCCACGCCCAATTCTTCCGCGCTAGCGGCCAACTCGTTAAGCTCGGCGATCGCGGCCGCCGGATTACCTTCGTGGATGTTTACGTACGACCGGAAGACCGCGAAGAACGGTGCGTTGTTGTTGCCGCGCGCCATTTCAAGCTCCATAGAGCGATCATAGTCGGCCCGCGCCTCGTCGAAGTGGCCAAGGAAAGAGTTCACGTGGCCGCGTTGCTGAAGTGGGGAGCCCATTTCAGGCGCGTACTCCGCGGCCCTCGTGTAGTCCTCGTACGCCGCTTCCAGATTTCCCTGGGCACGGTGTACGTCGCCGAGCAGGTCGTGCGGGGTTGGTTCTTCGGGCGCCAGATCGGCAGCATGCTGGAAATGAGTCTCGGCCTGCGCGAAATCTTTGGGATCCAGAAAGAGAAAGTCATTACCCAGCTGCATATGGGCGGCCGCAAAATTGGGCGCGATCTCAATAGCCCGCATGAGCGTAGTGCGCGACGCTTCGGCATCGTTCATTCCCCCTTGAATACCGGCCAACACCGTCAGCGCACGAGCGCTACCAGGCAGTAATTCCACGAGTCGCTGGGCCTGCGCGAGCTGGCCTTCCACGTCGTTTTCGAACCCCTTCTGCGTGATCGAGATGAGCACTTGCTCGGCCTCAGATGCGTTACTGGACAATTCAACGGCTTTCGCGAGATTGGTTGTGAACTCCTCCGTCGACGCAGCTGAATTGGCGATTCTCAGGTAACCCTGAGCGAACGTTGAATCGGCAGCAATCGCTTGTTCGAAAAGACTGTTGGCATCATTGCCGCGGCCCATGTCCATCGCTTCCAATCCGGCATTGAAGAGATTCCTCGCCCCATCGGAGGACGTTGTTACCGGAATTTCTGAGGCGGTATCGCTTTGCTCAACGCACCCAGCAAAGAGCAACAAGACTGCTAGCGGTGTGATCAATGTGGCTGCCTTAATCATAAGGATTCTCTGGTCTTTAGGAAGGGTGACGCGGTGTCTGACGCCGCTCGCGGTGGGTACGCGATTTCGATAGTGCTCACGTGACCGTAAGTGGCCCGCTCAGTATCACGTTGTTTACAGGGTACGCCGCGTGAGTGCAAACATGCAAGATTACAGGATCTAGGCAGGAACCACACCGCTGCCTGGTACGAACTCGACTGGTTCGTCGAAGCGTTGGAGTCGGTCCTCCGGGAGGGTCTGCCGAATCGATAGCTCGTCGAATGAGTCACTACGATGGAAGTAGACGCAACAACCAGCCCTGGCTTATTTGACATCACATTGCCTAGGGATTCAGCAACACTAAACGTAGTCGGCTCTCAACGGCCTTTTTGCCGCCTCAGGCTTGCTGCATTTGCGAGGAGCACAACGACGGCCAGAATGACACCATTGCTAAGCCCAATCACCGTCGCACCAACGAAGAAAAAGCCGCTGTCGCCGCTGGCTGTCTCGCCGCCGAGCAGGTGGTAGATGGTGTGGACTGTTTCGGCAACGATGCTGCCCGCTAGCCCACATACAATAGGCGCGATGACTTGCGTCCGGATCGTGGCTTCGCGCGTGATCCAGACGGCAATGCTGACCCCCAATGCCGAGACGAACATCATGGCCGAGTTGTCGAGCATGGCCAGAACGAGGAGCGCGGCTAGTCCGAGCGAGACGACGATCTGCTTCATTCTGGAAGTAAAGCTTTGGCTAAAGGACCGCACCGGCAGATCGGACACCGTTCGTAACCATTGTCTACTCTGCTTTGAGCGCTGAGTGGCTACAACCCCTCTAGATACGGGTTCGGCTCGACGACGCAATATCCTGGATGATCTATCACCATTTGGCGAATAATAGGAACGTGGCCTTGACCGTAAACGGCGAAAAGTCGATCGTTGTCGGATTCGACGATGCGTGTCAGATTGGCGAAGATGCGAATGTTACGCTGGTACCACGTAGCGACCATATCTGCGCCCGCGTAATTTTCGTCTATGGCTATTGGAACGAAGAACTCGACGTATGGCGAGTGGGCACGTTGCAGCATTTCTGGGTCGTTCATCTTTACGAGCATCGCGCCGATAGTGCCCGAAGCGAGCCACTCGGCCATCGTGGCTATGGCCGTCTCTCCTATCTCTTGAATACCGCCCATTAGCGCGCCAAGTTTGGGGTCTTGCTGGGCCAACTGACTGACGGATGCGAAGTCCAACTGCATTTGCACATCCACCGGATACACGCGTGCGTGCCTTAGTTGATGGGCTAGGCGGAAGCCAATTTGCTCCTCCTCACTGCGCCGCAGCTCAAGTTCACCAGCTTTATAAGCGTCGTAGCGAGAAGTCGCTACACTATCGCCCCATGGCGCTTCCACCGCCACATGTGTTGGTGCGAATTCGGCGAGCCCATCGACGACGGCTTGAATCTCGATTTGTCGCGTAGGCACAAGAACGTCGTCTGCCTCGAGATTGAACGCATCTGCTCCCGGGTTTGACATGTGGTAGCTGCCAAGAAACATCACCTCAATCCGTTCATCGTCTTCCGCACAATGCGCGGGAAGAATGGGACGATCAAGAATGCCCTGAGCTGAAGGAGCTGCCCAGACAAGCGACATTAGGACAGCGAGCAGACCGTAACGAAGGGTGCACATAGTGAAATCTGGATGATTGGTCAGGTAAATATCGCAATCGAGAATTCTTACCGCTTTACGGTAGCTCAGTGACTTAGCCCTTCATCGTCTATCGGAAGAGATCTCCTCGCAAGTACTTCATCCCGGAATCGCAAATGATGGTCACAATCCGCTTCCCCGCACCAAGGACCTGTGCCTGTTTCAGCGCGGCCCACACGTTGGCGCCGGAGGTCGTCCCTCCAAAGATGCCTTCCTCACAGGCCAGCCTTCGCGCCGTTGCCTGGGCGTCTACATCCGAAACGGCGATGATCTCATCCGCGAGATCCAGCCGGCATATCGAGGGGACGAAACCTGAGCCGATGCCCTCAAGCTTGTGGGTTCCAGAAACGTCGCCACCCGACAACGCGCGAACGTGGAGCGGTTCAATCGGAATGCAGCGTATACCCGGTACCTCCTCTTTCAGCACTTCGGCGTTCCCGGAGAAACAGCCGCCGGTTCCTACCCCCATAATAAACTCGTCCGGGTCCGAGTCGAGTTGATCCAGGATCTCCCTGGCCATGCGGTGGTAGGCCGCTCGGTTGTCGACATTGTTGAACTGATCCGTCCAGAATGTGTTTGGCGCGGTGCTCAGCTCGCGAGCCCGCTCTATAAGGCTGTTGATGAGCTTGGCAGTGATCATCCCATTTTCGCTGGGGATGATATCCAGCTTCGCTCCGAAGGCTCGCATCGTCTGGAGCTTTTCCTCGGCGAAGGCATCAAGAGCTTACAAAATGGGCCTGGTAGCCCTTATAGGCGCAGACCATGGCCAGCGAGCTGCCGGTACTGCCTCCGGTGTATTCGACTAC
>JBBKWZ010000309.1:0-8688 GCA_037969195.1 Rubricoccaceae bacterium | reverse complement strand
TTGGCCGCCCCTTGGCTTCGACGTATCCAACAAGCCCACGTTCGTCTTCCGAAATCCAATGTGTGATGCCAGGGTTTAAAATCTGGTAGGCCGTCGCATTCCAGCCGTCCCGGAGAATGTGTTCACGAACTTGGTCAAATGTTGGACTCTCCACAATCTTTAACGAACCACCAAATAGATGTTCGGAGCCAGTCTATGCCGACAAGTCTCTTCGTTATACAGAGGTCAAAGCTAGGCGGTGTGCTCGGCGCACGCAACGCTTCATTCTTGTTGTTCCTTGCCGTATGACCGCTAAAGCAATACCTTTGGGCACAACGCAACTACAGATCCCCCGTTATAGGCAAATCGCTACCGCCTTTCATTCAATTCTAGCACGCATTCGTGTCTCGACGAGCCGAACTGCTGGCATTGCTGGTAAGCGATGCATTTGCGTTAATCCTGGCCTATGTGGCCTTTGCCTTGGCGTGTCAACGCTGGGGCTGGTTTGATCACAGCTTCGTAGCACAGGGTTCTCCTGCCATTACGGCGGCGTTGCTATGTAGCGGTTGGTTGATTCTGTTCTTGTTCGCCGGGATGTATCAAGAGCGTTTCGCAGCAAGTCGATTCGACGAGTTCGTCACCCTTCTGAAAGTTGTCTCGGTCGGGGCTCTTCTGCTGTTTTTCAGTGTGTTTATCGACCGAATGGAGACAGGATCGGCTCGTTTGGGAATTGGATTCTATTGGGCCACATTAGTCGTGTCGGTTACGGCCGGTCGGTTGGGTGTCAGAGCTGTCCAGAAGTCGCTTATCCTAAGGGGGCACGGTCTTCACAAGGCAGTTGTGGTCGGATGGAGTGAACGCGTCGAAGAACTATACAAAGAAGTCGCGAGGTATCCGGCGGCTGGATTGCAGATCGTGGGCGCGGTGCGATTGCAACACCCGGAATCAGTGCGAATTAGTCGGTCTGTTGGGCCGGATGGGGATCTTTTGGACGGTTTGCCCGAGTTCCCGGCAGGTGACGCTCTTCCGCAAAGCGACGTCGAGATCGTTCTGGATGGTATTGGGACGGGTCAGGCAGCGCACAGCATCGACGAGTTGCCCGGTCTTATCGACAGGTTGGATGTACAGGATGTTCTGATTGCTCTCAGCCCCGGCGATCACGCGTACCTGGACGAGGTGCTCCGGGTTTGCGACGGCCGGTCGGTCTCTCTCAAACTCGTCCCCGACTTCTACACGGCGATAGGAGGGATGGCTCGCACGGAGCACATGTATGGGCTTCCGCTTATTGAAGTCTTTCCGGAACCCATTCCGCCGTGGGAGAAGAGCACAAAGCGACTGACCGATGTAGTTGTCAGTGTCGTCGTTTTAGCTTTCGGCGGACTGTTTTGGTTGGCCGTAGGAGCACTGGTGCGCCTTACATCGCCGGGCCCAGCTATTTACCGTCAAACGCGTGTAGGGCAGTACGGCGAGACTTTCGCCATGTACAAATTCCGGACGATGTACGAGAACGCGGAGAAAGAGACGGGGCCAGTCTGGGCGCAAAAAGATGACGCCAGAGTTACGCCGGTTGGGCGAATGCTCCGTCGTTTCCGATTAGACGAAATTCCACAGTTGTGGAATGTGATGAAAGGGGAGATGAGCCTCGTCGGGCCTCGACCGGAGCGACCATTTTTTGTAAAGCAGCATGTTGGAGCCATTCCCCTTTACAGTCGCCGACACCGTGTGAAGCCGGGCGTCACAGGGCTCGCGCAGGTGAAATGGCGGTACGACAGCGACCTCGAGGATGTCCGCCAAAAACTCAAGTACGATCTGTTTTACATCGAGAACATGAGCTTGCGGATGGACGCGAAGATCTTGCTGCAAACCACACGCACGGCGGTCACTGGCGGCGGCCATTAGCCAGCTACAAGGCGGTACCTTTGAGCTGTCTCCCCCCAAGTCGCCACAATGGAAGTGCAATACAACGAGCCGTCCACTGAAACGGAATTGAATTCGGAGCGCCTCGACCTGTACAGGGCTTTGCAGCTTCCGCGGACCGTAGAGGACAAGATGCTGCGGCTGATTCGACAGAATCGGCTGGCCAAATGGTTTAGTGGCTATGGGCAGGAAGCCATTTCTGTAGGCTGTGCGTGGGCGCTCGAGGGCACGGACTGGCTGCTCCCCATGCACCGAAACCTCGGGGTCTGGACCACACGCGGCGTGCCGCTCCGGCCACTATTCTGCCAATTGATGGGCAAGCAAGGGGGATACACGAATGGCCGTGACCGGACCTTTCACTTTGGGCTCTTGGAGCACCACATTGTTGGCATGATATCGCACCTAGGGGCAATGTTGCCTGTGGCGGATGGCCTCGGCTTGGCCGCAAAACTCAAGGGTTCGCACGCCGTGGCTTGCACATTCACCGGAGAAGGTTCAACACGGGAGGGGGATTTTCACGAAGCGCTAAGTCTCGCATCGACGTGGAACCTACCCGTGATTTTTGTGGTCGAGAACAATGGTTACGGGCTGTCCACGCCGTCGAATGAAGTGATTCCGATTGAGCACATTGCGGATGCGGCGCCGGGTTACGGAATGGTCGGTGAGGTCGTCGATGGCAACGATGTGATTGCCGTTGTAGATGCGGTGCGCCGCGCTGCTGAGCGGGGACGGTCTGGTGAAGGCCCAACTCTACTTGAAATGAAAACATTTCGGATGCGTGGCCACGAAGAGGCAAGTGGTACGAAGTACGTTCCGCGCGAGCTAATCGAAGGCTGGGCCAAGAAAGATCCGATTCTCCGTTATCACCGTCATCTGATAGAGACAGAAGGTGTAGATGAGAGGGTGCTGGACGGAATTGACGCCGAGTTGACTGCTGAGGTTGAGGAAGTGGCGGAGTGGGCCATTTTGCAACCCTCAGTGGAAAGTGATCGAGAAACGGAAATCGGTGCTGTTTTTGCGCCGCCGAAGGATGTCGAAACGCCCATTGATGCAGCTGCTCCGCGTTCGGAAAAGCGCTTCATTGATGCTCTAACGGATGGACTTCGGGATGCGATGGAGGTCGATGAATCGGTCCTAATCATGGGCCAGGACATCGCTGAATACGAAGGTGTGTTTAAGGTGACCAAAGGTTTTCTCGACCAATTTGGCGCCGATCGTGTTCGAAATACGCCGATCATCGAGAGCGGCGTGATCGGATGCGCGATGGGTCTGGCGCTCGAGGGGTTCAAACCTGTTGTTGAAATGCAGTACGCTGATTTTATCACGTGTGGCTTCAACCAGATTGTGAACAACCTCGCCACGACACATTATCGGTGGGGAAGCCCTCTAAACGTGACGATACGCGCACCGTTCGGTGGAGGAATCGGCGCCGGTCCATTTCACTCTCAAAGCCCTGAAGCATGGTTCTGCCACGTGGCGGGTCTGAAAGTCGTCGTGCCGGCTTCGCCGGAAGACGCCAAGGGCTTGATCCGTTCAGCGATCCAGGATCCAAACCCTGTGCTTTTTTTCGAGCACAAGTATCTGTACCGCGCAGAGAAAGGTCTCGTGCCGGATACAGCCTATTCGATCCCTCTAGGAAAAGCCCGTCTCGCGCGAAAAGGCAACGACCTGACGATAATCACATGGGGCGTAGGCGTTCGCTGGGCACTGGACGAGGCGGAAAGACAGGCCTTGAATGGCCATCAGCTTGAAGTTGTTGACCTGCGTACGATCGTGCCTTGGGATCAGGAGAGCGTTCTCTCATCCGTCCGCAAAACGAACAGATTGATCGTTCTTCACGAGGCCACACGAACGGCAGGGTTTGGAGCCGAAATCGCCGCGGAGATAACGGAAGTGGCATGGGAGCATCTCGATGCACCGCCCATCAGGGTCGCAGCTGAGGCTACGCCCGTTCCCTTTTCCAAGTCGCTGGAAGAAGATATTTATAGCGCGAAAGGACGGCTACCCGACGCGATTAATCGCGTTCTCGCCTACTAATCCTTACCGCACAACAATCCGTTGCGATTGCCGACCGCGCTCGGTTGCCATCCGAACGACGTAGACACCGGCCGGCAGAACCCGCGTGTCAATTGCGAACGCGTGCGCGCCGCTCGTGAGCACGCCATCGTGGACGGTATGTACTCGTCTGCCGAGGATACCAAAGACCTCCACGCGTACGGCCTGCGTTGCTCCAACGTCAATGCGCAAAGTGCTCCGGGCTGAAGCCGGATTCGGATACGGTGCCAACATGATCACATCGGCATTGCTTGGCGTGTGATCCTCGACCGCGACGACGTTGTCCAACACGAATTCAAATGTGCCTACTTCGCGTACGCCGCCCTCGTAGAAAAAGGGATAACCTTCGATCAACGTAATTGGATCTGGCGGTTGCGTGTCGGCGTCGGGGGAAGTGTACATGAGCCCGCTATCCGTACCTGCGTCGTAAGTGAACAGCGTGATGGTCTCCATCGGTGACCAATTCGCTCCGTCAAACAACTCAAGGCTATTCACGCCTACGAACCAGTCGGGACTTGGGGCGACCATGCTAACAAGCGAAACAAGCGGGAAATCCGTGTTCAACTCAAACGTCATCATCACGCTTCCAGGCGATGTTCCAATTCCTCCACCGGAAAGCACGGCTAACGCGCCTCCGGCCGTGATGAGGTCGTTGACTTCACTTTGCAGCAACGCCTTGCTGCCCGTCTCTGCCATACTCTCGATACCCGGCGAGGCTATCTGACCCGGCTCCCAAAGCGTCGCCGTGGCACCATGCGCGGCACCGATCAATCCGGAAAAGTGGGGTCCCGGAGGGAAGTCATCGGGATGGGTTCCACCACTCCATGTGCTCTCAAAGGTGACTGTGTACGTTGCCCTAGAAAGCTGAGCGGACGCCGCAATTGGAAATAGCAGAAGTGCAGTGAGCAGGAGACGCATGGCAGCGGTGTTCGGCAAGAGAGGGGCACAGAGTATCGCGAGATTCTGAACCAGACGCATCACAAAACAAAAAATGCAGCCCTTACGCGTAGCGCCGAAGTTCAGCGAAGAGGCTCCATCGCCGCTTGCATGCCTTCGCTTTCTACGTGGTTTTCCGTTACCGGCTCTTCGTCGCCGAAAAAAGGGATGTCAATGTCCCGTTGAGACAAAACCGCTGCAACCACGGCGTTCAAGTTGCCTGAGACTTTGGCAAGGACGAGTTCTTCCTCGTCCATCACCACGGCGAGGAGGTCCACGACGATTCCGTCCGCTTCTTTGTAGACAACCCAAACTGCCTCTGAGTCCACACGGATCGTTGCGAGGTGGTACCAGTCATCCTTTTCGAGATAACGCTGGAGTCGTCCCGGCATTCGCAACGCGGACGCATCGAATAAGCCGTTGACGGCGTAGCGACCGAACTGCACCCGGCGAACTTCGGAAAGCACGGCATTTGCAATCGCTCCGTCTTGGTCGTCAGTCAGGCCGGTTATCCAGCGGGCGAGTCCCAAAGAGACGCTGCCGAATGACATGGCGTATCCGTCGCCAATGTGGGCCTCGGGGGCCTGTCGCGCTAAATCATTTCGAACCCGCGTGAGCTCGAAAGACGTGCACCCGGAGAAGAAGAACACGATCGCAAGTGAAATCAAGAGACTGCGCATGGTCGTTACCCGCCATTGTAATCTTCGAGTTCAGGGACGTTAAATCGGCTTCCGAGCCGACCAATCTGAGCGGGGTCAATCCGACCATCGATGGTTACAAATGTGGCCTCGTTCTCGTCCTGATCCAAGCTCATCACCACGAGGCCGTTGATGACGTCACCGGCAGTATCGAGGTAGATGAACACGTCTTCGTCGTCCTCGCGAACGCGGACCAACGTTTCCCAGCCGGCGCGTTCAAATGAGCGGGCGAGTTCTCGGATTTGGCCTGCAGCGCCGGAGCGTGCGGAACTGAGAGAGTACTGGCGCACATAGATGCCGCGCAGGTCATCCACCATCGCAGCAAACTCGGGTTCGTCGTTGCGGCTGGCCTCCGCGACGAGACGCAGGATCGTTCCCCGAAGATTTACTTCAACACGGGCTTCGTCGGTAAACAACGCGTCCAGGTTGGACGGACTAAGCGCATTACGTTGTGCTAGCGCACCCGGTGCGAGAACAAGCGCGAGCAGGCCGCAAACGGTGAGATGCCGAAGATGAGATCGCATGGCTGTGTGGGTTAAGGTATAGGGGTAATTGTTCGTTGAATGGGTTGGATGACTTCGTCGTTGAGAATGTCGTTTTGCAGGAAGACGCCGGTTTCGCGCCCGGCATCGCTGACAAGACTTAGAGCGAACTCCACATCTCGGCGCGCCTGTGCGATCTCTTCTGCGGAGAAGTCGGCTTGGGAGCGGTTCAGCAAGTAGGGTAGCGAACCGAGTCCAAGCATGATCAAGACCGTTGCCGCGAGGGCAAGTGCCTTCCAACGAATGATTCTTGTTGGGCGTGGACCAGTTACGGTCGAGCGATCCGCTTGACCGTTTCGAGAGGCCTTGGAGGACGCAACAGCGCGGTAGTAGAGGTCGTCCGGACATGATTCCAAAGCGATCTCGCCAAACGCCTGGCTCATATGCTTGGCAACGGCGTGCTCGGCAGCACAATCAGGGCACGAGTTGAGATGCTGCTCGAATCGCACAGTCGTTGACACGTCTAGATCGCCATCGAGGTAGGAATCGAAACGATCCATCACCTCGTGGCAAACGGTATTCGTAAGAGGTGCATTCATGGGGTTAACTCCTCGGCGGTGAGCCTCTGTTGAAGTGCAGAGCGAAGTCGCCGGCGGGCGCGGTGGAGGTAGACTTTTACTGTGGATAGCGGCAGTTCAAGTGCTTCGGTGAGTTCGTCGTAGCTCAGACCATGTATCTCGCGTAGGATGACGAGGCTTTGGTAAGGCTCGTCGAGACGCCCGATGGCCTGCTCGAGATGTCTGCGGAAATCGGCAGACTCGGAAAGCGTTTCAGGCGATGGTTCGCCACCTTCGAAGTCATCAATGAACTCTGTCGCGGGCGTGTATCCATGCCTCGTTTTCTTCTTTCGGATGTGGTCGAGGCAGGCGTTTCGGGTTACCCGCATCACCCAGGCCAATTGAGCCGCAGCTTCAATGTCGTCGCCGCGCTGCCAGAAGCGTAGTAGCACCTCTTGCGTCACATCAGCGGCGTCTTCGCGGCACCTCAGAAGGCGCAGGGAGAAATCGTAGATCCGATGTCGGTGTGCAGCGAGAACCGAAGAATCGAGCGGCATGGATAACGGGGTGTTCGCCTGAAAGACGCACGGCCGCTCCGAAAGGTTACAGGGCTGAACATCCCACCGATGCTCAACCTCACGCTTATTCTCAGTCCTGTCCCGTCAAGAACCGCCGCCATCCGTAAGCTGGCTCCCTTTAAAAGCCTTCGCTTCGTCGATGAACAGCTGCAGATGCGGGAACGGGATCTCAATGCCAGCTGCCTTGAGGGCGTCGAACACCTTCTCTTGATACTCCACGAAAACTGGCATTTCCAGCTTTGCGTTTTTCAGAAAGAGGCGCAACTCCATGTTGACGGATGAATCGTCGAGTTCGACGACTACGACCTCAGGCTTGTGGTCGGGATGAAGACGCTCATCGCCCTCGGTTGTCGCAAGTACACATGCTCTGGCTTGCGCAGGCGACTCTTTGTAGGCAATCCCAAAGGGAACTTCAATTCGAAGGTTTTTGAGCCGCGTATGGTTGATGATCCGCTCCATGATCACTTTCGAATTCGGCAGCACCGCAAGTTCATTGCTCTGGGTTCGAATGCGGGTGGAACGCAGCGCAATCTCCACGACGGTACCAAAGGTGTCCTGGATTTCGATGTTGTCACCAACGCGGAACGGCCGATCCAGAAGGATGGTAACGCCTGCGATAAAGTTTTCCAGCGTGTCCTTCGCAGCAAAACCAAGCGCGATACCAGCGACGCCCAATCCTGCGAGCAACGCGGTGACGTTGATTCCCAGTTGGCCAAGAATCGAGATAGCTGCAAAGGAGATGATCACCAACCGCAACGCCCGAAAGATGAGCTGTTTCACGCCTGGGTCAACCTTCTTCGCGCGATCGAGGACGCGTCCGAGGGCGCTGGCAATGAGTCGATACGCGATGTAAAACCCAATTCCAAGCGCGACAGCCGGCAGAATATGGCCGATGGTGAAATCCCAGAGGGCGGATCCAAAGAGGCCAACGGCGCCCTCTATCTCGCCTTGAGAAAGCTGGTCCACAGCCTGGCTAACTGATTCATCCAGGGCGCCAATACCGGAAGAGTCGGGGACAAGCGACGAATCGATGGCCATTACAACCGTGTCAGCGGCTGCTGCGAGTGTGTCGGCGATGTCTTGCATTATGGGTCGCGGCGATTGGCGGCAGTAAGTGTGTTCTGAAGCAGCATGGCAATGGTCATCGGGCCGACACCGCCGGGCACGGGCGTAATCCAACCCGCTTTCTCACTGACTCCGTCGAAATCAACATCGCCGACCAGGCGATAACCTCGCTCTCGGCTGGCATCGTCTACGCGGTTGATGCCTACGTCGATGACGGCTGCACCATCTTTCACCATATCAGCCGTGATGAAATTCGCCCGGCCGATAGCGGCGATTAGGATGTCAGCTTGGCGAGTTATGGCCGGGAGGTCGCGCGTGCGGCTGTGGCAAACGGTTACAGTACAATCCAGCCCGCGTCGAAGGAGCAGGTTTGCCATGGGTTTGCCCACGATGTTTGAGCGGCCAACAATGACGGCGTGAG
>JBBKWZ010000308.1:0-9156 GCA_037969195.1 Rubricoccaceae bacterium | reverse complement strand
AACGGCATGTATGGCCTTATTCTCGTTGAGCCCAAGGAAGGTATGCCTGAAGTGGACCACGAGTTCTACATCATGCAAAGCGAGTTCTACACTGCGGGTGCTTTTAACGCGCCCGGCCTGCAAGCCTTCGACCTCGACAAAGCACTTCAGGAAGATCCGGCCTACGTTCTTTTCAACGGACGCGTAGGATCGCTGACAGGTCCGAACGCGTTGCGCGCGGCGGTTGGCGAAACCGTGCGGCTGTATGTAGGAAACGGAGGCCCGAACCTGACGTCCAGCTTCCACGTGATTGGAGAGATGTTCGACCGGGTCTACGGCGAAGGTGGTACGGTCGTCAACCAGTTAAACGTTCAAACCACGGGCGTTCATCCCGGCGGCTCCGCCATAGTCGAATTCCTGTTGGACGTGCCGGGCAACTACACGCTGGTTGACCACGCACTTTTCCGTGCCTTCAACAAGGGAGCCGTCGGCATTCTCGAGGTGACAGGCAATGAGGATCCGAACATCTTTGCCGGGCAGACGAACATGACGGATTTCAGCGGATCAGCCGCTCCTCCACCCGCTCCTTGATCGCCATTTACTGCTCCAACACGCTTCGCTAACTGCTGCTGCTTTGAAACGCGCCATCCCCTACTTGTTCGTCTCAGCCCTGGCGCTCTTCGCGCTGACGGCACAGGCTTCCGCACAACCGAACGGGATGGTGCTGATTCGAGGCGGCGCACACACACCGCTTTACACCGGAGTGACTGAGGCATCGACGGTTGCGGTGGAAACGTTCTACCTGAGTTCGCTTTCCGTCACGAATGCGCAATTCCTGGCCTTTGTCCGTGCCAATCCGAGGTGGCGGCGTTCACAGGCCCCCGCTCTTTTTGTGGATGACGGCTATCTCAGTCACTGGCGCGGAGACGTGGATCTAGGTTCTTCTCGGCCGAACCAGCCCGTCACGCGAGTATCGTGGTTTGCGGCAACGGCGTACGCGGATTGGGCAAACCAACGACTTCCTTCAACCAACGAGTGGGAGTACGCCGCTTCAGCCAGCGAAACCGCCGCCAATGGACGAGACGACCCGAGCTACACGCGGCGCATCCTGAACTGGTACAGCCGGCCTGCGCCGAATCCGATGCCAAATGTTGGCTCCACCTACCGCAATTACTATGGTGTCTATGATCTCCATGGGCTCGTTTGGGAGTGGGTAGCCGATTTCAACAGCGACCTCGTCAGCTCGGATTCGCGCAGCAATCGCAACGCCGATTCAAAGCTTTTCTGCGGGGCTGGAGCGATCGGCGCTGCGGATTTCGAGGACTACGCGGCTTTTCTACGCTTCGCTTACCGTTCGGGCCTCGAAGCCCGCTACACGGTCCCCAACCTTGGCTTCCGCACCGCGCTCGACGCGCCCGTCAACTAGCCGTATACAGCATGAAACGCCTATTCCTCCTTCGCACCATGTGGGCTCATCGGTCCGGCTTTGGTGCTAGCTACCGTCCAAAGCTTTGGTTTTCGTACAACACCCGACGCATCGTCGAACGAGTGACGTCAGTCGTGAGAAGCATCCTACTCCGCTTCGTGATGGCTGCGTACCGCGCGAGGCTCGAAGCACGAGACTCTGCCAATAGCCTCAGTTCTCGAGGCACGCTCGATGCGTCGGCCACCTAACGAACAGCTCCATGAACCACTTCATCGGCCTTTTTTTTGTGTTCTTCGGGATAGCGGCCTGCTCTAACGAGGCTGCGCCGCCCGCCTTTGACACCGACGCGCCGCTCTCCGAAACGTCGCTCTACTTGATGGACGCAGGCTGGACGAGTGACGCTGAAGAGAGCATCCAACTCGCCAGTTTCCGAGGACGTCCCCTTGCGATTTCGATGGTCTACACAAGTTGTGGCCACGCGTGCCCAATGATCGTTTCGGACATGAAGAAAATCGAGAACGCGCTCCCCGACGATGTCGACTTGCAGTTTGTCCTCGTTTCGTTCGATCCGGACCGCGACACGCCAGAGCGCCTGCGAGAATTCCGCGAAGCACATGGCCTTGGTGAAAATTGGACGCTCCTGCGTAGTGAGGAGGTAAACGTCCGTACGATGGCAGCGCTACTCGATGTTCGCTATCGCTTCGAAGCCGATGGAAACATCGCGCACGCAAACCGCATTACGCTGCTTGATGCCGGCGGCGAAATCATCGGTCGCCAGGAAGGCCTTGGTGCCGAGCCGGCACCCTCGATTTCCGTCCTCCAGGAGGCATCAAGCCTCGCTCTCTAACCTCAACCAAAATCCTTTCACCCATGACACTTTCACGCCTAGCAATATTCGCCATTGCCATTGCGGCATCCACTCTCGCGGCCTGCGGCGGTGGCGACGAATCTTCGACGACCACGACGGAGCCAACCACTGAACAAGTTGCCCCAACACCTGAGCCAGCACCCGAACCCGACGTTCAGTTCGCAGGCCCTACGTTCGAGTTCGCGATGACGCCAATCGGCAACGAAATGCAGTTCGAACAAAAAGAGTTCACCGTAACGGCAGGGCAAACTGTCCACATCACATTCAACAACACGGCCGACAACCCGGCGATGAGCCACAACGTAGTGGTACTTCGCACGGCTGACGCGATCAATGCCGTGGGTCAGGCAGCTATGGGCGCCGCCGCTACCGATTATATCCCGGCAGCAAGACAGAGCGATATCATCGCCTACACTCCAATGTCCGCGCCGGGCGCGACTGTAGAAGTAACGTTTACTGCTCCGGGCACGCCGGGCGACTACCCCTACATCTGCACTTTCCCCGGTCACTATATGACCATGCAGGGAATCATGCGCGTCGTTGGGTGACGACGTGTTCGACGCGGGCCGGTTGTGCACCTCCGGCCCGCGTCGCATCCGCTCTAGCAGCGTTCCCAAGGCAAACCTTTATGGAACAATCTCCTGTACTATCCCTCGTTTCAATGATGGATGTACAATCTGGCAATGTTGTGAGCAAGATGCTTTTGAAGAACAGGTCAGGTTCTGTGTCGCTGTTTGCGTTCGGGCAAGGTGAGGGGCTGAGCGAGCATACCGCCCCTTACGAGGCGCTCCTCGTGGTCATTGATGGCGTCGCTACCGTCACCGTTGACGAAGCCTCTCACCGGGTTGAGGCCGGGGAGGCCATCCGTCTTCCCGCATCGATTCCCCATAGTGTTGACCCGCTGACGGACATGCACATGCTGCTCATCATGCTCCGCGACTAACCCGTAAATGCAAGTTCTCGACCATTCCTCCGCGCTTCCCAAGAAACCCGACGTGCAATCCTCCGCCGACGTAGAGCGGATCGTGAAGTCGTTCTATGGTGATATTGAGCAAGATCCTATGCTGGGTCGCTTCTTTGTCGGCCTCGATTGGGATGCGCACCTGCCAAGAATGGTAGCGTTTTGGTCATCCGTGACGTTCCATACCGGCGATTACAATGGGCGGCCATTCGACCCCCACGCCAAACTGAAAAACCTGGAGAGCGCCCACTTCGACATGTGGGTTTTGCGATTCAAAGGCACCATCGATGAGCTTTTTGAAGGAGAAATCGCCGAGAGCATGAAGTTGAAGGCTGAGCAGATCGCGACGGTTTTTCAAGTCAAGTTAGGTCTTTGGGGAAAGGCTTAGGAAGCATCACGAGCGCAACGTGATTTGGATGCCTTTGGTTATCCGCGTGTCCGTAGATGAGGGATTCCGAATCGTGTGATAGCGACTTACCTTCCGCCTCCCTAACCAAATTTCGATGACCAAGTCGCTACAGTTCGCCCTTTTGCTGCTTCTCGCCTGCCCCCTGAAGGCGCAGGTTGTCACGTTTGATGGCCAGGTTCGCCATCGCTCGGAATTCGACGATAGAGGGCTCACAGATACCGGAGAAGCATACCTGTTCCACCTTCTTCGAACGCGCCTCGGTGTAACCGCCCAACCCAGCGAGCACGTTTCTGCCTATGTCCAGATTCAGGATTCGCGGATGTTTGGGAGCGAGGATCCATCCCAGGCACAAGGAACTCTGGATGCAAGCGCAGACCAACTTGACTTTCATCAAGCCTACCTTGGGTTGGAGATGCCTGGTGTCGATGGGCTAAGCGCGAGAGTCGGCCGCCAAGTCTTGGCTTATGGAAACCAGCGCCTGATCGGCGAGGTCGGGTGGAGTAACGTTGGTCGCACATTCGATGGCGCGGTCTTAAAACTCCATAGACATGGCGTGACAGCCGATCTCTTTGCCGCACAACTTGTTGCCCCCAGCCAAATGCCTGGGTCGCAGAATCTATTTGGGTTCTACACGATGTTGGATATCAACGACGACCACACTGTTGATATTTACGGCTTTCTAGACAACAACACGGACACGCTCACTGGAGGTCCAGACGCGGGTGATGATCGCCTTATGCGCTTCACGCCGGGCCTTCGCGCACACGGCTCTGCGGATGCGTTTGATTACGAAGTTGAAGCTATCTACCAGACCGGACAAATCGCGACGGGTGACGATTCCCCTAGGTCTTCCATTTCCGCGTACGCGCTTTCCGCAGACGCGGGCTACAAAGCCGGAGCAGCTCGCTTCGCCGCTGGCTACGCACTCCTATCGGGCGATAGCAGTCCTTCCGACGCAGAGACCAACACTTTCATTCCGCTCTTTCCGACCGGTCATGCGTATTACGGATTCCTGGATTATTTCCCACTCCTGTCCGGATCGAATGGTGTGCAGGATGCACGACTTACTGTGGCTTCAGCGATCGGCCGCAGCTTACGCGTTCAGTTGGACGGGCACCATTTCGCTGCGGCTACGTCAACGGCCGGCATCTCGAGATCGTTCGGCCAGGAATTGGACCTTGTCCTCACATTCAACGGCAGCGCCATGCGTGGGCGCGCGTTGGATGGATTTCAACTTTCAGCCGGCGCGTCCGTATTTCTCCCTGGAAGTCGCCTTGAATCCGTTCTCGGCACCGACCCAACGTGGTGGGTCTTCTTGATGTCGTCGGTGAGTTTCTAGGCGTGGTCCAATAACTACTCGTTGATCGCTTGGGCGTCGGGAATCAATTCCGCGTGCGCGTCGATCGTTAGCACGTCAAATCTGAAAAGAAGGGTGCCGAGACCATCTCGACACCCTTTCTAGCCGGCGGCAAAGCCAATACGCAGTGCTACTTCAGCAGCGTAACTCGTCGGGTCGCAACGAACGCGCCCGAAGAAAACCGAATGAGATACGTTCCACTGGCCAATGACGTAGCATCCCACTGAACAGCGTGGAATCCGAGTTGAAGTTCACCCGTTGCGATTCGCGTCACGAGCCGACCAAGTATGTCGTACACGGCAACGTCGACCTCGGCAACTTCCGGTAACCCGAATCGAATTGTGGCGGAGCCATTGAAGGGGTTCGGATACGTGCCGTCGAATGAATAGACTCTCGGGACAGCGTCTGGTCCGTCCCCCGTCGTAATTCCAATTACGAATGAGCCTTGTGCGAGCGGGCCGCCGTTGAACGCGCTGTCTACAGCGCGGACCGTCCAAAGGTATTCGCCTTCTTCGAGACCCGTCAGGGTCCAGTCCGTCACGGCGCTCACACTTCCGGGCTCAGGCAATCGGTGCGGACTCGTCACAGGCTGCCCATTCCGCCGGAGCGTGACATCGTACGTCAGCGCAGAAGCTGGCGTGGAATCATCCGTTGCAGCAATCCAGGAAAGTGCGACATTGCTGCCTGTGGTCGGGGGGTCGGGCACCTCAACCTCTGCGGTGAGGCCTGTTGGGGCTGAAGGGTTGGCGTTCGCGCCCTCAACATCGTTCCGATAAAGGTGCATCTGTGCCTCCACCGAGTTGTTGCCACCCGGAACCCAGTAGTTCCCAGCTATGAAGTAATCAAGGTCTCCTTCGCTGTCGATATCAAGCCACGTGAAGGTTCCGCCGCGTGTACCACTTGGCCAGGGAGCAGGTAGGTCATCGTCCTCACTCGTGAAGGTGAAAACACCGTTGTCGTTCTTGTAGATCCTCGCCCGCCCTTCGATCTTGTTCCCGCTATTGTAGGTTCCTGTCATCAGGATATCCATGTCGCCGTCGGAGTCGTAGTCGGCCCAGGTACCAGCGGTGAGGTCGAACCACCCCTCGCAGGGAACACAGTCGATGATTTCGAGCTGCGTAAACGTGTCGTTGTCGTTGCGGAAAATGCGGAGGCCCTTGACCCAGGGACCGTTGGGCTCCTCCTCTATGCTTCCAACAACCAGTATGTCGAGGTCGCCGTCGGCGTCGTAATCGCCCCAATCGGCCTCGCCGTGTTGGATCGTGATGTTTCCGAGGATCTGTTCGCCCACGAAAGTTCCGCCATCATTACGGTACCGCGTGACGAAACCGCTTGGTGTCAGTGGAGCCAGATTGATGAGAAGCAGGTCCAGGTCCTGATCCCCGTCGAAGTCGGCCCACGCGGATTGCGCATGCGAGGTCGAGTCTAACCCGACGCTTACTTCAGTGAATGTCCAGCCATTCGTTCCATTGTCACCGTCGTTGCGCATCAACGCTGTACGGTAGACGAACTCGTCGAAATCGTAAACCGACGGGATGAGCAGATCCTCATCGCCATCATTGTCGTAGTCGGCCCAGGAAATAGACCGAAGATCAAAATCGGCTTGCAGGTTGTCTTCGTAATAGCCCGGAAGAATGGTATCCGTTTCTACCATCACTCCATCGTCGTTACGGAACAACAACGTTTCGGCGTCAGAACCTAGAGCAAGGTCTAGATCACCATCGCCATCGGCATCGCCCCAGGCCATGTCGGATGAGCCTGCGCTGATGCCGTCAAGGGCAACGTCTACGTAATCGAAATCCCACTGCTCCGGTGTGCGCTCGCCATTGTTCTTCAATAGCACGAGTCGGTAGTCAACGCTCTCGTTGTAGACGACGTAATACCCGAAAACTGCAATGTCGAGGTCGCCATCGCCGTCATAATCCGCGGGGGCGGTTGTCACGACCCAGAAATCTTCGTCCTGCGGCGTAACCCATAGTGGATCAAGTGGAGTCACCTCTGTGAAATCACCAAACGTGCCTCCGGGACCAGGCTGGACGACGATGAACCGCACGGTACCGCCGGTAGCACCGTCGTCGTCGACAACATCTAGACGTACGTGATACGTGCCGGATTCAAGGAATGTGTGAGTCGGATTCTGCTCAGTGGACGACGCGCCGTCGCCGAAATCCCACGCGTAGCTAACGATTGTGCCATCGGGGTCAGTGCTCGTGTCCGTTAAGCTCACGGTGAGGCCAACGGTGATGTAGTCAAACGATGCCGCCGGAGGTCTATTCAGCGGTGGAGGTGGCGGCCCCGAAAAGTGTTCGATGTAGCCTTGAAAGCCCACCGACCAGGCGTCGCCCTCCGGTGAGGCGGCAATAGCAGAGAAGTTGCCGAAACCGTCTGAACCCATCTCAAGAACGGCCCAATTCTGCCCTCCTGTCGCTGTGTAATAGGTCTTGTCATCAACCGTGCTGAGCCAAAACTCGTTGGGGCCGATCAGGTAGATGTCGGTGAACTTCTCCTCCGAATCTGGGGTTGGCAGTATGGTCCAGGATATTCCGCCGTCGTCGCTCCGAGCAGCGTAACCGTACCAGCCGACGGAATAGCCGATGCTTTCATCGAAGAAGTCCATGTCCTGGATTTGAAAAAAGTCGCCAGGAAGCTGTCCAACCGTCCATGAATCACCAGAATCAGAGCTTCGATAGTACCGGCCCGACACGTTAGCCACCCAACCGTTCAACCCTTCAACGTCTACAGATTTGTAAGAACCGAGGGGGCCCGTTGCCGGAATCCACGAGTTCCCACCATTGATGGTGTGGTAAAGGGAGGCGCCGCTGGAGCCGAAGCCGGTGACCCAGCCATCGAGTAGTGTCGTGAAATAAAGGTCTTCGGCGTCGAGGCTTGGCCTACTCGCCGCGGCCATCCAGGTTGAACCAGCGTCAGTGCTGCTGAACACCTGCCCGGTCTCGTCTACCACGACTACGTCTTGAGGGCCGATGACTTGCACCGCGGTCAAGTGTGCAGATGTGAAGGCCTCATGGATGATCCACGGCGTCGTTCCTGTACTAGTCAGCAGAATGCCGTTGTCACCTACGGCGATCAGATCCCCATCGGAAAACCGATCAATGTCATTCAGGCTTTCGCCAGAGCCACCGGATATTTGAGACCAACTGGCACCACCATCAGTTGTTTTGATAACGAAACCGTGACCATACGCGATGTAGCCGGTTTGCGCGTCGGAGAAAGAAGGCCGGACCGTGCTCCAAACGCTCGGCCTTGGGCCAGGAGATTCAAAGGTCTGTATCCATGTGGCTCCCGAATTGGTAGAGAGGAAAACGTTTCCGTCACCATCAAGCGCAATCGCGGTCTGTGGCGACGGGACGGTGAACGCAATGCTGCCTTCCGGGAAAAGTATTCCCAGATCCGACCAGGTCTCACCGCCATCAACGGAGCGAGATACCTGGCCATTGCTGGAAGCAAAACGACCGCCTTGCCAAGCCAAAATCACATCACCCGACACGTGTTGCAGCCGATTGAATCCGTCGGCTGATGGGCCAGTTATCCACGTTTGCCCGCCGTCTGAGGATCGTAAAAACGTACTGTCAGCGATACTGACGGCAATGGAACTGGACAGGAACGCCACGGCATAGGCGCTGTCCGGATGGACCTGCGCAAAATTCGCCCCCCCATCTGTGGTTCGGTAGATGCCGTCCGGAGAAACTCCCAAGCCGATTTGTGTATCCGCGAAATCAAAGTCGAAGAGGCGATTCGGGCTCTCATCCCAACTCACTCCGGCATCAAGACTCACCCAGTCTTCCTGTCCTGTCGTCGCATATCCGAATGTTGGTGTGGCGAACTCCATCAGATACGTCGAACCGATAAACGGCATCGGATCCCACGTCGTCCCTCCATCGGTTGTGCGCACATTTTCGTTTCCGAACGCCCATCCGAACTGGTCGTCCAGGAAGAACACACCGAAGAATCCTGATCCCAGGCTGGAGGGTACGTTGCGCTGGACCCAAGAAGCGCCTCCGTCGGCGGATTCGAAAAGCGCTCCACCGTCGTCAAATGAGTCGTCATCCGAGGCAACAAATACACGCTGGTTCGACAGCGCAGAAACGCCCCGGAGATCGAGGTCGGTCGGCGACGGGCTTTGGGTGTTCCATTGCGC
>JBBKWZ010000307.1:0-19150 GCA_037969195.1 Rubricoccaceae bacterium | reverse complement strand
AACAACCTCACTTCGACTCGACGGTCACGGTCGCTTTCACGTGTGCCGTATGACGGCCCGCCGGAGAGTGCCAGAACGTTGCCGATATTCGCGCCAACACCCACTTCATATAGACCGGGCTGCTGAACCGCGCCCTCCACGTTTACCTGCACGGTGGCCTCGCCTGGAACGAAGTGGCGAAAGTACGTCGACGTAACCGTTGTCTCCATCAATTGGGCCCGGCCGAGCCGCCCAATGCACGGATCAATGGGCGCCGCCGTCTGCGCCGAAATCGGCATTCCGACGGCGAAGAGAACTATCGCCAGAAATAGGCTGCGGGTGGTCTTGCGAGTTATTTGAATTTGGATGTGCTGCATAACGCAGGGGGCTGTCTAAAATGTGAACCCGTATGTTTTCGTTTACGAGTCTGCTCGAGTTGTTGAGTTCGGCATTGGAGCACCTTCGCGCTGGCGATCGGCGGCATAACGTGTGGCGTACCGATAGCCGAACGTGCGGCGATAGGCGACGCTTCGGGCTGGATTGAAGCGATTCAGGACAGCCCCAATCTGGGAAAGGCCCGAGGCTGCCAACTCACTCGCTACTTGGGAGAGCGCGTCAACATGCGTCGACTCCGCAGAGGCCACGAGTAGGGCCGCGTCACAGTGTGGTGCAATCACGGCGGCGTCTGCAGCAAGCAGTCCAGGAGGCGCGTCGATTATGATGAAGTCAAACGTGGTACGCAAACCTGCGAGCAGCTTGGCGCTCCTCTCTGGGCTCCAAAGTGCCTCGGGAGTCTGCGCGGCCTCTCGGGCCGTCAGAGCAAACAAACCTGGGACAACGGTATTCCAGTAAACGAGGTTTTCAGCTTCAACACCAGCACCCAGTGCGGGAGCGGCGCCAAGCCCGAGATAAACGTGGACCTGAGGGCGCCGAAGATCTGCATCAACCAGCAGCACGCGCCTGTCTGCTTGAGCAGCGGCCACAGCCAGGTTGGCTGCAACGAGGCTCTTGCCGCTTCCGATTTCGGGACTCGTGACAAGAAGGACCTGAGGAGCGTCCGCGCCACCTTGCAACGCAGCGTGAAGGTGACGGAAGGACTCGGCTGCGGGAGAAAATGGCTTGGCCAATGCAACCAACGATGACGAAATCGAGATCCCGTCTACCGTAACAGGGATTCCGTTGGCGTCATCACCAAGATTCGGCACCGTGCCTATGAGCGTGAAGCCATTATCAGAAAGGTCAGCAGGCGTATGCACCAAGGCGTCTGTGCGGAAGCGAATGGCGGTAGCCGCATAGCCCAGCATCAAACCAAGCAGACCACCCAACGCCAAGTTGAGGGGAATATTTGGACTGCTGGGCTTTCTTGGAATCTGAGGCTCGCGGATAACCTGCGCGAAGCCGAACTCCGTCTCCTCTGCGACGCTGGCCGCCTGAAGTTTGTTGGTCAGGAAGGCATGCAGCTGCTCTGTAGCGGCGCGCGACCGGTGAAGCTGGGCAAGTTCTCGCGCCTGCTCGGGAATCGTAATGAGAACGCCACTGGCCTCGTTAAGGCGGCCCGAGAGCGCACCGCTTTCAGCGCGAGCACCATCGAGCGCTGCCCGCTCGGAAGCGATATGCCGGCGGAGATCGGCGACATAGCCTTGTCCGTTACTGCCTGAGCTAGCAAGGTCCACGCCGCCCGCGTCCGTAACCTCGCGTGAGAACTGCTCAGCGAGTCGCTGTTTGTCCCGTCGGAAAGTTGCCAAACGCGACTCAAGGGATGCGAGATCCGGGTGGGCGTTAGGGTTGCCGCGCATCTGCGGGTTGGCGACGTAGATCTGTTCTATCAGGCGTTCCAATTCTGTTATTTGGACGTCGACCTGCGTGATCTCGGCTTGGACTGTGGACGCAGAACGTGCTGCCATCCGTGGCTGTAGCGCGCTCATCTCGCCTTCCAATGAGCGAAGTGTTGCCTCGCGCATATGCGATTCGATTCGCGCTCGGTCGAGGCCTGCCTGAAGTGTAGCGATCTGCGATATCGCACTTTGGGTCTGCGCATCCAAGGCAACGGCCCCTTCAGCACGTAAGTAGTTGGCGATCTGGCGCTCGATTTCGTCTAGCTCACCTTGGCGTAGTGCAGTTTGCGTTTCAAGAAATTCACGGGTCGCGGTGATGCGCTCGCGGCTAGACTCCCGCGTGAGGGCCGCGTACTCTTCCGTGTAGAGTTCCGCAATCCGTGCAGACTCCTCTGCGTTGCCAGTTTTCGCCGTAACGCGGATCGCGTCCACTTCATCACCTGCGGGCTTAACGCTGACAATCTCCTCCTGGATATAAGTGGCAATGCTTGCGGCATTAACCTCTCCATCAATCTTGTCCGCGAAGGACAGATCCGCGCCGCCATTCGGGCCACCGATCAAGCGCCTGGCCGTGCGTTCAGCTATGGCAGGAGCTTGCTGAAGAATGAGCGCCTGATTTAGCATCTTGCGTCCTTCCATTCCCGGCACATCCACAAAGTCGCCAAAAATGGTGCCTGCGGTATCCGTAGGGCGCGTCGTGTTGATTAGAACAACGCTGTAGGATTCATACATCCTGGGTGAAAGGAGCGAGTATGCAAGCGCCAGTAGCAGCGAGCCCAGGAATATGGCCAATGCAAGACGGCGGTAGCGGAACAGTGCTTCCGCTTTGTCGCGCATCGCCATGCGAGCCTGAACGCGCGGAGGTACCGGCGGGGGTGGAAGTGCAGGCGCCGTTTGCGGGGCGTGAATAGGCAACGGCTTACGAATGGGTTCGAGCGCCGTCGTTTGGGGTTCTGACGTCTCAAACCCGATCTGAAAACCACCTGTCGCCGTATCAAGCCTGGGGCCGTTAAGGAAATCACTGCCCGGCGCGAAGAGCTCATCATCGATCGGGGCGAAGGGATCATCCATCTGCACGGCTGGAGCTTTTGCTGCTTCGGGCTCGTGCAAAGGAACAGCCTGCATCGCAGGACGGCCGTCTAAGACCGACGACTGCTCGGCAATGGGAGAATCGAGGTCCTCATAGACCGCGTCAAAGACAGCAGTCTCCTGAGCAGGAGCATAGGAGGCGCCGAAAAAATCATCGACGTTTGCTGATGTGGACGTTCCAGATGTGGAGCGGCCAGCTTCGGCAGAGCCGGGAGCGAACGAAAGTGAATCGGATGTGGATCGATCAGTCATGGAGGGCGGTGATGGGAATCGGACGCCTGAACGCAAAGCATGCACCGCTCGCGATTGCTTCCTGATTCTCCGTGTATCTGCCCATCTCCTGCGACGAAACGTGCGACTAAACTTCCAAAACAGCCAAATTCTTCCCCTCTCTCGATCTCCGCTTTCGAAGTGAGACTTGCCCCGATATGCGTCCTAATATCCAACAGGATCAGACTGAAACTGGAAAAGCTCGCTACCGATCCAGCTTCTTGTCCTCAACGGTTAGCCCTGGCCCGATGACATAGAGCGCCCCGTCATCCATAATTGCTTCGGTCACGTGGTACGATTGGGTAGAAGAGTCGGGCAGCGGATCGAAACGCAAGGCCAACCCCAATGCAACGATGACAAGAGCAGCCAGCGCGGCAGTTCTGAAGGGAACGTTCCTATGAACACGACCACCGAAGAATCTGCGCTCGGAAACACGGTCGATGGCGCGCCGTGGAGTCCGTCGGAGATGGTCGATTCGAGCAAACACAGCCTCATCGGCGGTTAGGGGGACAAGAATCGCTTCTTGCCGCAACGCCAGTCGAAATGCCAGAAGCACGTTGAATTGCGTCCGGCATACCGCGCATGTCGCAAGGTGCCCAAACAACCCGGCCTGTTCATCTGACGACAGTTCGCCATCGACGTACAGATTGAGGAGCATCTCCGAATGTTCGTCTGAGCAGAATGTTGATGTGTTCAGTGGTTCAGTCATGCTAGGCGCCCCATAGTGGGATGCGGTGGGGGTTTCGGAACTGGCTCGGAGGACAATCTTCGCGGTTCAAGGAATGGCTGAAGAAACTGACCCAGCTTTCGGCGTGCCTTGAAAAGGCGACTCTTGACTGACGAGACGGAGTTTCGCGTTACCGCCGCGATCTCCTCATACGAGAGGTTCTGGTATTCGCGGAGTACAAGTACCTCGCGGTATTCAGGAGAAAGCTCGTTAAGGAAGCGGTTGACGATTTCGATCTGTTCGGCTTTTAAAAGCTGGGCGAAAGGTGTGTCGCCATCGTAGGCGTCGACATCCGACACGGTCTCATCAAAGTTGGTGTGGCGCTTGGAACGCCGGAGCGTATTGAGGCACTGGTTGCGGGCTATCGTGAACAGCCATGATTTAAATGAACCGGCCTTCAGCAGGCGTTCACGGTTTTCATACACACGCACAAACGTCTCTTGCATGACATCTTGCGCCATCGCACGATCAACCAGCATCTTAGCGCAGAATGCGAACACGGGGCCTTTGTAGCGATTGTATAACGCCACGAAGGCGAACTCGTCGCCTCGCTGAAAGGCCTCAATGAGTAAGTGGTCGTTGTGCGGCATGCCCTGCGTCCGCGTTGGATCCATAGATGGGACACAGGTGGAATCGGAAAGTTGCTCCCACCTCCTTCATCTATTCGCCACAGCTTTACCATGCGCCACCAACGGTTGACGGGGCCGTGTGAGTAATTTCTGAGGCTGTATGCGTTCCAGTCCACTCAACTTCTAAGTGGCTGCGAGCGATTCTTCCGCTGTTTCCACACATCGCAACACTCTTCTTCAGATGCGCCATACCCTGATTCGATTGCTACCAGCACTTGCTCTCACCGTTGGCCTTGCCGCCCCTATGCTTTCAGGCTGTAGTGGGTCGGGCTCTCTCGCAAATCAGGATCCGACGGATCCAAATCTCGTCGTTGCCGAATCTTTGACCGGTACGCTCACGCTGAGGGAGTTCGAGGATGCCTACATCGCGGCCGACGGCGATTGGCAGAGCGCTTCCGAAGACTCGATGGGTGCCTATCAGGATTTCCTCGAACGCTATGTAAACTTCCGGCTGAAAGTGAGACAGGCGCGCGATCTGGGCCTCGCCGAGGATTCGACGATCAAAGTAGAGATGGCTCAGTATCGCGATCAGCTGGCTCGGCCATATTTCACGGACCAGGCCGTTTTGGATGACATCATCGCTGATCTTTATGAGAAGCAGCAGGAGGAGCTTGAGGTAAGTCACCTGCTAATTCTGGCGGATGAGAACGCGTCGGCCGCCGACACGCTTCGAGCTTACAATCGAACTATCGAGCTTCGTGACTCCATCGCGGCGGGAATGGATTTCGAGGAGATGGCCTTCCTGAGATCCGAAGATCCTTCTGCCCGTCGCAATCGTGGAAATCTGGGCTATTTCACGGGTGGACGCATGGTTCTGGCGTTCGAGGACGCCGCGTATGGCGCCGCCGTGGGCGACGTTGTCGGGCCAATCAGAACCCGCTTTGGCTACCATCTGATCAAAGTCAACGACCGTCGTCCGCGCACCGCTGAAATCCGGGCGAGTCACATTCTTATCCGTGTTCAGGGTGAAACTGTGGCGGACACGGCTGCCGCTCGTGCGACGCTAGAGGATCTACGAACACGTATTGCCGCGGGCGAGGACTTCGCTACACTTGCTCGTCAATATTCCGACGACGTGGCCTCAGGGCGCGAAGGCGGTGATCTTGGATTCTTTGGCGTTGGCAGAATGGTGCAGCCATTCAACGACGCTGTCTTTGCTTTGGCAAACCCAGGCGACATCTCCGATATCGTTCAGTCTCGTTTTGGATTTCACCTCATTCGTCTGGAAGAGAAGAAAGCCCTTCCGACGTTTGCAGAAGCGCTACCCGACCTCAAACGCCTCGCCAATGAACTGCCCCGCACGGCGGTTCGGCGGCAGCGGATCGGCCAACAGGAGCTAGAGGCTGCGGGATATACGTTGGACCAAGGCCTGATTGATGCTGCTCTAGGGCGCTTCGATGCCGATTCATTGTTCCTCCAGATCCGCAGGGACGGTTTCGGAGATCTGAGCGAAGGCGTCTTTGCCACCGTGGGAGATAAGAACTACACGTTGGAGGAATTTCGAACGCACGTCACCCGATCTGGCGTTCGTCCAGGAGTCGACCAGAATGCACAATTCCATGCGGAGCTGGATACCTACCTCGCGGATCAAGGCTTTAACGTCGCCTTGAGCTCCCTTGAGGATCGCGATCCTTCTTTCCGGGCATTGCTTGAGCAATACGTGGACGGCGTTCTACTTTTTCGCATCTCCGAGGACTCTGTCTGGACGCCCGCTGCGCAGGACGCTGACGGATTACGCGCCTTCTACTCTGGCAGGGAGAGCAACTATAACTGGCCGGAGCGACGACGCATCCTCTCGTTCACCAGCCCCAGTGACTCCATGCTCACCATGGTTGGTGCTGACCTCGACCGTGGCGATTCAGCGCAAGACATTCTTGCTCGATATGCTGAATCCACATTGACGCTTCGGCTCGACACGCTCTTCATTGCTGATTCGACAAACTCGGCGCTTGACGCAGCTCTCGGCCTGGAAATTGGTCAGCGGTCGGCGATTGTGCCGGAGCGGAGCCGCCTTGCCGTTTACTATTTGGACGCCATAGAACAGCCACGTACCAAAACGTTTGAGGAGGCCCGTTCCGAACTTGTAACCGAGTACCAGGAAGTTCTTGAACGCCGTTGGGTCAATCGACTCCGAACGCGTTTTCGCACAACGTCCTACCCAAACCGGCTAACAGGCGCGTTTAAGAGACCGCGAATCGAATCGACTGACCTCTCAGTCATGGGCGGGTCGCCAGCATCTGGGCAATAACCGCTTCGCCTCGCTCGTCTTTGGACACGACGCTCGCCGTGTTTCCGGGCCACTCTGGAATCCGGCGAGCTTTTCATTTCGCCACTTCGTGCACATCCGCCTCTTTACACTTGCTCTCGCCCTTCCGCTCCTTGCTGGATGCGGTAATCCGGGCACATCCTCATCGGAGGAATTCGCGGCACGTGTCGGAACGGAGTATTTGAGCGAAGACGATGTTGCCGAGGCCCTGAACGTTCTACCCGTAGGGCTTGATAGTGTGACGGCGCGGGAGCAGGTTGTTGAACAGTGGGTGCATAGCCGTCTTCTGGCTCAGGAAGCCCGGCGCCAAGGCCTCACGTCAAGGGAGGACATCCAGCGTCAGCTTGCGGAAAACGAACGGGCCGTCCTTGCAGCAGCAATCATCGACAAGTTCTTTGAGGCCAACGCCGAGGAGCCTTCTGAGCAGGAAATCCGGGCCTATTACGAGGCCAACCTTGCGCGTCTTACGCTTCGCGAGCCATATGTCCAGATTCGTTTGCTCTCGACTGATGAAGCATCGCGCGCAGCTCAGGGCAGAGTCGCGATGATGAGATCGAAAGACTCTCCTTTTGCCGACTCCCTTTGGATTCTGACGGCCACTGAGTTTGCCAATGACGTTGAAGGTGCGCTTGCCTTGTCATCTACCTACCTACCTGAAAGCCGTCTCAGGGGGCTTGACGAGTCTATTGGGCAACAAGGGCGCATTCTCGAAACTGGTGAGATTAGTTCAGTATTTGAATCTGGAGGGCACCAGCACGTTCTGCAAATCGTTCATCGGATTCCATCAGGCCTTACACCCGAACTACCTTGGATTCGTGAAGAGTTGCGCCAGCGACTGGCCATCGAGAAGCGAACAACGATGCTTGCTCAACAAATCCAGCAGTTACAAAACGAAGCCGAAGCCGATGGTCGGCTTGAGATTCGCTGACACTTTCAAACTTCTTTGTATGAATCTCGCTCTTTTGACTCGCAAGCAACTTCGGCTCCGCGCCTTGCTCGCGATGGTTCTGGTGAGCGTGACGCTCACGATCTCGGCGAAGGCCCAGATAGCGCCCGGAACCGTCCTTGATCAAATCGTCGCCGTCGTTGGTTCAGAACCCGTGCTCGCCTCCGAGGTCAACGCCGTAGCGCTTTCTGCTATGCAGGGGCAGCCCGGCCCTATCTCCGACGACCACTGGAGTCGCGCGCTTGATGAGCTTGTGAACCAGAAAGTGTTGCTCACACGCGCATCACGCGACACAACCATTATCATCTCCGAAGATCAAGTCAACCGACAGCTAGACCAGCGGACCGCCTCGCTGGCGGAGCGGCTTGGCGGCGAAGCCCAGCTTGTAGCGTATTACGGCAAGACCATCGACGAAATAAAGGCCAGCTTTCGGGAAGATGTGCGCCGACAACTGATGGCCCAGCAGTTCCAGGGGCGGTACATGCGCGATATCACGATTACACCTTCGGAAGTTCGTACCTGGTTTGCGCAGATCCCCGATGAGGACATTCCAGACGTCCCGGAGTTGGTTCGAGTTGCCCACATCGTTAAACAGCCCCTACCGGACGAATCGGCAAGAGATGCTGCGCGAATGCTCACAGAGGCTTTGCGTGACTCAATCTTGGCCGAACAGGCGACGCTCGAGGAACTCGCCGCTCGCCACTCCCAGGACCCCGGATCGAACGAAAACGGCGGTGAATACAATGATTTCAACGTCAGCGACCTCGTGCCGGAATTTGGCCTCGTGGCTTCCACCCTCGAACAGGGTGGGCTCTCGCAGGTGTTTGAAACGCAGTTCGGTTACCACGTGATGCGCCTGAACCAGCGCCAGGGTGATATCGTCTCGTTCAATCACATCCTCATTCGCGTTGATGACTCGGATCTCGACCCGTCATCTGCGATCGCTGACCTGGAGATGCTCCGCGATTCTGTTCTAACAAATCGTGTCGCTTTTGAAGCAATCGCCAAACGACATTCATCGGACGCATTCTCAGCTCCGCTGGGCGGATACGTTTCGGATCCGCGCACGGGTGAGCGTGACCTCCGTCTGGAGGCCCTTGGCCCCCTGTGGAAAATCGTTATCGATACGATGGATGTTGGAGAAGTCAGCGAACCGGTCGAAGTCCAACTTCTTGATGGAACCCGAGCATGGCACGTCATCTTACTCCAAAAAAGAACGGCCCCGCATCGACTGAATCTGGAAACGGATTATGCGCTTCTTAGCCAGTACGCTTTGCAAGACAAACGGCAGTCCGAGTTGGAAGGGTGGATTCAGGATCTAAGCCAATCTGTCTATATCGATATCATGGCAGATAGGTACCGGCCGCTCGGCGGCGAACAATGACCGGTCGCAATCGGCGATTCTAGCTATCCTCGAAACCGTGACCCATTTTGTCGCCTAGTAATTCCATGGCTCTTCCTGCCTCCTCTGATCCCGCTGCCGTAGACGCACTCCATAATGCTTACGAACGCCTGCGCCGAGAAATCGGAAAGGTGATTGTTGGGCAGGAGGACATAGTGGAAGGGCTTGTTGTCGCTTTGTTGGCGCGGGGGCACGTGTTGCTCGTTGGCGTTCCGGGGCTTGCTAAAACGCTCCTCATAAAGACACTCGCTCAAGCCATCCACCTCGATTTCTCCCGCATCCAGTTCACTCCGGATCTGATGCCTGGGGATATCACGGGAACCGAGATCATTGAGGAAAACCGCGAGACAGGCCGACGCGAATTCAAGTTTATACGAGGACCGCTGTTTGCAAATGTCATCCTGGCAGATGAAATAAACCGAACGCCCCCGAAGACTCAGGCCGCGCTGCTTGAGGCAATGCAAGAGCATCACGTGACGGCGGCAGGTCAGACTTATGCGCTCGGCGATCCGTTTTTCGTGTTGGCGACGCAAAACCCGATCGAACAGGAAGGCACCTATCCCCTCCCCGAGGCGCAACTCGACCGATTCATGCTCAACTTGTGGCTGGATTACCCCAGCTTCGACGATGAGGTCTCCGTCGTTCGAAATACCGTAGGTCCCATGTCGGCGGTGGTTGACGCGGTTCTCACGGCCGAAGAGCTCAGCTTGTATCAAGACCTTGTTCGGCAGGTGCCCGCCGCGGATAGCGTGATTGAACACGCTGTGAACCTCGTTGCGAGAACGCGACCCGGGCGTAAGAATGCGCCTGATTTCGTCAATTCCTACCTCTCTTACGGTGCTGGGCCGCGCGCTTCGCAGTTCCTGATTTTGGGCGCAAAGGCACGTGCGCTATTGGATGGCCGACTAACGCCCCTCGCCGAGGATGTGGATTCCTTGGCCGTCCCGGTTCTCAGGCACCGAATCGTAACCAACTTCAATGCGGAAGCTGAGGGCGTTTCGGCCGTGGATGTGATTGAGCGGCTACTGGCTACCGACTAACAATGTTGGAAAGTTTGCGGCGAAAACGGACGAAATTTCCTGACAGTACCCGCAATCCCTAACGCCACCTTTCGAACATGGCGCGTCAATCTCTAAGGCTTGCTGCGTTCTCACTCGTTGTCTCAACGCTCTTGATAGGTGGCTGCAGCGGGGACGAGGACGTTGAATCGCGCTCAACAATTCAAGGCGACGTGGATTCAACCGCAGGCCGTGTTGAGCGAGACTCTGCAGCGATAGCGGATGCGCCAGTATTCTCGGTCGAACCGGTAGCCCCCATCTTTGACAACCCCGAAACGGTGCCGACAGGAAACGAGTCGGTTGGCTACTGTGATGTCCGGGACGCGGACAACCTCTGCATTGACTTCACCGGTTCGGCGTGGAACGATGGGAGTGCGCACACAGAATGCAGCAACGCGCCAGGAGGTTCATTCAGAGCGGAGACCTGCCCGACGGGAGACCGGATTGGAACATGCGTAATCCACCCGAACGGAAACGCCTCACTCGAAATGGTGCATTCGTTCTATGCGCCGATGGACCCCATCCTTGCCGAAGGTATCTGTCCGGGAAGATTTGAGGCGGAATAACCTGGCGCGGCGCATCTGCGAACCCCGTCCCTAGTTACGGTCGTAGAACGACCCTTTCTACGCGCCTCTAGCGAGGCTCCCTTATGCGCTCATCCTGGTTTCCTCGTTTCCTCGTCCTGTTTCTCGTCGTCCCAATCGCCGAATTGGCGCTGTTAAGCTGGGTTGGCGAGCGCGTAGGCTTCTGGCCTACAGTGGGCCTGATCGTGTTGACTGCCGTCATAGGCTCGTCCTTGGCGAAGCATCAAGGCCTGAGTGTTTTCGTGCGATTCCAAAACAAACTGGCAAGCGGCAGCGTGCCGGATCGCGAGCTGACTGAGGGACTGATCATTCTTATCTCGGCGGTGCTTCTGCTCACCCCGGGAATCATCACAGATGCATTTGGATTTCTTGGGCTTCTTCCCCCGACGCGTGCTTTAATCCGCACCTTTCTTCAGAAGCGGTTTTCAGGTGCATTGAAGAGTGATCGTTCGTCGGGGTTTGTCATGTCACCCGGCGGAGCGTTCACGGAACGATCCGCACCAATAGAGGACGCGGAGATCATCGAGGAGACCACGAGATAGGGCCCGTTCTGATCCCTATTTCACCAAGAGCATCGTACGCATCTGAATTTGACCTGCGGTTTCGAGTCGCGCTACGTACACCCCGCTCGGAAGACCCTCGGCCGCGAATGTGACCGTATGGTTTCCCGCGGTGAGGTTGCCTTCTGAAAGCAGCGCAACTTCTCTCCCGAGCACGTCAAAGACTGCCAGCTTTGTCTCGCCAGCGGCTGTCAAAACGAAAGGTATCTGCGTTGAAGGGTTGAACGGATTAGGATAGTTAGCTCCGAGAACGAATCCATCGGGATGTTCGCGCGCGTCCTCAGAAATCCCGGTGGGGACGGCGGAGGCATACTCTGCCAGGAGAAGGTTGGCCTCCAGGTTTTCGTCGGCGAGAGGAATTATCTCGACGGGATCCGGCCAAAATGAGGACCCAACCTCCGGCGTGTACGCCAGGATTTTGGGCTTCGAAGTTTGTTCTCCATACATCCAGTCATCTGCGCCGCCGTTCACCGGATAGAGAACCTCCCAACTGGTTCCATATGTGTATCCGTTAACGGCCGTGAGGGCACTCGCCTGACTGACAAACTGCGCATCGTCGGGCGTGTAGGCACCATCTTCGTACGACCACGAGTACAACAGGAGATTGCTATACGTGTGATAGTTGAACGTCTCCGAGATATTTCTTCCACTCTCCAGGAAATCACGCATGATCGACGTTTCTGCCTCCGAAAAGGCAGCTATTCCACGATACGTTTGGCTGGAGGGGTTGGGAGAGGACCCGATGTCATCGTAGCCCCAGAGGTAGCCGTAATTCCGATTTAGATCGACTCCGCACTGTCCAGAATTGGAAAGCGTGCAGCACGGTCCGCTTCCCGTATTGACCCGACAGTTCTTGCGCCAACCAGGATATTGGCTATCGCTATCCAGCAGTTGATTGTAGACGTACCCGTCCGGATTCACGACGGGAATGAAGAACATCCGGCGGGAGTCGACAAGACCCGAAACCTCTGCGTTTGTCGCATACTGCTCCAGCAAGTACCACATCGTGTAAAGCACGCTGACCATCCCCTGTGGCTCGCGCGCGTGGTGCATCGCATCAAACAGCACCTCTCCTTCGCCTTCGTCTACTCCCGGATTGTCTGAAATCTCCACCATCCAGATATCGCGACCTTCCAGTGTCTGGCCGAGCGATGTTCTCGCCGTAATTAGAGACGGATAGAGCGATTGCATCTCGTCCAGAATGACAACGATCTCATCGTACGTCGGATAGCCGAGGAGACTCCCGAAGACATTGCCTTCGATTCGCCCGCCTGCCCGCGCCATCTCGCGCTGCGCATCCGTAAAGGCTGGGCGCGCTGCCAATGTTGCACCGAGATCCTCGTCAATGATTGTCACGTCAACGCCCGCCGCGCGCGCAGCCGCCAGTTCGGTATCGGATAGGACGACCTGCAACCGACCTTCAACGATTCGGGCGTGGTCGAGTTGGAGTCCATGTTGCGCTAGACGATCAGCAAGGCTCCCGTCAGGTGGAATTGTGAGTTGGACCTCACTGTAGCGGACGGATTGCGCTACGGAGGGCAGCGCCAGAAATCCAAGCAGGACGACAAGGGTAACGAAACGGAGCATGGGTTCGGGGTGTGAATTTGTTGGAAGGTACGGAGCCAGCCCTAGCCTTTCTCCAATCCATGAAGACGCTCGGAAGAGGTTACGAGTGCCGAACAGCATGACTCATCCGACGTTCACGGCCCTCACGAACTCACCCCACGTGCAGCCCATTTCGCCGGCCCGACGGGCATACAGCAGCATCCCGATCGGCCTGCTCTACATCGCCGGGAGCGCGCTCTTCTTCAGTTGGATGAGTTTACTGGCGAAGCTCGCCGGGGAGCACATCCCAACCATGGAATTGGTCTTTGTAAGGTCTGTATTGATGACCGTGTCGTCCTTCGGGATTCTCAGGTACCAGGGTTTCTCTCCCGCCGGAAACGACAAGCGGACGCTTTTCGTCCGAGCGGCAGTTGGTGTTACCGCACTCAGTCTCTTCTATTTCGCACTTCCGAGAATTCCGCTCGGCGATGCGACGGCGCTCTTCTACATGACGCCAATCTGGACGGCATTGATTGCATCCGTCGTTCTCAAGGAGCGCACGGCGCGGCTCGTCTTTCTGGGTATGGGCATCAGTTTGCTGGGTGTCGTGATGATCGCGCGACCCTCGTTTCTCTTCGGAGGAGCACTCTCAGAATTGGATCCTCTGGCCGTTATCGCGACGGTTTGCGCATCCATGTTTTCCGGGTTCGTCTACGTGCTCGTTCGCAAACTGCGCGCGTCGGACGAGCCGCTGGTCATCATTTTCTGGCTTTCATGGGTTGGAGTCGTTGGGTCGCTACCGTTCTTCGTTACAGGCTGGGTTTGGCCGACACCGCTCGAATGGGCCTACCTCATTGGCGTCGGCATCACGACGCTGATCGCGCAGATCTTTCTGACGCTTGGCCTGCACAAAGAGGCAGCGGGGCGTGCGATGTCCATCGGCTACCTGCAGGTTGTATTTGCGTTTATCTGGGGTGCCCTGGTCTTCGGCGCCATTCCCGATCTGTGGAGCCTGCTTGGCGCAGGGGCGATTGTGGGTAGTGTGCTGTTGATCGCACGGCAGTATAGGTAGCGACCGTTGACATCCAATCGCGACGTTGCTCGGACGCCATCGCACGTTCAGATCCCCGACATTTCGTGGTAAAGGACAGAGATTATGATAACCGAGGATTGCATCGGCACATTCCGCAACAAAAAGCCCGAACGCCTGCGTAGCGTCCGGGCCTTCGATCATGTGTCTTGATCCAACTTCCGCCGTCTTCTACTTGACCAGCATGAGACGACCTGTAAGGAGTTCTTCTCCGGTGCGTAGCGCGTACACATAAACGCCGCTCGGGAGCGATGAAGCATTGAACTGAGCGTCATGACTTCCGGCATCCTGGACACTACTAACCAATAGAGCGACACGTTGTCCGAGTGTATTGTAGACAGACAATTCAGTCATACCACGATCAGCCAGCGCATACGTTATGGTCGAGGTCGGATTGAACGGATTGGGATAGGCGCCGATGAGTTCTGTTGTTTCGGGAACGCCGAAGGCCACATTGCTCGATTCAACATCATGTTCCGCCTCAATTTCGTCCTCATCGGTCCAGTCCGCCATTCCTGCGATGGTGCCGAATGTAACAGTTTCGACGTTTGAGCACTCGCCTGTTTCGCCGTCGCAGACCTGATAATCGACGGAGCCTACGGGGAGAGGATTCTCATTATACCGTGTGTTTCCGTCATCCCTGGTTCTTCTGACGACCACGCCGTTTCGTAATACATCAACTTTGTCTGGCGCACCATCGAAAGGAGTCCAATCGAGCGATGCTCTGCCCTTCGTGCTGAAGCGGTTAATCTGAGTAGTTACAGTCAGAGAAATCGGATCGCCGCCTACGTCGCCAACTTCTGCCCAGAAGGCTGTATTGAAGGTGCTGGTACCGTTGTTGTTTCCACCCCCCGACGTGCAGCCGCCGTGCGTATGCACACCTACCGCGACGCCGTTCACTTCGTCGATCACTGGGCTGCCCGAATTGCCTCCCTGCGTATCGGTTTGGTATCGCATGGTTGTGCCGGACGACCCAGCGTTTGGACCCGCGTGTGTCTGCTGCGTCTGGTTTGCGGTCCCACTGTCGACCCCGTAGCCGGTGATGCGGATGGTAGGTGGGCCGAGATCCTGGACCAAGTCGAACCAGGCGCCCTGCGCCTGAATCGCGGTCAGACCGGTCGTCGTGTTGGGGAAAGTCTCGAAGACGCCCCAGTCGTTGCCAACGCCGCCATTGACTGAATTGATCGTGGCGTCGTCGACCGTGTACTGGTCTTCCGGTCCGGGGTGCTGGAGAACACCGCCGGCTGTTGAAAGTGGCACGTTAAACTGCACCGTGTTCGTCGAGCCCGCCGATGCAGTGCAGTGCCCTGCACTTACGAACCGGCCATCGGCGATGAGCCAGGCCGTGCAGCCAATGCTGAGCAGTCGACCGGCCCGGTCGTCACTCGAAGGAACGCGGTCGTCGGTGGGTCCGCATTGTGTGAATGAGTCGTCCGGTTGACCAACCATGATCTCGCTCATCTCAACAAAAACGTCTGTATCGCCGGACGCTAGGTGCAGCTCTACCTCGAGAGCATCGCCGTTGAAGTACGCACTCGTGTTTTGCCACTGTGCAAGTGCGGCTGCGTCAAGATCCTGCTGCGCATCGTCGTAACGCGAGGTGACGGTGATGTAGCTGCCGCTGCCGAGGTTCGCATGACTGAAGTTCAGGCGCAGCCAAGGTGCATCAGGCACCTCTACGATGGTCGTATAGACGATAACATCCGCTGCTTGGTTGGGCGGGGCAGAATGGAGGCCGGTGTCCAGCGCATAGGGCTCCATGCGGTGGCTGAGGGGTGCCGTCTGCGCCATCGCCACGATGGGTAGACACAACACACCGACAAGGCTCAGCAGAGCGGTGTACCGTAGAAACGAGGTCTTCATGATTCTCTTGTAAGGTCCTTGGGGAGGGAGGGGATTAGTTCAGTGCGTGCCAATCGAAAGAGGTAGGACGATGTAGCGACGCAAGCGGCCTTCGTCAATCAGAAAGCCACCCTATGTGTACTCGGGCGCAACCAATATCGAAACCAGGAACCCCAGTGGGACAAGAATCCAAGTTGACACTCGATTTTTTGCGAAGCCCCTGCTCAGTCTCGCAACACAACTTGGAGAGCGCTAGGCGTTTGCCGGGCCTTGGGGATTCGTTATCAAGCGAGCGAGTCATGGAGACCAGGTTTTCGATCATTTGAAGCACGTCGTAGTGCCCAAGAAACGAAATCAAACTGGATAATCGGGCCGATTTATTGCTGCCGCCATAGAATAGTCCTAAGTCCGACGGACGTCCTAGACGTCGAGCTCGTCAACGTCCGCCGCGTGATCCATGATAAAGGCGTAGCGCGGGGCGGCGTCTTTGCCCATCAGGTCGGAAATCGTGTCTTCCGTTTCTATTTGCGTTCCCTGGGGAATCGTCACGCGAAGTAACCTGCGTTTTTCAGGATCGAGCGTTGTTTCTTTCAGCGTGGCAGGCATCATCTCTCCCAGGCCTTTGAAGCGTTGCATCTCGATGTTTGTTCGTGGGTTCTTCTTCTTAATTTGCTTCTCGATACGCACGCGGTCCGCTTCGTCCAGCGCCCAAAACGTTTCCTTCAACGCGTCCAGGCGGAAAAGCGGTGGCTGGCCGATGTACACATAGCCACCGTCGATGAGCGGCTTCAGATAGCGATAGAAGAATGTCAACAGGAGCGTTGCGATGTGGTGGCCGTCCGAGTCCGCGTCCATCAAGAGGATGGCCTTGTGGTAGCGAAGTTTGCTCAGATCGAGATCGGCTCCTAACCCGCAACCGAGCGCATCCACAATGTTAGAAAGCTCCTTGTTGTCGAGGACCTTCTGTCTGCCGGCCTGCTCGGCGTTGAGCACTTTTCCTCGAAGCGGAAGGATGGCCTGTGTCCGACGATCTCGACCCTGCTTCGCCGATCCACCCGCCGAGTCTCCCTCAACGATGAACAGCTCGCTCTCGGACGGGTCAGTCGACGAGCAATCCGCCAGCTTACCGGGGAGGTTGAGCCGATGGCTGACGGCACTCTTGCGGCGCACCTGCAACACGGCGGCTCGACTCGCTTGCCTCGCCTTCGCCGACTGAATAATCCGCGCAACGATGGACTCCGCCACGGAGGGGTTGGCATTGAGATACTGCTCGAATTCAACGCGGAAAGCTCCGCCCACGAAGCCGCGCATGCCCGGGTTGTTGAGTTTCTCCTTCGTCTGCCCCTGAAACTGCGGATCCGTATGGAAAAGGTTGACGACCGCGACCATGCCCTCTCGAATGTCATCGGCTGTTATTTCAAGCTTGCGCTCGCCCATCTCGTGGGTTTCGATGTAGTTCCGCACTGCCTTGGTCACGCCGTCCTTCAGGCCCTGTTCGTGCGTGCCGCCATCCTTCGTGGGGATACCGTTGACGAACGACGTGATTTGCTCTTTCGGCGCTTCGGTCCACAGAAACGCAACCTCCAACCGCGCGCTGTCCACGATTTCTTCCTGCCGGATCACAAACGGATCGTCCTGGACACGGCGCGTTCCAGCTTCGGAGATCAAGTGATCGAGGTACTCGACGATGCCACCTTCGTGGTGGTATTCGACCTTTTCGCCCTTTGCCTCGTCCCGGAAGACGATCCGCAGCAAACCATTGAGGTAGGCCTTGACATCCAGCCCTTCCTTAATTCGCTCGGCGTCGAATTCGATGTTCTCAAATATCTCCCGATCCGGTCGAAACGTGATCGTCGTGCCCGTACCCCGTATGCCACTGCGAACCTTGGTGAGCTTCGTCATCGGAACGCCGCGCTTGTATGCCTGCTCGTAGAGATTCCCATCGCGCTTGACCTGCGCCGTGAGTTCCTCCGAGAGTGCGTTCACCACCGACGAGCCCACACCGTGCAATCCGCCTGATGTGAGATAGTTCGACCCGTCGAACTTGCCGCCGGAGTGCAATGTCGTCAGAATGACTTCCAGCGTCGGGATTTTTTTGGTTGGGTGCTTGTCGACGGGAATGCCGCGGCCGTTATCCGAGACCGTGACTGTCGTTCCATCCTTGTGGAGTGTTACCTCGATGAGCGATGCATAGCCATTCGTCGCTTCGTCCACCGCGTTGTCGACGATCTCCCAGACGAGGTGGTGCAGCCCTGTCTTGCCTGTCCCGCCGATGTACATCCCCGGCCGCTTGCGGACAGGATCGAGCCCTTCAAGGACCTGAATGGATGCGCCGGTGTAGGTTTCGGTGGTCGTGGGCATTCTGGGGGACGATGTGCGTCTGGAATGTAAGGTGGTTAGATGGCTGTGTTAGCGGGAGTCTCTAGCCAATTCACCCCCTGTTTTCTCGCTTCCGCTAGAAAACTGTCCCCCTTTCCAAGGGGGACAAATCGAAGCTCCGCGCCAGCGGAGTGGAGATAGGGCGCGTAACGGCGAAAAGCCTTGACTTGAGAAGACCTAGCCGCCATTACCGTTACCATTCCCTTTCAAATGCACCTCAACAGGCTCCTGCTTCACGCTCTTTAACGTGCCGCGCGAGATAACCGTGCGGCCCTTGCCGCCGCGGTTCTGCACTTCAAACTTCGTGGTGCGTACGATCTCGGTGCGTCCTCGGCTGGTCTCCACCTCTAAGCCGTCTCGGGCAGTCGTGGTGATAGCCATCCCCAGAACAGCGTCGTTCGGCCCCTGCAAGCGCATAGCGATGACGCCCTTGGCGGCGCCTTGGAAAATCGGGATCTGGGAGACGGGGAAGATCAACCCCTTCCCCTCCCTTGAGGCCACGCAAACGTTCTCATCGCCCCGCGCAAGACCCGCCTCTAAAACGCGTTGGCCTTTCCGACAGCGCATGTATGTGCGTCCTTTCTTGTTGGAGCGCTCGACAAATGTCTCCAGCGTCATGCGAATCGCCAGGCCATCGGAGGACATGGCAACGACAAACGGCCCGTCAAACGATCCATCAGGTGGAGCCCCATCCCCTGAAAACAAATCTAAATCGAGATCTTGTTTTTCGATGAGGGAGAGCCGTTTCGGTAGCACGCGTTCATCCAACGCAATCACACCCACGACTTTCTCCTTGTCGGTGAAATCGAACAGTTTTTGGATGGGATCGCCGTAACCCGTCGTGGAAGGCAGGTCGTCTGCGCGAAGCGAATAAGCCTTCCCGGCTGACGTGAAGAAGCAGACTGTTGCGCGCGTGCTCGTGGCGAGCGCCCAGCCAACTTCATCTCCC
>JBBKWZ010000306.1:0-2796 GCA_037969195.1 Rubricoccaceae bacterium | reverse complement strand
CATTCCCGAAGCCGCGCTGGCGCATTGCGTTGCGCTCGCGCTTACGTACCATCTAAGCAAAAAACGACCGTCCTGATGCCACGAATCCTTCTTTCCGCACTGTTGGGCCTCCTTTTCGTCGTCGGCTGCCAACCGACGCAATATCTGACCGGTTTGACGAACCCTTCGTGGGAAGTCCAGTACGAGGACTCCACATCGCTTTTTATCGGGTTATCCATTGTGGATGAGAACACCGTGTGGGTCTCCGGTGCGCCGGGCAAAGTTGGCCGGACGATAGATGGAGGCGCAAACTGGACGGTGTTCGAAGGCCCGTGGCCGGATTCCCTTCAGTTCAGAGATGTCCACGCCTTCTCGGCGGACGAGGCTTTTATTCTCTCGATCGGCAACGGGCGGGATTCGCGGATCTACCACACGGACGACGGTGGCGATAGCTGGCGGCTCTCGTTCCAGAACGAAGACGCGAACGCCTTCTTCGATTGCTTCTCTTTCTGGGATCGCCAGCGAGGGTTTGCGTTTAGCGATAGCTACGAAGGCGAGTTCACACTTATCCGAACGACGGATGGCGGCGACACGTGGCAGCACATCGACCCCGCCAATGTCCCCGATGCAAGAGCGGGCGAAGGCTCCTTCGCGGCGTCAGGGACCTGTACGGAAACACAACCCGGTGGGCGCGGCTGGTTCGGAACGGGAGCGTCATCAGTCGACACGCGCGTCATCCGCACAACGGATTATGGCGAAACGTGGAGCGAGGCGATCACCCCCATAGAGAGCACGGCCGGCGACGAAGGCATCACGTCGGTTCTATTCTGGGATGCACGAAACGGCATTGCACTCGGGAGCCCGAGCACGCGAGAGACTACGAACGTGGCTGTTACCTCGGATGGCGGTGTGACTTGGACGTCAACAGGCGGTGTCGCGTTGGGCGGGCGCGTGTACGGGTCGAGCATCATTCCCGGCGCGCCGACTTTTACGTTCGTCGCGGTCTCGCCGTCGGGCTCGGCGTACTCTACCGATAACGGTGCGAGTTGGACGACCTTCGATGACTACGAGTATTGGACAACGGCTTTTCAAAGTTCGTCAGTTGGCTGGGCGGCGGGGAGGGGGCGTATTAGCCGCGTCGCGAGAAGACAACCATAGAAGGACGAATCAGGCCGGATCCTTCTTTTCTTCGCCGCTCTTCTTCTTTGCCATTTCTACTGCTCGCCGGGCCAGCTCGAAACACTAGATTGGCTCAAGGCAGTCAGCCAACACACATTTCCACTCGTAGCACACCATGCAATCCATATCTCTCGCGGACCTTAAAAAGCAGATTTCTGTTCTTCAGATCGCTGAACGTTTTTTTGACTCCATCACAATATTCGCCCTTTTCGAGACGGGCGTTTTCAAGATTCTATCGTCTGGTCCAAAGTCTCTGGCCGAGATACAGGAAATAGTTAATGGCAACGAAGGCTCCTTGCTTGCGACCCTTGATGCCGCTGTAGCTCTCAAGATCTTGTCTGCTCAGGATGGGTTTTATTCGGCTAGTGAAGCGTTTCTTGACTGCCTGGGACGCGAGGATGCATCAGCCTATGCGGGAGAATGGGTGTCCTTTCTTCATTCGTTAGCGAGTCCTCTTTTAGAGTTGGGAGAAGCTATTCGGACGGGGAGCACGCCAGGAGCCAACCTTGAAGACTTTAGTGACGATAACGTACCGGCACAGACGATGACCGCGGCTATGGACGCTTATGCGCGTTCCCGTGGCGTCGAGATCGCTGACCACATCGACTTCTCGCAAACGCGCCGCCTCCTCGATGTGGGGTGTGGTCCGGGGACGTACTCTATGGCCATCGTTGACCGGCACCCGCACGTCCGTGCTACCCTTCTCGACCAGCCAGGAGCTATCGCGGAAGCTCGCCGCATCGCCGATAGTCGGCAGATGACCGATAAACTGGAGTTCGTTGCGACCGATGCCAGAACCTACGTCCCGGATGAGCCCTTCGACGCCATTCTGGCGTCGAACATGTTGCACATGATGGGCCCCACGGAATCGGTCAAGCTCCTGACGCGTTGTCACGATATGTTGGCACCCGGAGGCCGGATGATCGTTCAGGCACAGTACCTGAACGACGACCGCGTCTCGCCCCGATGGCCCACACTCCTGAACCTCTGTCAGCGTGTTGTGACCCAAGAAGGCCGCAACCATGCGTTTGGCGAAACCCAGGAATGGATGGAGGAGGCCGGATTCCAGAACGTCCAGTTATCAAGCATGTCGGTCTGGAACGCCAATAGTTGCCTCGTGGGTGAGCGGCCAGCAGGCGGCTGAGATAGGCCATCGTCGTGTCGTTGGGGCTGGTAAGTTTGTGGGAGAGATATCAAACCCGTCCATGCCCCTAATCCTCGTAGCCGCCCTCTACAAATTCGCCGCGCTGCCGGATTACGAAGAGATTCAACCGCTGCTTCTGGCGTGCTGCAAAGCGAATGGCGTGATGGGCACGATCCGGCTCGCGTCCGAGGGCATCAACGGGACGATCGCAGGGTCGCCAGAGGGCGTCAACAACGTACTCGATTTTTTGAAGGCTGACGAGCGGCTTGCCGATCTGGAGCACAAGGAGTCGTTTGCCGACGAGCCGCCGTTTTACAGGATGAAAGTCCGCCTCAAGCGCGAGATCGTAACCATGGGGGTGCCTGAAGTGGATCCGAACAAGACCGTCGGAACGTACGTGAATCCTGAAGATTGGAACGATCTCATTTCTGATCCCGATGTCCTCCTCGTCGACGCACGCAACGATTACGAGGTTGCCATCGGCACGTTCAAGG
>JBBKWZ010000305.1:0-10127 GCA_037969195.1 Rubricoccaceae bacterium | reverse complement strand
GCCGTCTCCGCAACCAGCCGCGAATATGACAACTATCCCGCAAAGCAGAACCAACGCACACGCGAAACAACGTGTAGGTCTCCTTGCGGATGCTTTTTCCAAATTCACCATCTCTATTGAACGCGCGCGCTGCGGGCTCTCGAACCCAAGCAGATCCGTCTGTTTAAGGGACACGCCCATTCTACTGTCGGAGTCTGTCAGTGCGTGGTGGTCAGCGCATCGTATATGATCCCCACCCATGTGTCCGGCGGCAAAAAGCCATGACCCCACACCCCGTCGAGATCACTCGTTGGTTTGGCGGCGATGACAGCGTCGCGGTCCATACCCTCGTTAATCAGCAAAGTGATTCGCCCGTGCATGGTGGCAAGCATGTCGCGATAGACTTGTAGTTCGGCGCGATTTGAGAGTGGGCCGTGACCTGGAATGATCTTCGTTGTCTCCCCCGCGATCTCAAGGATCGCATCGACCGTTGCAATCATGCCTTCCATGGTACCACCAGAGCTGAAATCAACTAAAGGGTACCTGCCGTTAAAGAAATTGTCGCCGGCGTGGATTACGTCGGCGCCAACGAAATGAATCACAACGTCGCCATCGGTATGACCCGGACCGACGTGAAAAACTCGGATCTCGTCCTCGTTCCAATGAAACGAGACGCCATCTTCAAAGGTGAGGATCGGCAACGCCTCAACAGGCGAAGGAGGCTGCTGCCTATCCAATGCCTCCACGAACTGCGTAGAATTCATGCGCCGGCGGGTGTTCTCATGGGCGACGATAACGGCGCCCATTTCTCTCAAATTCTCGTTTCCACCAGAGTGATCCCAGTGCCAATGCGTGTTCACGACAAACGATATTGGTAAGTCGCTCAGCTCGGCAACTGCTGCAGATATTTTCTCAGAGAGGGGGGCAAACTGATCGTCTACGAGGAACGGACCGTCTTCGCCAACGGAGAGACCGATGTTGCCTCCGAGACCGGTTAGCATGTAGATGCCATCTGCAACTGGAATGGTCTCAATCTCAACCTCACTGAAGTCCTGCTGAGCGCGCACTGGCACGGTCATGAGCAGGGTGGCGAGGCTGCCCACTAGTAGAATGGTTTTTCTCATGGCGCACGCGGGAGAGGTGTATATCGGCACGTTGAATTATCCGGCGTAGCAATACGAACAGCCATGCTCCTGCGCCATGTGAACGCCATACGTCCCTGTAGGGACCAGGACGACGCCATCCAACGTGTTATTGATCCACTCCGCTTCCGCTTCTTCGGCAGATACTCCTGCGTTGGAAGCCGACATCATACTGTGGACCGACAAGGCGAGATTACAGGCAAGAACGATGATTCCGCGCTCGCTAATCATCCGTTCGTACGTCAGGCCCGGGTTGAGCGGGATATTCGCGCGAAAGATGTTTCGTACGGTCGGTGTTTCAGTTTCCGGATCGGTTATGCCGTAAAACTCGCCGAGCTTGTATTTCTCCCACATCCTGTCATTCAGCATAAGCGCAAACGCGTTGTGTCGGAATACCGTGACCGCACAGGCATCATCGGAGGCAATATCAGGTACGCTGTCAAAGGCACCAAGAAAGCCGAGGGCATAAGCAGCACCAAGGCCGTTATTAGCCTCTACAAGGTCGAAAACCTGGCGATGATCACCATGGAGGCGGTCGAGCCAGTCATCGGAAGTCGCGACGGCTTTAGCCTTGTTCCGGGGAGTTGCAGAAGCTGCTGCTGTACCCAAGCCTCCAGCGAGCAGTGCAGCAGAACCGACAGAAATGCTTTGGAGGAATTCGCGACGTGGGCTCAGGGATTGGATCGTTTTCTTCATGAAAATGAGGGTCGAAGGGTCGTTGCAGAACCCGTTGGTGGGAAGTTCAGGATAGGAGTAACGGGCGTAAAGTCACAAGTTCGAATGACTTATTTTTATCCTGAGGTCTGTCGGCGTCGTTTGCGTTATGGGTTCCTTTTAGAACTCACCAAATCCTCCTCGACCACTGCGCGGAAGGAGATCCGTTTCTATCATGCTTGTTACCTCCAGGCACGTTTCGCCATTTTTGAACGGAGCGCATTTCACTCTACAGCGGTTTAATAGACTTCATGCCCACTCCCCTCCTCGAATGCGTCCCCAACTTTAGCGAGGGGCGCGATCCGGCCGTCATTAAACAAATCACAGACGCCATCGAATCGGTTGATGGCATCACGTTGCTGGACGTGGATCCCGGCAAAGCCACGAACCGCACAGTCGTCACTTTCGTTGGCACGCCAGACGCCATAATTGAGGCTGCGGTGCGCGGTGGGAAGAAAGCCGCCGAAGTCATCGACATGGCGAAGCACACGGGCGAGCACCCGCGCTTCGGTGCAATGGACGTGTGTCCGCTCGTGCCAGTCTCGGGCATTACGATGGAGGAAACGGTCGTCTATGCCCGCGAGCTTGGCAAACGACTCGGAAACCAAGCCGGGCTCACCGTTTTCCTGTACGAAAACGCAGCCACATCCGAAAACCGCCGCAACCTCGCCAACGTCCGCTCCGGCGAGTACGAAGGCCTTAAAGACAAGCTTGCCAAACCTGAATGGAAGCCCGATTTCGGCCCGGCCAAATTCAACGCACGATCAGGCGCAACCGCAGTCAGTGCACGTGATTTCCTGATAGCTTACAACGTCAATTTGAACACAACGTCGTCGCGGCGGGCCAACGCCATCGCGTTCGACATCCGTGAAAAAGGCCGGGTCAAACGCGAGGGCGACGCGGTCACCGGCAAGGTCGTGCGTGACACTGACGGGAACAAAGAATGGGTTCCTGGCTCTCTCAAGAGTGTAAAAGCCATCGGCTGGTACATCGAGGAATATGGCGTCGCGCAGATTTCTATGAACTTGACGAACATCGGCGTGACGCCCGTGCACACAGCGTTTGACGAAGTGGTGGCCAAAGCGGCGGAACGAGGGATCCGCGTGACGGGCTCAGAACTGGTCGGCCTGATTCCCCTCCGCGCAATTCTCGACGCAGGCAAATACTTCCTTCGCAAGCAGGAGCGCTCGGTTGGCATATCGGACAAAGAGATCATCAAGATCGCCGTGAAGTCGTTGGGACTCGACGACCTCGCCCCCTTCAACCCGGAAGAGAAGATTATCGAGTACGCCATTGCGGGCAAAGCGCAGAATCGGCTCGTTGATCTTTCGATTGAAGGGTTCTCGGAAGAAACCGCGTCAGAATCCCCCGCCCCAGGCGGCGGCTCGGTCTCGGCCGCTGTGGGCGCATTTGGTGTGGCGCTTGGAACGATGGTTGCGAATCTCTCGGCTCACAAACGAGGCTGGGACGACCGCTGGGAGGAGTTCTCCGATTGGGCCGAACGAGGCAAAGACTACCAAATTGAGTTGCTGCGCCTTGTGGATGAGGACACGGCTGCCTTCAATCAGGTTATGGTGGCATTCGGGCTCCCTCAATCAAATGATGCCGAAAAAGCCGAACGGCATCAAGCCATTCAGGGGGCGACGCGCGGTGCCATTGAGGCACCATTTCGGGTTATGCAAGTAGCGCTGGATTCATTGGATGTTTTGCGCGCGATGGCAGAGATCGGCAATCCGAACTCGGCCTCAGATGCTGGAGTTGGTGCGCTGTGCGCGCGGACGGCTGTGCGAGGCGCCTACCTGAATGTGCAGATCAACGTCGGCGACCTTGAGGACAAGGCGTTTGTGGAGGACGTCCTGACTCGGGGCAAGGTGATGCTCGATCAGGCTGAGGAGAAGGAGCGGGAGATCCTGGCGGTTGTCGAAGGCAGGATGTAGGAGCGCAACACTCAGCTTCTCCACCCCCTGTTTTCTCGCTTCGCTCCAAAAACAATCCCCCTTGGTAAGGGGGACAAATAGAGGCCGATGTCAATCGGCTGAGATAGGGGTGCAACTGTAGGTGTTGGGTTATTCCATAATGTTCCGCTTCATCCTACACCCCTCCCCGCTTCGCGGGTACTTCCCTCAAGGGGAGACTTGCTCTCGTTCAGAAGCTTAAACCGTCTTCCCACCAATTACAGTTCGCGTCACGCAGTTCGGGCGGTAGTGATAAAGCCAGTGGTTTACGCTTGGCGTATCAAGAATGACGAAATCTGCCTTCTTGCCAGGCACCAAAGTTCCGATGTCATCACGTAATAGCGCACACGCCGCGTAAGCCGTGGCGCCCTTGAGGGCTTCGGCTGGCGTCATTCGCTGACGGGTACAAGCCAGCCAAAGCGCAAGATGTAGGTCGAAGCTAGGAGCGCTGCCTGGGTTGAAGTCTGTGGCAACGGCTACAGGCACGTTCGCGTCAATCAATCGACGAGCGGGCAATGGCTCCTGGTTGAGATACATCGTGGCAATTGGCAGGCTGACGGCCACCGTTCCGGCGCTAGCCATAGCCGCGATACTCGCATCCGAAATGCATTCCAGATGGTCGGCGGAGGCCGCATCGAGCTCCGCTGCGAGTGCTCCACCGCCCGTATCCGTGATTTGATCTGCGTGGAGTTTTCCTCGCAGCCCAAACTTATTTGCGACGTAGATAATTGACCGCGCCTCGTCAGGTGAATAGGCCGTTTCCTCGACGAACACGTCGCAAAACCGAGCAAGGCCCTCTTCGGCGATCCGAGGAATCAGTTCATCCGTCAGCAGTCGGATGTACGACGCCCGGTCATCCTCGAACTCGGGCGGGACAATATGTGCGCCAAGAAACGTTGATTCGATGCGTTGTGGGCCCTCTTCCGCGAGTTGGCGGTAGACACTGAGCTGCTTCAGTTCGTGTTCGGTGGACAATCCATATCCGCTCTTGCACTCCACCGTCGTGACGCCAAGTCGAAGCATCTCATCCAGAAAACCACGAGCGCGATCATGTAACTCGGACCCTGTCGCAACACGCGTGGCCTTCATCGTTGAGGCGATTCCACCGCCTTGCCGCGCGATCTCCAGGTACGGTGTTCCGAGGATCTTCTGCTCAAACTCGTCAGCCCGCCATCCCCCGAACGCAAGATGCGTGTGGCAATCGATGAGGCCCGGAATGACGGTTCCGCCGCCGGCCGATTCGCTGGGCCACTCCGCGTATTCCGCCGGCAGTTCTGCCTGTGCGCCTACCCAGATCACATTCTCCCCTTCCCAAACAAGTGCGCCATCGACGATCAAACCTATCTCGCCCTGGCCGCCGCTTGGTGGGCATGTCGCGAGCGTCGCGATGTCAGTAAGGACAGGCACCGCCTATCCTTCTATCCGGCGGAGATAGTGGCCTTCCGACTCACAGGGCCGAACGTTTGTACTTCCGACAGCGTCGCCGACCGCTTCAATTCGATCCCCAACGGCAAGATTGCCAATCAGGTCAAGACCCTCAGCAGCACATAAGTTGTTTTGCGCTGCCACGAAAACACGCGCGGTCGCTCCCGCCGCCGTTTCAATTGTGAGAACTCCATCACCATCAAAGGCCATGGGATCGAGATTAATGTCGACGATTGTGCCGCTGACTGTCGCGGCTGCGCCTACGTCGAAAAGCGCAGGGGCCGAGGAGCTGGAGCACCCGGCGATTAGAAGAAGCGGAAGAACGAGGGCGAAGCGGCGCATGACAGTTTTAGTTTGTGGTCCGTCGAAAGTACGCCCGCCGCTGCGTTTCGTTGCGCGGACAGTTTGGTCGATCTAAGCCGAGGCAAAGTCGTCGGTGAGCAGGCCGTACATGGATCCGTCGCACCATTCGTCGTAGAGAAACCATCGCTGGCGCATGAGGCCTTCGTCCTTAAACCCGAGCCGCTCCAAGAGGCGGGCGGAGGCTGTATTTCGTGGGTCCAACTCTGCCTCGACTCGGTAGAGATTCATTCGGTCAATCCCAAAACGTAGCACGCCACGGACAGCTTCTGAAGCATAGCCGTTGCCCCAGAGCGTCGGCTTGAGCATGTATCCGAGCTCCGCGCGGCGGTGCGCGCGATCCCACCCTATGAGCGTGACCGTCCCGACGAGGCGGTCGTTTTCGGGCAACGTTATCGCCCACTGAAAGAGGGTTCGCTCGGCGAGACCCTTGTGAATACCTGCGATGTACTCCTGGGACACAGACAATTCGGAATGGGGCTCATGACTCCAGTAACGCATCGCCACGGGGTCACCAAAAATGGCAAATAAATCTGCAGCGTCCTCGAATCGAGGATGTCGCATCCGAAGCCGCTGCGTTTCTATGCCGGGTAATTCGGATCCGAACGGGTCGAGTTCTTTCATATCTGAAATTACTATTAGAGCGTAGCTGCCAATTGCAGCGACATCACAGATTCCCACGATTCTCCACACCGGTGCGGAACGCGGTTGCGGCGCGAGGATTAACCTGTCTCCGCCCTTCATCCCGCGCCTGATGTCGTCCGAGACTACAGACCCACGTGTCAACAACTTCCTTCGTGAAATCATTAAGGCGGATATCGAAGCAGGGACATACGGCGGCAGAGTGGCTACGCGCTTCCCGCCGGAGCCAAACGGTTACCCCCACCTCGGGCATGCGCAAACCATTTGCCTGAATTTTGGCCTAGCGAAGGACTTTGGCGGGACGTGCAACCTCCGATACGACGACACAAATCCCGAAACGGAGAACCCCGAATTCGTCGCGGCCCTTGAGGACGCCGTGCGCTGGCTAGGCTTTGAACCTGCCGAGATTTGCTTTGCCTCGGATTACTTCGAGCAGTTCTATGAGTGGGCTGTCGACCTCGTCAAGAAAGGCCTGGCGTACGTGGATAGTCAGTCCGGAGATGAGATCCGGACGAATCGAGGCACCGTGACTGAACCGGGGGTCAACAGTCCTTTTCGTGACCGCTCGGTTGAAGAAAATCTTCGTCTCCTTGATGAGATGCGACTTGGAAAGCATCCCGACGGAAGCCATGTTCTTCGAGCCAAGATCGATATGGCTGACGACAACATGTTGCTCCGGGACCCGCTGATGTATCGCATCCGGCGGGGCGCCCATCATTATCGCCGCGGCAGCGATTGGAGCATCTATCCGCTCTACGATTGGGCACACGGGCAGGGCGATGCGATCGAGAAAATCACTCACTCTATCTGCACGTTGGAGTTCGATGTCCATCGCCCCTTGTACAACTGGTTCCTTGATGCCATCGGCATCGAAGAACCGCGAAACCATCAGTACGAGTTCGCGCGGTTCAACCTCGATTACACGGTGATGAGCAAGCGCAAGCTGCGTGGTTTGGTTGAGGACGGCCACGTTCGAGGCTGGGATGATCCGAGGATGCCGACGCTCGCTGCTCAAAAACGCAGAGGGGTACGCCCCGCAGGCATCCGAAGCTTTTTCGATCAGGTCGGAATCACGAGAGTGGACGGGAGTATCGACCTTGCCTTTTTCGAACACGCCATCCGAGACGACCTGAATCACGTCGCACCTCGCGTGATGGCAGTCTCGAAACCACTGAAGGTTGAGATTCAGAACCTAGCTGAAGGCAAGACATCGTGGACTGACGCTCCGTATTGGCCGCACGACATAACACCGCCGGAAGGCTCGGCGCTTTCTCGACGCGTGCCCCTCACCCGCGAGATATGGATCGAACAGGATGACTTTTTGGAAGTTGCCGCCAAAGGTTGGAGGCGACTCTCACTCGGAGAAAGCGTCCGACTCCGATACGGTCCCGTCATAGAGTGCACCGGCGTCGACAAGGACGCAGAAGGAGCAATTCAGGCTCTTCGCGCTGAAGTAGTTGACGATTCCGACAGCGCGAACGTGAAGGGGGTGATCCATTGGGTTTCGTCGGAGCATGGGATTCCAGCGAAATTCCGACTGTACGACCGGCTGTTTACGGATCCGCAGCCCGACGCGCTGGACGATTTCATGACCGTCCTAAACCCAATTTCGCTTGTTGAAACGAGCGGATTCGTTGAGCCGAGCATTGCGGAGGACCCCAGCGAAACCCGCTATCAGTTCGAACGGCGCGGTTACTTCTGGCAGGATCCCGAAGACAGCGGTCCCGACGCGCTGGTGTTCAATCGTATCGTCGCGCTGCGAGATAGCTGGGGGAAAAAGGAAACCTCGACCTCAAAGGCGGTCGATCGTGCAACATCCGAATCGAGCGACGTCGGTGGGACGCGCGGCATCTCAAGCCCGCGAGATCCGGCATCCGCCCTGACGGTCGATCAGCAAATCACGTTTGGTGGACTCGTCACGCGTGGCGTCGGCGAGGAAGAAGCTGCGGTGCTTGCTGGCGAAGCAGCTCTCCTGGATTTGTTCGAGTCGATCGTGAATCACCGTGCCCAGCCGGAAAACGTGGCAAAACTACTCGTCCACCACTTCCGGCCGTCTTTGAAAGATCGAGAGATCGAAGAATCAAAGGCGACACCGGAATCGTTGGCAGAAGTACTCGATTTATTAGATGCCAACACAATCACGTCCAGCGCCGTTGGTGAGATCGTGAAGGAGTTGGTTGACAATGGAGGTAATGCTGCGGCGATTGTTCAGGCGCGTGGCCTCGCAGCCGTCCGCGATATTGACACGCTCGCGCCCTTCGTGGACGCCGTCGTCGCTGACAACCCGGACGAAGTCACGCGTTTCCTAGGCGGCGAGCAGAGGCTCATCGGCTTCTTCACCGGCCAAGTGATGCAAAAAGCCGGTAAAGGTGCTGACGCCAAAACTGTCCAGACGTTGCTGCGAGAGAAGCTGGGCAACTAAGTGCTTGCAATTGTCGAAACTTTTTTCATGCCGCACACGAAAGGGAGACAAGCCCTCGTTATTGAGGGTGCTATCTCCAAGCAAACCCCGTGATGGTGGTCTCGGGTTGTGCGGGGTCCTCATCCGAGGACCCCGCATTTTTTTTGTAATTGCCCTGTTCCTTTTGCACGTTGTGACAATTGTCGTACGAAACGCGGCGAATAAGTCGTTCAGGGCTCCGACCATGCAACCCGAGACATCCTTCGTGCGTGAAAATGCACGATCACTTTCTACCGCTACATAAGCAACCACAAAGATGAGCACTGGAACCAAACGCAAGCTATCTATTGTCGTCCTGCTGACCGCCGCGTTCCTTGCAGGGATCTTTTTCATTACCTCCGCAGCAAATCTGTTGAACCCGAATGGCTTCGGTGGACAGAACGCCCAGGCAGCGTCGGATGCAATTGCGACCGCGGAGAACTTGGGCGACGCATTCAGCGAAGTTTCGGAAGCGGTCAATCCTGCCGTTGTTCAGATTCGATCGACGCGCCTGATCTCTCAGAACAGCCAGGGAGGGCAACAGCAGAATCCTTTTGGTGGAACGCCATTCGAGCACTTTTTCCAGGCACCGGACCAGGGTGGCAACGGCCAACCCTTTGAACAGTCTGGGCTTGGATCCGGGGCCTTCGTCCGGTCGGACGGCTACATCGTCACGAATAATCACGTGATCGAGAACGCTGATGAGTTGGAAGTTGCACTTTTTGACGGGCGCGTTCTCACCGCGGAGCTAGTCGGTGCGGATCCATTCAGCGACCTCGCGGTCCTGCGTGTAGAGGGTGACGGTTTCCCGTTCCTTGCAAGCGGTGACGTAAACACGCTTCGGGTTGGTCAGTGGGTACTCGCCTTTGGAAGTCCGCTATCTGCTGACCTTGGCAACACGGTTACCGCCGGAATTATTTCAGCACTCGGCCGCCGACAGGGTTCCGGAATTTCCGATTACCTCCAGACGGATGCGGCTGTCAATCCGGGGAATTCGGGCGGGCCGCTCGTGAATCTCCAGGGTGAGATCATTGGAATAAACTCAGCAATTGCTACCCGTACGGGCGGATTCCAGGGAATCAGCTTCGCGATCCCTGTGAACATCGTGCAGAACACAGTTGACCAATTGATCGCCTCGGGCTCGGTCGAGCGTGGGTATCTCGGCATCCGATTCGGTGCGGTGACGCCTTCATTGGCGCGGGCACTGAACGTATCGCGAAATGCCGCTCAGATTGCATCAATGGAGCAAGATGCAGACGGAAACCAACCCGCAGCCGACGCTGGCCTTCGCGAGGGTGATGTCCTCGTGGCAGTTGATGGCCATGATCTCACGGACCACCGTGAACTAGTTTCGTTGATCGCTAACAAACGTCCGGGAGAATCTGTTGAGTTGACGTACAACCGCGATGGTAACGTTTCTACGGCGTTGGTGACGCTGGGCCGCAAGCCCGGCGAGGAGCTGTTCTCTAG
>JBBKWZ010000304.1:0-12165 GCA_037969195.1 Rubricoccaceae bacterium | reverse complement strand
GTATTAAGCCGGCTGCCGCTGCCGTTGCAGTTGCTGGTCCAGTTGGTGGCGACGGAGCTGCTGCCGCCGAGGAAAAGACTGAATTCGACGTCGTTCTGACGGCTGTCGGCGGCAACAAGATTGCTGTGATCAAGGAAGTTCGCGGCATCACAGGCTTGGGCCTCAAGGAAGCCAAAGAGATGGTGGACGGTGCGCCGAACACGATCAAGGAGGCAGCCGGCAAAGCGGAAGCCGTAGAGATCAAGACCAAGCTCGAAGCGGCCGGTGCCGAAGTCGAGCTGAAATAATTCGTTCGGATTGCAGAGGCCGCGAATTGACGTTGCCTCCGCGATCCGTGACGATGCCCGTCCTCGAGGGTGCTTGAAAGCGCGCAATCGAGGACGGGCATTCGCGGCTTCCGAACAATGGCGGTCGCAACCATAAGAGCACCCGACGCAACCGAATCCCCGACCGATGAACAACGAGTCACACACATCCTGTTCGCGTCTCGTGTCGGTCGCCTCCCGGTTTTCAAGCGGCTTGGCCGTTAAAGCCAGAGGAGCAGGGGCAGGTTCGCATCAAATTTACCTCGCATACGATGGCGCTTGGCTGTCGTGTGCAACTCGCATCCGCGGTATCAAATTCAGGGGTCTACATTGAGCACTACCAAAGGCAAAAAGACCAGTCGACGCGCATCGCGCACAAAGGCGATAGACGGTGAGGCCACGCGCCAGTCATTCGCCAAGATCAAGTCAGTACTTGAGTTTCCCGATTTTCTGGAAGTCCAGCTCAAGAGCTTCGAAGACTTTATTCAGGCAAACGTAGCCCCCGAAGAGCGGGACGTGCGACGTGGCCTTGAAGCCGTCTTCCACGAGCATTTCCCGATCCACGATACACGGGAACGGTATACGCTTGAGTTCCTCCATTACGCGTTGGACGCACCAAAGCATTCGATCACCGAATGTATCGCTCAGGGATTGACGTACGCATTGCCCTTGAAGGCAAAACTGCGCTTATCGGCGAAGGAAGATGAGGACGAAGATGAGCCTGAAGAAGCCATCCAGCAGGATGTATACCTGGGCAATCTACCGATGATGACAGAACGGGGCACGTTCATCGTGAACGGCGCCGAGCGCGTAATTGTTAGCCAGTTGCATCGTTCTCCTGGCGTGTTTTTCGGGCAAAGTGTTCACCCAAACGGCACCGACCTTTATTCAGCCCGCGTTATCCCGTTCCGGGGTTCGTGGATTGAGTTCTCCACTGACGTCGCGAACACCGTATGGGCCTACATTGACCGGAAGAAGAAGCTTCCCGTCACTACCCTGCTTCGCGCCCTTGGTTACTCGACCGACGCGGAGATCGTTGGCCTTTTCGACCTTGCAGATAGTCTGAACGTCAAGACGAAAGCTGCATTCAAGAAGGTCACGGACCGAATACTCGCATCCAATGTCTCCATAGAGGTGACGCACGAGGTGATTGACGAGGACACTGGTGAGATTATATCTGAAGACAAGGAGCGCGAAATAATCCTACCAGCTGGTCATCTTCTCGTCGAAGACGATTACGACAAGCTGAAGGCTGCAGGCATCGAGTCCGTCTTTGTCCGCAAGATTACGGATGACGATGATGACTCGCTCGACAAAGCTTCGCTCCTCAACACACTAAAGAAGGATCCGACGCACTCGACAGACGAGGCATTGGAGTACCTCTACATTCAGCTTCGTGGCACTGAGCCACCTGATCTCGATACCGCGAAGGGTGTTCTCGAACGCTTGTTCTTCTCGGAGAAGCGTTACGACCTGGGTGATGTCGGTCGTTACCGTATAAACGTCCGCCTGAACCTGGACCGTAAGAATGCGGACATCACGCTGTCTCGCGAAGACATAATTGCCATCATCAACGAGTTGGTGATGTTGCAGAATGGCAAGAGCAACGTCGACGACATTGACCATCTCGGCAACCGCCGTGTCCGAACCGTCGGTGAGCAGCTTCAGCAGCAGTTCTCCCTCGGCTTGGCTCGCATGGCTCGCACCATTAAGGAGCGGATGAACCTGCGCGATGCAGACAAGTTCACGCCGCAGGACCTGGTGAATGCTCGAACAGTGTCGAGCGTTATCAATACGTTTTTCGGAACGAACCAGCTCAGCCAGTTCATGGATCAGACGAATCCATTGGCGGAGTTGACGCACAAGCGCCGAATGTCGGCCCTCGGGCCGGGTGGCTTGACGCGAGAACGCGCAGGGTTTGAGGTTCGCGACGTCCACTACACACATTACGGACGTCTATGCCCGATCGAGACGCCGGAAGGACCGAACATTGGTCTGATTTCCTCGCTGTGCGTGCATGGCGTCGTAAACCGTTTTGGATTTATAGAGACGCCCTACCGAGCTGTGAAGAAGGGTAAGGTGTCGAAGAGCATCGAATATCTCTCGGCAGAGGACGAAGACCGCTACATCATCGCTCAAGCCAACGCGCCTATCGATGACAAAGGCAACTTTCAGAACGAGTTCGTCCGTTGCCGCAAGGGCGGTGATTTCCCACTCGTGCGGCCCGAGAATATTCAGTACATGGATATCACGCCGAATCAGATCATCTCGCCGGCGGCATCCCTTATTCCATTCCTCGAGCACGATGACGCTAACCGGGCGCTTATGGGCTCGAACATGCAGCGTCAGGCAGTGCCGCTTCTTCGGCCAGAAGCGCCGCTAGTGGGTACGGGTCTCGAAGGGCGGATCGCTCGTGACTCTCGCGCACTCGTCGTGGCGGAAGCCGATGGCGTGGTGGAATACGTAGACGCCAATCGCATAGTGGTTCGGTACAAGGAATCGCAGGGCGATACCGACGTCGCGTTCGAAGAGCCGGTCAAGACGTATGACCTGATCAAATTCCTTCGCACCAACCAGGACACCTCCATCACGCAGAAACCGCTCGTCAAGGCGGGTCAGAAGGTGAAGAAGGGTGATCTACTGGGCGACGGCTGCTCTACTGAAGCGGGCGAACTGGCTCTTGGTAAGAACGTCCTTGTAGCGTTTATGCCGTGGAAGGGCTACAACTTCGAGGACGCCATTGCCATCTCAGAGCGCGTGGTGCGAGACGACATTTACACGTCGATCCACATCGAAGAATTTGACCACCAGGTGCGCGACACTAAGCGCGGCGAAGAGGAACTGACGCGCGAAATACCGAACGTCTCGGAAGAGGCCACGAAGGACCTCGACGAACGAGGCATCGTGCGTATTGGAGCTGAAGTAGAGCCTGGGGATATTATTGTTGGCAAGATCACGCCGAAGGGTGAGACCGATCCGACGCCGGAAGAGAAGCTGCTTCGAGCCATCTTTGGCGACAAAGCTGGTGACGTGAAGGATGCGTCGCTCAAGGCAAAGCCGGGCATGCACGGTGTTGTTATCGATACGCGCTTGTTCAGCCGGCGGAAGAGTGACCCCGTCACGAAAAAATCGGAGGAGAGACGCCTCTCGGAAATCGAGAATGCTTTTGCTCAGGAGTTCTCCACGCTGAAGGAATCGTTCTACAAGCGGTTCTTTGAAATCGCGGCAAGCGCGCAATCCGCTTCGGCGATTGAGCTGCGCGACGGCACGGTTGTCCTATCCGAAGGCGTGAAGATCACGAGCCGGAACCTCGGCGAGATTGACCCAACGGAGTTGAAGATCCGCCAACCGTTCACCGCAGACGACAAGAAGAACGAACGGCTCTGGAAGCTGCTTGGCAACTTCCAACGCCGTTTCCTGGAAGTAGATGGCGCTGCCAAGCAGGAGATCTACCGCATCCAGATGGGCGACGAGTTGCCTCCGGGCATCGTTCAGCTGGCCAAAGTCTACGTGGCGAAGAAGCGTAAGCTTCAGGTTGGCGACAAGATGGCCGGCCGCCACGGCAATAAAGGCGTAGTTGCGAAGATCGTCCCGCAGGAGGATATGCCGTTTCTTGACGACGGAACTCCCGTGGACATTGTGCTCAACCCACTCGGCGTACCAAGCCGAATGAACCTGGGCCAGATCTTTGAAACCATGCTGGGCTGGGCCGGCGACAAGCTGGGCGAAACGTATGCGACGCCTGCTTTCGACGGTGCGACGATGGACGACGTCCGGGCAAAGCTCAAGGAAGCCGGATTGCCGGAAGATGGCCGCGTGCAGCTCTATGACGGGCTGTCTGGTGAGCCCTTCGACAAGCTGACAACCGTTGGGCAGATTTATATGCTCAAACTTTCGCACCTCGTCGAGGACAAAATCCACGCCCGCAGTATTGGGCCCTACAGCCTCATTACCCAGCAGCCGCTGGGTGGCAAGGCACAGTTTGGCGGCCAGCGTTTCGGGGAGATGGAAGTCTGGGCGCTGTATGCGTACGGTGCTTCCAACGTTCTCCGTGAGCTTCTTACGGTCAAGAGCGACGACGTTCAAGGTCGCTCGAAGACCTACGAAGCCATCGTAAAGGGAGACAACCTCCCCGAACCGAATGTGCCCGAGAGCTTCAACGTTCTCGTCCGCGAGCTCCAAGGCCTCGGCCTCGAAGTGAAAATTGATTAGATCGGGGTTTCAAGTTGCCTGACCGTAGCCTTTCAGGATGCGGTCAGGCGGTTCAACCTCCCGATTATCCGATCATCTACGACCTCTACAAAACATGGCTTTTGGCAATCGCGTAAACTCGCCAGCCCCAAAGAAGAATTACACCTCGATCACGGTATCGCTTGCGTCGCCCGAGTCCATACTCGAGCGCAGCAACGGCGAGGTGCTCAAGCCGGAGACCATCAACTACCGCTCGTTCAAGCCTGAGAAAGATGGTCTGTTCTGCGAGAAGATCTTTGGCCCCGTCAAGGACTGGGAGTGCCATTGTGGCAAATACAAGCGGATTCGTTACAAGGGCATCATCTGCGACCGTTGCGGCGTTGAGGTGACCCAGAAGTCGGTTCGCCGTGAGCGTGCTGGGCATATCTCGCTGAGCGTGCCGGTTGTACACATCTGGTACTTCAAGAGCCTCCCGAATAAAATCGCGGCGTTGCTCGGCGTGAAATCGAAGGACCTCGAAAAAATTGTCTATTACGAGAACTACATCGTCATCAATCCGGGCTGCGGAGAAGAATTCGGCATCCAGAAGAAGCAGCTTCTGACGGAGGACGAGTACTTCGACGTGCTCTACCGAATCCGCGAGGACAATAACCGCCTCGCCGACGACGACCCGGACAAGTTCCTCGCGAAGATTGGTGGCGAAGCCATTGAGGATCTCCTGAAGCAACTCGACCTAGAGATGCTGAGCCAGGAACTTCGCTTCCAGGCCCGCACTGAGACGAGCCAGCAGCGGAAGGCTGAATCGCTCAAGCGCTTGAAGATCGTCCAGAACTTTCGGAACGCGAACAAGAAGATGGAGAACCGTCCAGAGTGGATGGTTATGAAGGTGATTCCTGTAATTCCGCCGGAGCTTCGTCCGCTCGTTCCATTGGAAGGCGGTCGTTTTGCGACGTCGGATTTGAACGACCTCTATCGTCGTGTCATTATCCGCAACAACCGCCTCAAGCGCCTGATGGATATCAAGGCGCCGGAAGTGATCCTCCGCAACGAGAAGCGGATGCTCCAGGAGGCTGTTGATAGCCTCTTCGATAACAGTCGAAAGGCCAACGCCGTTCGTTCGGACTCGAATCGCGCCCTCAAGTCACTCAGCGATATGCTGAAGGGCAAGCAGGGTCGCTTCCGTCAGAACCTCCTCGGAAAGCGAGTTGACTATTCTGGCCGATCCGTCATCGTTGTCGGGCCGGAACTTCAACTACACGAATGCGGCCTGCCGAAGGAAATGGCGGTCGAACTCTTCAAACCGTTCATCATTCGCAAGCTAATTGAACGCGGCATAGTTAAGACGGTGAAGAGCGCCAAGAAGGTTGTAGACCGTCGCACAGCGGATGTTTTCGACATTCTTGAGAAGGTTATCGCCGGGCATCCGGTAATGCTCAACCGTGCGCCCACGCTGCACCGCCTCGGAATTCAGGCCTTCCAGCCAGTCCTCATCGAAGGCAAAGCGATCCGCTTGCACCCTCTCGTTTGTACGGCGTTCAACGCCGACTTCGACGGTGACCAGATGGCTGTTCACGTGCCGCTGAGTCAGGATGCCGTTCTGGAAGCTCAGATTTTGATGCTTTCCAGTCACAACATTCTGAGCCCAGCACATGGTGGGCCAGTAGCCGTACCGAGCCAGGACATGGTACTCGGCATGTACTACATGACGAAGGACCGTGCAGGCCTCAAGGGCGAAGGAATGAACTTCAGCTCGATCGGCGAGGTCCGTCAGGCCTACGATCAGGGAATGGTTGACCTGCACGCGCGGATCAACCTTCGCTTGTCGCGTCCCACTATGGATGGGGAGCACGCCGTCGGCGATATGATAGAAACGGCGGTTGGTCGGGCACTTTTCAATGAGATCGTGCCTGAGGAAGCGGGGTACATCAACGATGTGCTGACCAAGAAAAACCTCCGTGTAATTATCGGCAACGTTTTCAAGGTGACTGACTTTCCGAAGACCGCCAAATTCCTTGACGCCGTGAAGGATCTTGGGTTCGGACAAGCGATGGCGGGCGGACTTTCTTTCAACCTCGCCGACATCGTAGTTCCGGACGCAAAGCACGAGTTAATTGCCAAGGCGGACGTGGAAGTGAGTGGAATCCGCGAGCAGTACGAACTCGGATTTATCACGGAATCAGAGCGCTACAACCAGGTCATCGACGTTTGGACGCGAACTAACAACCGTGTATCCAACGTGCTCTACGACACTCTGAAGGCAGACGACGAAGGATTCAACGCCATCTATATGATGGCCGACTCAGGTGCCCGTGGTTCACGTGAACAGATCCGCCAGCTTGGCGGAATGCGCGGACTGATGGCCAAGCCTCAGAAGAGCCTGTCAGGTTCGTCTGGAGGGATTATCGAGAACCCGATTAAGTCCAACTTTAAGGAAGGACTCTCGGTACTGGAGTACTTCATCTCAACGCACGGTGCTCGTAAGGGTCTGGCGGATACGGCCCTGAAAACGGCTGATGCTGGTTACCTCACACGTCGCCTCGTGGATGTGGCCCAGGACATGACGGTTCACTCGCATGATTGCGGAACGCTTCGTGGCGTGCGAATGGAGGCGTTGAAGGACAATGAGGATATCGTTGAGCCACTGAGCGATCGAATCCTTGGCCGCGTTTCGGTGCACGATGTGCAGGACCCACTCACGGATGAACTCATTGTGGGAGCGAACGAGATCATCACCGAGGTGGTCGCCCAGCAGATCTCGCAGACGTCCATCGAAACAGTTGAGATCCGGTCGGTGCTCGCGTGCGAAGCTGTTCGCGGTGTATGCGCGCTCTGCTACGGACGAAATCTTGCGAATGGTCGCTTGGTTGAGCCCGGCGAAGCCGTCGGCGTTATTGCCGCGCAGTCAATTGGCGAGCCGGGAACGCAGCTTACTCTTCGGACTTTCCACATTGGTGGTACGGCCAGCCGCATCTCGGCTGAAAGCACGCTCATCAACAAATTCGACGGAAAGGTCGAATTTGACAATCTCCGTACCGTTACCTACGCCTCGAAGGATGGCAAGAAGGAAATCGTGCTCGGGCGATCCGGTGAGATACGCGTCATGGATGAAAACGGACGCCAACTCATCGCCTACACTGTGCCGTACGGTGCGGAGCTCGCAGTGAAGAAGGGCAAGAAGGTGGCGAAAGGCGATGTGATTGCACTGTGGGACCCCTATAACTCGGTCATCGTCTCCGAAGTCAAGGGTACGGTCAAGTTCCAGGATATCCAGGAAGGCACGACCTACCGTGAAGAGAGTGACGAGCAGACGGGCTTCCGCGAAAAGGTTATCACTGAGACGCGCGAACGGAATCTCACGCCGGCTTTGCTCATTGATGCGGGCGGCGCGAAAAAAATGGTTAAGGAATACACGATGCCGGTAAGGGCTCGTTTACAGGTTGCTTCTGGAGACAAAGTTGAAGCCGGACAGGTGCTGGCCAAACTTCCTCGCCAGAGCGCCAAGACGCGTGACATCACGGGTGGACTTCCACGCGTGATCGAACTTTTCGAGGCACGCGAGCCATCCGACCTGGCCGTCGTCTCCGAAATCGATGGTGTGGTGAGCTTCGGTGGCCGTAAGCGCGGTTCGCAGGAAGTCATTGTTACCAGCCGTGACGGCGAAACGACGCGAACGTACCTCGTTTCGTTGTCGAAGCACCTTCTCGTCCACGAAAACGACTTCATCCGCGCCGGTGAACCTCTCTCTGATGGGCAGATTTCGCCGCAGGATATCCTGTCGATTCAGGGACCAACGGCGGTGCAAGAGTACCTCGTAAACGAAGTGCAGGAGGTCTATCGCCTTCAGGGTGTAACGATCAATGATAAGCACATCGAAACGATCGTTCGGCAGATGATGCAGAAGGTCCGTGTCGCTGATCCGGGCGATACTGACTTCCTTGAAGCCAGCCTTGTTGATCGGTTTGAACTAGAGCGCGCGAATGACAGTCTGTACGACAAGTTCGTCGTGACGGATAACGGCGACAGCGAACTGGCCATTGGCCAGATTATCAACCGCCGTCGTTTGCGTGAGGTCAACTCCGAAATGAAGCGGCACGACAAGACAGAGGCCGAGATTCGCGAAGCAGAGCTCGCTGTGGCACAACCCGTGCTGTTGGGGATCACGCAGGCCGCGCTCCGGACGGACTCGTTCATCTCTGCGGCGTCCTTCCAGGAAACCACCAAGGTGCTTACCGAAGCAGCTATTTCGGCCAAGACGGACTATCTGAACGGTTTGAAGGAGAACGTAATTGTTGGGCATCTCGTGCCAGCGGGTACAGGCCTTCGCAAGTACCGCGACCTCGTCGTGGGATCCAAGAAGGAGCTGGAAGCGCTACAGGCTACCGCCGACGCGCTCGACCGTGGGTTGAAAGATGGCGACGGTGCTGCTGCTCCGTCCCTGCCGGAAGTCGATCAGGAGGCGTTGGCCGAACTCAACCGACGTCTCGGCTAATTGCCTTCATACGGTTAAAAAGCAAAGCCCCGGCTTCCAATGAGGAGGCCGGGGCTTTTTCGTAACGTTATCCCGCTCGCCAGCCGGAGCGCTATCGGACCAGGCGTCTTGATAAACTATCGCCGCTCCCATCCATCTTGGTCTCAGTGTCCCAGGTGGCTCCGCAAGAAGTCGAGCTGATCCTGCACCACCGTTGAAAACAACGGTTCGGTGTGAGCGCCGAAGTGGCCCGTCTCATATTGAATCAGCGTGGCGTTCGGCGCGCGCTCGCACGCTTCAATAGCCGGTTTCGCCGGCGTCGTCAGGTCTCCGAGCGCCACCTGGACAAGTGTCGGCATTGCCAGTCGGGGCAGGGTGCGGCCGGGCGAGTACAGCCCGATGTTCAGCGCGAAGCGTGCGGCCACGCGGCGGTCGAACGCCACCCCCTCGGGTACGAGGGCTAGGTACTTCTCGGACTGGCCCGGCCCGCTCAGCAAGCCTGTTTCGCCCTCGCTTGCCGTGGAGAGCACGTAGTGTGGGTTTTGCCCGAAGAGGCCCCGTACGGCATCGTATAGACCGTGCATCGTAATACGGGCAACCGTTGCAGTCCGTTCAGCCGTTAGTGAGGCGTACCCGCTTATGTGTGGCATTTGCGAGATGACGGCAGCAACACGAGGGTCCTTCTTAGCCACGGCCAGGACATGCCCTCCGCCCAGTGAAAAGCCCCACAAAACGACCGCCTCGGGGTCTACTTGAGGAAGGGTTCGCACGTAGGCGATTGCCGCTTTCCAGTCTCTTAGCTGCCGCTGTATGCTTAGGAGTTGGCGGGGCTCGCCTCCGCTGGCGCCGAAGTGGCGGTAGTCGAATACCAGGCAGGCGTACCCCGCGGCTTGGAATCGCTCGGCGAAGGAATCCAAACCCATCTCCTTGACACAGCCAAGGCCGTGCGCCATGACGATGGTAGGGAACGGCCCTTCACCCTCAGGCACGTAGAGCCAGGCCGCACATCTGGTTCCTTGCGAATCGAATTCAACGTCGTGACGCATGGCGAGGAGGCTGTTTTTGGCTCACGGTTCTCGCTCGCTCTGGACCGACCGGACCGCGAGAGTAGGCGTGATTCGAGGATTTGGATGAATGGGAGATCCGCTAGTCGGTGGTCCCAGTTCATTCAGTCGCTCTAGGCAGCGAACGCGTATGTCAGCAACTCCATTCACTAATGATTGAATGTCAAATGACTCTCCTCGGAAAACGAAAGCAAGTGTTGATGGGTCGTACAGTCGCATAATGTCCGAGTCCTTGATCGCATCTCCTCCAATAGCGCTTCGCGGCGCGATAATATTATCCACAATTATTCGATTTGGACTCGACTCAACCCAATCATCAATTCTTTCATCATAGTGTTCCAAGTGATCTCTAAGCCGTCTGTTTTGTAAGACGTGGTCATCAGCGACTTGGAGAGAAGACCTTAGGTGAGCGCCACGTCGATCGGCTCTTTCACGCCGTTCACGATTGCCTCCTCCTGGGGGCCAAAGTAGTCGAGAAGCTGAGGCAGTGTGCTGGAGCAAATCCGTCGCTTCTCTAAAGAATTCGGCCGCAACGTTTTCCTTCTGTCCCAAGAGCTCGTTCATGCGGAGGACTGCACCAATGGCTTCGTCGCATTGGCGCGTCAGTTCGCCAAGGTAGATTTCTTCCACAAACGTTTCCATATAGACTTAATTCTTGATCAATCCAGGCTATGATAATCACCATCATGAATTCACATTTCTTGTCTTCTCCGGCTCTGTAGCACGGTCAAAGCGAACTTATCGACACGTTTGTGGAAGAGTGGGCAAGTGGGCGTCGTGGTGCATTCCGTAGCCACTATGCTTGTATTCGAAAAGACACGGCGAACTACCGCACCTCCGCCTCTTCATCCTGCCGAACCAACTCCTGTAGTCCTTCGTCGTTCATTCCACGCGTGATGAGCACCGTCGCAAGGATGGCCAGCCCAATCATGACCAAGAGCATGACGACGACAAACACGCGAGAACGTTTGGGTGAGAGTGCCATGGGCGGCAGTTAACAGTGGTAAGCATTGTTGGGGTTGAGGAAATATATTGGGCTGTTCGTACGGAAGGTGCACTCCTTCCGTATTTCGTTTGTACCCGTATCTCATGGTCGAAGCACGCCCTAATGGGACCGCCCTTCGGCGCGCCATCCTTGATGAGTCGCGCCACCTTCTTGTAGCCGAGGGTTACGACAACCTTTCTATGAGGAAGATCGCACGGGCAGTTGGGTGCAGCGCAACGAGCATCTACCTCCACTTCGACAACCGGGATGCGCTCATCCACGCATTGATCGACGAAGGGATGGAAAGGCTTCACGAGCAGCTCGTAGTGGCATCGGTTGACGCTGATCCTCTGGAGCGTCTTAAGGCACTCGCGCACGCCTACGTTCGGTTTGGCCTCGACAATCCAGAGTACTACCAGGTTATGTTTCAGCTCCACCCGGAGCGCATGGAGCGTTATCCGGTTGAGAAATTTAGACGGGCGCGGCGGAATCTCGAGATCCACGCCGAAGCTCTCACAGATGGTGTCGCATCCGGCGTTTTCGTGCTGGAGAGTCCGGATACGGGCGCTCACGTACTGTGGACGGCTCTTCACGGCCTCTCTTCGCTTCTCCTTGCGGAGCGTGTCGACGTTAAAATTGCCGACGAGGCATTTATTGACGCGGCGATCCAACATGCGTTGGAGGGATTCAAAGCGTAAGAATCCCAACGAAATGGGTCTTTTGGATCAACGCTAACGCGTATTTTCCATCCCTCCGCACGGGCCACTCCGGCGGATGTCATTCATCACACCTTCCCCAACATGGCACTCGACGTCCGCACAGCACCGCCGAACTCCGGCGATATCGTTCTCGGTCGCACGCTCCCCTCGCTTCTCGATGAGGCCGTCGAGAAATACCCCAATCCCAAAGCGTTCAACCAGCCAATAGAGGGCGGCGGTTGGACGACGCTCTCAAACGCGGAGTTCAAAATGGCGGCGGACGAATTCGCGCTGGGCCTGCATGCGCTGGGATTAACTCGCGGTGACCACATCGCGTTCTTTATGAACAGCGATATGTACTTCGCCATGGCCGATTTCGCGTGCGTGATCGGTGGGATCATCAACGTACCGCAATACACTACGTACACACCAGAGAACCTTGTTTACGTAGCCA
>JBBKWZ010000303.1:0-3847 GCA_037969195.1 Rubricoccaceae bacterium | reverse complement strand
TCTGTCGGCGACTAAACTTGTCCAGAGCCCGGATGCGGTCACGGTAGTCTGCCGCTTCCTCAAATTTCTTCGCAGTGGACAGGTCATCCATCTCATCCTTCAGCAATCCGATCAGCGCTTTTGTTTTCCCATTGAGCAGCTTCTTGATCTGCTCAACTGTCTGGTTGTAGTGCTCTTCCGTTTCGTAACCCACGCACGGTCCAGCGCAGCGCTGGATATGAAAGTCAAGGCACGTCTCGTACTTGCCCGCGTCGATCGCGGCCTCGTTCAAATGGAGAGAACACGATCGCAGTTTGAAAATGTCCCGGATCGTTTTCAGCGTCAGGCGCATGCCTTTCGCGTCGATGTATGGCCCGAAGTAGAGTGAACCGTCGCGGAGGACACGGCGTGTAGGAAAGATCCGCGGGAATCGCTCGTTCTTGATACAGATGAACGGATACGATTTGTCATCGCGCAAATCGACGTTGTAGCGCGGTTTGAGCTGCTTGATGAGGTTGTTTTCGAGGATCAGCGCCTCTACCTCGTTGTCCGTCACGATGATCTCCACATCCTCGATCTTGCGAATCATGATCGCCAGGCGCCCGTCGTGCACCTTCGATTCGTGGAAGTAACTCCGAACCCGGTTTCGGAGGTTTTTCGCCTTTCCAACGTAAAGAACCTTGCCGTCGGCGTCTTTGTGGTGGTAGACGCCAGGCCGCTTGGGGAGGTGCTTGAGCTTTTCGGCGAGGGCGTCGGTCATGGAGATGGAGATGGCCGGATCTGTTACGCCCAACGGTTCCCTGCGTTCGATCACCTAGCCCAGCAAATGCTCGGTGACCATCTTGGCAAACGGCTCCGCGTCTACCGTTTGAATCGGGTGATCAACTCCCGGCAGTACCGCGAGGCTAGCATTCGGTAGGGACGAGTAAAGGTTGAGCGAATGGCGCAGCGCGAAGAAGCGGTCGCTGTCTCCGGTACTCACAAGTGTCGGGTTAGAAATGATGGCAAGGTCGTCCTGCTCGAACCGCTTGCCCGGCAGGGCCGTGGTGAATGCGATCATCCGTTGAACCAGATCCTGCCAACGCCCCGAACCGTGTGTTTCTGCGAGTCGCTTTGACCAGAAGGAGTCAGGGTTGTTCAACGCCGACTGCATCCTGCCGACCATCAGGTCTCTCTCGTGCTCGTTCCACTGCACATTGTGTGCGTGGATTGCGAGGCGATTGAATCGATTGGGGTACTTGTATGCAGCGTACAGAGCCACGCTTCCGCCCATCGAAAACCCGAAGAGGTTGGCCTTGTCGATTCCCGACTCGTCAAGCAACGCGATCACGTTTGTAGCGAACCGTTCCATTGATAGCTCTTGCCCATCGAACGCATCCGAGTCTCCGTGCGCCATGAAGTCGAGTGCAAACACGCGAAAGTCCTTCTCCCATGTTCGCGTGAGGCGGCGCATTTCCATGATTGTGGAACCGAGGGCCGCATGCAAGACCACGACGGGCGGGGCGTCTTGAGGTCCACTCACGAAAGCGGCCAGGTTGCCGTCCTCGAAGGGAACAACGATCGGCTCCGGTTCCACCGATTGGCACAGCTCGACCAGGACACCTGCTGTGCTCTTCGGATGGAGAAAGACAATGTGCTTGCCGTCTGCGCCGGGTTTGGCTTCATCCGACAACAGCTGGAAACCGAGCGATGCAAGGCGAACCATTTCGCCTTCGATGTCTTCGACTTCGAACGCAATGTGATGAAGCCCCGGCCCACGTTTTTCGATAAACGCGGCAACAGGAGAATCCGGACGAATCGCTTCAAGCAACTCAAGCTTGGGTGAAGCGCCCGCGTCACCGCCGTCTCCGATGAAGTATGTCCTCACGCCCTCGTGTTCTACTGTTTCCACTTTGTAAGGCGTAGCACCAAGCAGCCGCTCAAACAGTGCGGTGGCCTCCGAGGCGTCCGCGACTGCAATCCCGAGGTGTTCAAGCGTAAGTCCTGGCACGATCTAGCCTAATGAAGTGGCGGTAGCTGCTATTCTGTGGACGCGAAACTACTCACCCGCCCTGCAGTCTGAGCCCAATGTTGCTGCACCTCAATCACGACCACGGCGCTAAGCCCACTGGAGCAGAGAATGCCAGTGCGCAGAGGCTGGCGATGGGCGCAAGCTTGTTTGTGGCAGTCATTATGCTTGTCGGCAAGCTGTGGGCATATTTCATCACGGGCTCCACAGCGATTTTGTCGGATGCGATGGAGTCGGTGGTCCACTTGGGTGCAACGGCCATGGCGGGCTTCAGTCTGTGGTACGCGGCTCAGCCGCCTGACAAGAAACATCCTTACGGACACGGTAAGATTGCCTATTTCTCGTCGGGGTTTGAGGGCGCGATGATTCTGCTCGCGGCCATCTTCATCCTGATGGAAGGCGTTCGGGCGCTCATCGTTGGGCCGGAGTTGCATCAGCTTGGAACAGGATTGCTGATCACAGCGGCACTAGGAGTTATCAACCTGTTTCTCGGACTCTACCTGATACGAACAGGTCGCCGGACCAACGCACTAGTGCTCGTTGCAAACGGCCATCACGTGCTTACTGACATGTGGACGAGCCTTGGTGTACTCTTCGGCGTTGGCCTCGTCTACTTCACCAACATCGTTTGGCTGGACCCGGCCGTCGCCATCTTGCTTGGCCTGAATATTATCTGGGCAGCATTCGGGCTTATCCGAACGTCGTATCGTGGGCTAATGGAAAGCGTCAATCCAAAGGAAACCGAAAAGGTGCTCGCAGCCCTGGAGAAAGCGAAAGAAGAAGGCGACATAGATGACTACCACCAACTTCGACATCGTCGTATCAACGATCACGTCTGGATAGAAGCTCATTTCATCATGCCCGACAATCTGTCGCTTGAAGAGGCCCACCGACGCGCGACGCTTGTGGAGTCCGTCTTGGACGGATTGTTCGACGATGACATCGTGCAGGTCACGTCACACCTGGAGCCGCTCACCCACGAGCATCCTCAGGAGCACACGCACGCGTTGCCCGACTCGCTCTCTGGGGAGGCGTGATGCGCATCGCAGTAATAGGCGGACTGGCCTCTGGTCCAGCAGCAGCGGCTGAGGCCGCGCGGTCGAACCCCGCGGCGGAGGTCGTGCTCTATGAGAAGGGGCCGTACATCAGTGTGGGCTCCTGCGAGATCCCGTACTTCGTAGCCGATCAGATCCAGGAGGCCTCGGAGCTTGAAGTCCTCACACCCGAACAGTTCGAGAAGACGAGAGGAGCGAAGGTCCGGGTCCGGCACAACGTGACCGCCATCGAGCCCCAAAAAGGCAAACTGGTAGTGGAATCACTCGTGCACGGAAGCCGGCATGAAGAGCCGTTCGATAGGTTTATCCTTGCCACGGGTGCGCGCGCTCGGCGGCTTGGGGTTGAAGGAGAAGATGTGGCTGGAGTGTTTAGGGTTCGTGGGTTGGAGGATGCCGTTGCAATCAAGAGCTGGCTGGACCTGGAGTCCATTCAGCATGTCGTGATTGTGGGCGGCGGGTTTGTTGGCGTAGAAATGGCGGAAGCGGTGCGCCATCGTGGTCTTCGCGCAACCATCCTCGACCCCGTCGGACGTGTTCTCCGGGGAATGCTCTCCGATGGAATGGCCGGCCCCATGATGGATGCCATCCACAACGCCGGGGTAAACGTCCGCGCCGAACGGGTGACGATGATCGAAGCCGATGGAAAAGGTCGTGTGTCGGCAGTACGAACGGACAAAGGTGAGATCATCGGCTGCCAGGCAGTGATTATTGGAATTGGGATTGAGCCACGAACGGAGCTGTCGAAAGCCGCGCGCATCAAGATTGGGATGACGGGCGGTATCTCAGTCGACGACCAGATGCGGAC
>JBBKWZ010000302.1:0-10720 GCA_037969195.1 Rubricoccaceae bacterium | reverse complement strand
CGCACCAACGGAAGGCCCATGCAGTCATCCCTGGTGGGGCACACACGTACGCTAAAGGTGACGATCAGATGCCGAAGTTCGCGCCTCTAGTAATCGAGCGCGGCGAAGGTTGCCACGTCTGGGATGTCAACGGAAACCGCTTCATCGAATACGGAATGGGGCTCCGGGCGGTAACCCTTGGCCACGCCGAGCCCCGCGTTACAGCGGCCGCCATTCGCGCAATCGAAGGAGGAACCAACTTTTCGCGCCCAGCAGCCATCGAATTGAAAGCCGCCGAAACATTTCTGGGCCTGATCGAAGGCGCGGAAATGGTAAAGTTTTGCAAGGACGGTTCCAGTGCAACCACCGCCGCGATCAAACTCGCCAGGGCAGCGACAGGACGCGACAAGATCGCTGCCTGCGCGTCGAATCCGTTCCTTTCGCAGGATGATTGGTTTATCGGCACGACTCCAATGGATGCGGGAATTCCTCAATCGGTAAAGGACCTTACCGTGCGATTCCCGTACGGAGATGCCGCCGCGCTGGAGACGCTGTTCGCGTTACATCCAGACGGAATAGCTTGTGTGATCATGGAACCGGCACGAGGCACGGAGGACGCAACGTCGTACCTCCTCGAAGTTCAGCGGATATGCCGCGAGCATGGAGCCGTTCTTGTATTTGACGAGATGATTACGGGATTCCGTTGGCACTTGAATGGCGCCCAACACCTCTATGGCGTCACGCCTGAACTCTCCACTTTTGGGAAGGCAATGGCGAACGGCTTCTCCGTGTCTGCCCTGGCCGGTCGGCGAGGGTTGATGGAACTTGGTGGCCTGAATACGACGGCCGAGCGGGTCTTCCTCCTATCCAGCACCCATGGCGCCGAAACGCACGGCCTGGCCGCTTCGATTGCCACGATGCAGATCTATGAGCAAGAGAACATCGTTTGCACACTGTACCAGCAAGGTGCACGCCTGCGGGAAGGGGTCACTCAGCAAATCACTCGCCTCGGCTTGAATCAGCAATTCGCGGTAATGGGTCGGGACTGCAATCTCGTTTTCGCCACGAACGATGCAGACGGGCAGCCTTCTCGACCATTCCGCACGTTATTCCTCCAGGAGCTCATCCTTCGTGGAATTCTTGCGCCGTCCCTTGTCGTCTCCGCAGCACACAATGACGAGGCCATTGACCGCACGATTGACGCTGTTGGCGAAGCGCTTGGCGTCTACCGCAAGGCCCTTGATGGCGACATCAATCGCTTTCTTCACGGACGCCCCGTAAAGCCTGTTTTCCGACGCTACGCCTGATTTCAGAACTCTTCAGGCTACGTAATCAGCGGCCGATACTCACTATCACTAATCTCACCGCCTGAAATGAAAGTCGTTCTGTTCTGTGGAGGGGAGGGCATGCGGATCCGCGATCATGCGGGTACTATCCCAAAACCAATGGTGCGTATTGGGTACCGGCCGATTTTGTGGCACGTGATGAAGTACTACGCGCACTATGGACACAGGGATTTTATACTCTGCCTAGGTCACGGCGCAGATTACATCAAGGACTACTTCGTCAATTACGACGAGACCGTTTCCAATGATTTCGTGATGACGAACGGAGGTGAAGTGGATCTCCTCACGTCCGACATTCACGATTGGCGCATCACGTTTGTTGACACCGGCCACGACTCCAGCGTCGGGGAGCGGTTGATGGCTGTGAAGCACCTGCTGAGCGATGAGGAGGTATTCCTCGCCAACTACGCAGATGGCGTCACAGATGCGCCTCTGGACGACATGATTCGATTTCAGCGAGATACCGGCAAGGCCGCCGTTTTCGTCGCTGTTTCGCCAAACTATACAAGCCACGTAATCCAAACGGCCGCAGATGGAAGCGTGACGGCCGTGAAGCATGTGACGGAAATGAACATGCGCATCAATGGGGGATTCTTTGTTCTGAGCTCTCGCGTCTTTGACTACATGGAAGAAGGCGAGGAACTGCTGCACGAGCCATTCCAGCGCATGGTTGCGGCGAACGACGTATCCGCCTACGTGTATGAGGGATTCTGGGCGTGCATGGATACGTTCAAGGAAAATCGAATGCTTGAGGACATTCATCGAAATGGAGGCGCGCCGTGGGAAGTGTGGAACACCGCGTCAGCCAACGGCGACGGCAGTGCACGACCTGCGTTGCACATGGCTTCCTCGTCCTGATGTTCGGTCTGCATGCCAATCTTGGAGCTGATCCCAATACCCCGCTCACGGTGGTGGCGCTCGGTGCTCACGCGGACGATATCGAGATAGGTTGTGGCGCGACGTTGCTGCGACTTATTGCTGAGCGACCGCACCTAATACTTCACTGGGCCGTGCTCTCCGGTGGCGACACTTCTCGGGAAGATGAGGCCCGAACTTCTGCGAGTGCATTTCTTGGCGATTCGCAGAATATTAGCGTAACGGTTGGCTTGTTTCAGGATGGACATTTTCCTTTTGTGGGTTCAAGTCTAAAGGAATACATCGAGCATAACTTTAAGTCCGTTCAACCCAATCTCGTCTTTACTCATCAACGCGACGATCGGCATCAGGACCACCGGATTGTCTCTGATTTGACATGGAACACATTCCGCGGAAACTCGGTGATCGCCGAATACGAGATACCAAAATGGGACGGCGAACTCAGTAGTCCGAACACCTACGTTGAAGTCGATGAGGCGATAGCAAATCGCAAGATTGCTCTGCTAATGAACCACTTTCCGAGTCAGCGCGAGAAGTCGTGGTACGACGCAGAGACGTTTCGCGGCTTGCTCCGACTGCGCGGCGTCGAAGCCGCCTGCCGCTATGCCGAGGCTTTCATATGCCGAAAACTCGTCTGGTAACCCGCGTCACCTGTTGCTGGGCGCTGGTGTTGTTCCTCAACGGATGCAACGCCCAAAGTGCAGACATTGGGCCAGAAGATGCGTCGCCTTCCTCTTCGATGGCAACTAGTCCGACGGATGCATGCTCGGGCGGCATGTGGTTTATAGAGTCCAAGGGTTGTGTATTACCGGAAGAGGCATACACTTCCCAAGGTGGCCAAACATACTGGGTCGACCAGTCAAACGACGTGGCGGATGATTTAAACTCAGGCACACGAGAGCGTCCCTGGAGAACGATTGGACGCGCGACTACTGTGCTTAGAGCTGGCGATGCGGTCATCGTAGAGTCAGGCATTTATCGCGAAGCCGTTCGGCCTAGATTTGGAGGAACTGGACCGGATCGACGAATTACATACGCGGCGGCAGCCGGTGCTGATGTGGTTATCTCCGGCGCTGACGCAGCTGAAGCTGAGGAGTGGAGGCGAGAAGGCAATGTCTGGCGAAGAGTTTGGACGGGGCCGGAACTGCCCATGTATAGCGACGCACGTGACAACGTGATGCGACGCGAGCTCGTTGTCGTGCATGGTGAGGTTCTAATGGTGGTATTCAGACGGGACGATGTTGTGCCCGGCACCTTCTTCGTTGAAGGCTCAGACACGGCGCAGCAGGCAATTCTGGCACGATTCCAAGGTGACAAAACACCCTCGGAGGCCGGCACGATCGAGGTGGCTCATCGCACAGTTCTGTTCCAACCGACTGGAGAGAACTTGTATCCGGATTGCGGAGATACAGATACTCCAGGTTGGTTACACGTCGTCGGATTCACGTTTCGCCACGCAACTAATCGGGCGCAGTGGGGTGCCTTCTGCGCAGGTAGCGAGGGATCCCTGGTAGAGGACGTGACTGTCGAGTGGACGAATGGAGCGGGAGTCGACGGCTCTGGTCTGAACCACATTTTCCGACACGTTGCCGCCAACAACAATGGCCAAATTGGCTTCGTGGCAGCATGCGACGGATGCTTATTCGAGGACACAGAAGCCATCGGCAATAACTGGAAGGGATATGACCCGTTCTGGGAAGCGGGCGGGGGCAAATGGCACAACACGCACCAAACGGTCATCCGCCGTCATACCGCGACAGATAATCGAGGACCCGGCATTTGGCTTGACGGCAACAACTCGCAGAACACAATCGAATCGAGTGTCGCCTTGCGCAACGACGTGGCGGGAATCATGATCGAGTTACAATCGACTCGGACGCTGGTTCAGCACAACCTCGTGGTGGATAATCGTTGGCGGGGTTACAGTGGTGCCGGCATCCTCTCGCAGGCGGCGTCGCGAAACGCATTCGTCCATAACACCGTCGTCCGGAATGAGGGGGGCGGTATTTGGATCCGCCTTGACCCAGATCGTCGAGCAGAGGATGGCCACAATGTTTTCTACAACAATCTAATTGTCAGCAACGCGTGGACGTCGTCCGAAGTAGCGCGCGAGATCTCCGTTGAAGGGTCCAGCTTTCAGCACAGTCGATCCAACCGTTTTGAGGGTAACGTGTACGGACGCCACCAGATCAATGATCTCCGGACATCCACGTTCTTCTTTCATCCTAGCAATGGAGGAGTGGCTGCGGGCTTTCGGAGCGGAGATTTAACGAATTGGCAACAGCTAACCAGGGGCGACGCGACCGCTCGTCTGATTGATTCCACGACCGAATGGCCGGGCCTGGAAAACCTGCAATCGCTGGTTAGCGAAGGCGCGCCCGTATTGCCTGAATCGCTACTTGGTTACGGCGCTGATGCTTCCATTCGCGAGATCTATGGCCATCCGGGTGCAGATCCAGATCGATTGCCATCAGATATCAACCTGGGCCGCAGGTAGGAATATTCGTCCTTGAGAACTCACGGCGGAACGTTCCCATTCCGTTTGATGGCGGCAAACAGGAGCACATGGGACGGGCACGGAATCCGCACAACGACGCGGAAGCACATCTCTCTCTCCATGAACTCCCAGGTTCTCGCTTCCGAGAAATCATTTTCCTATCGGCTGGCTTTGGCCAAGTCGCGCACGGCGTCGTTCGCGCGTCGGACTGTTGCCAACGCATCGGCGCTTCTGGCGGCAGAACTCGCCACCCTTGCCGGGACATTGTTGTTCGCAGGTCTCCTTCGCCAGTGGATGCTTGGAGAACCAAGAATGGTACTCGGCGGCGCGTGGGTCATCTTGCCGCTTTACGTGGGCGGGGCAGCACTTGCTAAACTTATTCCCGGCTATGGCCTGGGCGCCGTTGAGCAACTTCGCCGCCTTTTTTGGACGCTGCTCGCCGTTTTCGGATTGGCCATCGTCGGGATCTGGCTTGCTGGACCGAACCTGGAAGCCAACAACGAAAGCAGCCGCCTGACCGTAGGCCTGGCAGGCATGCTGAGCATTATCGCGGTACCATTGGCTCGCACGCTCGTCAAAGCCGTGCTTGTTCGCAAGGATGCATGGGGCATGCCCACGGTTATTTATGGCGCGGGTCGCGCGGGTGGACAAGTCGTCCGTCAACTGCAAGAGGAACGTGGAATGGGTTATCGGCCTATTGCCGTCTTTGATGACGACAGAGAAAAATGGGGAGATTTCCTCGACACCGTGCCCATCGTAGGCGGAACCGACCGCGTGACTACCGATGCGGCTATTGCATTCCTCGCGATGCCCGAGAAAACCTCCGAGCAACAGGTCGAGCTACTGGAAGGACCGCTGACCTGCTACAGTACCGTTGTAGTCATCCCTGATCTATTCGACGCCCCTTCGCTTTGGGTCAAGCCGCGTGATCTTGTCGGCGTGCTTGGGCTGGAAATCACGTCCAACCTTACTCGCCCACTTCCGCGCCTGTTGAAGCGGTTGATGGATTTGTTCATCGCCGTCGTCACGGCTCCAGCATGGATTCCGCTCGTCCTCATGCTTGCTGGTCTCTGTTGGTTGGAAGACAAACACAATCCATTCTTCCGCCAGGAACGCGTTGGCCAGGACGGCGAGTTGTTTCACACGTGGAAACTGCGGACGATGGTCCATAATGCGGATGCGGTGCTGGAAAGTGCATTGCAATCCGCTCCAGAACTTCGCGCCGAATGGGACGCGCACTTCAAACTTCAGAAGGATCCCCGAATTACTCGAATCGGACGGTTTCTCCGCAGAACCTCACTCGATGAGCTTCCGCAATTGATCAATGTCCTCGTTGGCGAGATGAGCCTCGTTGGACCACGCCCATTGCCACAGTATCACCAGGAAGAACTTGCTGAGCGCGTCCGCGAACTGCGCGAGCGCGTTCGACCGGGCATCACGGGTCTTTGGCAGGTGAACGGCCGCAGCGATTCTGGCACAATTGGCATGGAGCGCTGGGATCCCTACTACGTGCGCAACTGGTCGCTCTGGCTGGATTTTGTGATCCTCGTTCGCACAGCTAAAGTCGTGCTTCACGGATCGGGGGCGTATTAGTGAGTGTTCCTCCGCTCGTGGCGCAAAGAGGAAACGACTAGCTAGCAAGCTCTTTTGCTACTCGATTACGGAAATCAAGCGGATTTTGAATGCCATCACACCGGCAGTTTGATATCCGGCTTGTCCGGATGGGGCCGATAGATGAGCGCCGTATAACCGACAGCTTGAATGACCACTGAATTTTCTATCGCGTTGGCAACGGCCTCCGCACTCTCCCTTGGGCTCTCCGGCGCAGAATCACGCACGCGGACTTTGATGAGCTCGTGCGTTGAGAGGACCTGTCGGATGGAATCAATCAGGGCTTCGGTAACCCCGTCCTTCCCGACGTGAACGAGTGACTTAAGTGTGTGACCCAGGCCGCGCAGGTAGGCGCGTTGTTTGGAAGTCAAGGATGCTGACAACTAGATCTCGGTTGGTGAGAAAGGGTTCTGGCAATGCCATCATGCGTTCCCAACCACTCAATCCTGCAGACTTCGAGTGCCATACTGTGGCTGGTGTGTACAGGGAGGCGTCGAAACATGGCTGGTGTCGGACTCTAACGCGTGGTGCCTAAAGCAGGGATTGCGCAGATTCTACTTCTTCATAGCGAAGTAGTACGTGGCATGGAAAAGGGAAGTGTTGTCAATCTCGAACCCGCCCATAGGACGTATGCCATCCTGCACAACCACGGAACCACGAATCAATCTGTTACTTGCTCTTGTGATTAGAATCCATCCAGAGGATGCCCAGAAAGTCTCGTTGCCTGCTTCTTCAAATTCAAGGATGAACCGCGTACTACCTCCGTCGGGTGTAATTGGATGAAGCTGATATATCCCTCGGGGCCATGAGACGTCATCAACGTCATCATCCGACGCTGGATGGAGGTCAATCATGATAGATGCATGGACGGGGGTTTCGTCCCAACCTTGCTCATCCGATCCTATTCGATATTGGCCTTGTGCGTCCATCTGGTAGAAGTACCTGTTTCCCGATGGTTCACGCCTGCCCATCCAGGATGCTACTTCATCTGATAGGACTTTTCTAGCCGTACGCGGCTCTCCAGTAACTACCTGAATAGCACTAGAAACAGGTTCTTCGTTCAGCTGGTGACTTCCAACCGATGCTATACATCGATTATAGCCGCTTTGTGAGATCATCTGTAGATCGAGTAGAAACCCCAACTTCGTCATTGCTGCTGCAAACTCTGAGGGTATGGCTGATCCCGAATATCCGCCCATGCGACTGCAGGCAAAATCTTCTCTCGTCGCCTGTGGAACTCCATTAAAGTGGTGTCCCGTCTCTGCCCAACTTGCAAACTCAGACATGTCTTCCATTTCGTTCTCACCACCATACGGTGACATGAAACCATCATCTGCGGCCTGCGAGGCCTGAGTTTCCTGCCAGTCATCACCGTAATAATCTGCTGTCAAGCCAACTTCTTCGAGGGCTTCGTGCATGCGCGTCCATTCTTGCAGAAGGCCACCCTTGATTCTCGTCGAATTGAGAATCTCACGGGCAAACCGGCGACAGTCTTCTGGCCACAGAGTAGAATCGGGCTGGAACACGAAAATGCCAGGAACATCCGCATCCGTTATTGAATGAAGAAGTTTTGCAGCGGCGTGTGTAGCCTCGTGAACGAGCGTGTGCTGCATTTCTACCATAGCTGCAGGGCTGTTAGCCAGATTTGACTCGGAGTAGAGGCTGCCATTCAGATATATTAGGTCTTGATGTGAGTTTGTGGGACTCCAGCCAGTGACATAAGTGTTACTACCCGATGACCTATCTATAAATGCCACACGTCTCACGGCGGCTTGTTGCAGGGGCGGAAGATCACTAACGATTTGTTGTACGAGTCCCCTTCGACTACCAGGGTCCATCACGTTGTCTTGCCACCGAGATTGCACTTCGTCAGACGTTGACCTGTCAATTATTTGAAGAAGTGGCCCGCTACAGGACCTCTGAATTAAAGGCTCCGCGTGAACGTTTAGGGCGAAGATTGTGAATGTTAGGGAGATGAGATAACGCATGGCATAGGCTGGGTAAAAGGACTTCACTACACACTACCAAAAATCAAGCGATAGTCGGACGTAGTCAGACCACAACCACAAGATCACACGAGAGTCGCTTCAATCGGTTGGTTAGGGCAAGCGCTTTTATTAGAAAACGTATACTGGGTTGCGAGGCGAATATCGCACCCGGGGCATAAACGACGGGCGAGGACGAAGAATGCAGCCAGACCAGACTTATAGCTTTGCGGCTCCGCTTCTCAAGCAAGAGAAGGGCTTTCCAATCATGCACTACTTGCCAATCCCGACGGAGATTGCAGATGAGCTGCAAAAGGAAGGCATTCGCCGCTTGATCTGCCATATGAATGGTCACGAATATCGCCGCGCCATTACCGGTCGGCAGGACGGCGAGCGGTATGTGCTCGTTAGCAAGGCCATGATGCGCGAGATGGGCGTCGAGTATGGCGAAACCGTGCTCATCGATTTGTGGCCCGATCCTTATCCCGACCGCGTGGAGTTGTGCGACGAGCTGGTAGGCGTGTTGGATCAGAACGAAGAGGCAGCGGAACGCTTCTACAGGATGACACCAGGCCGACAGCGCAGCTTCAATCTGCACGTGTCAGGTGGAAAGCGGACCGATACGCGCATCAAACGTGCTCTGGAAATCGCGCACAAGTTGACGACCTACACGCTCTACGACGACCGTCCGAAATCCTAAATTCAGACACGCTTTCGTCGGATCAATGCATCCACGGAGTACCGCCCAGCCCCGGCAAGGAGGTACATCATGGCAATGAATCCAAATAGGATCGCCTTTTCGCGCGTCCCAAACGGATCGCCAGCGTGTGAAATGAAGCCTGCGACGCTCATCGTAATCAAGGAACAATGAGGTGGGGCGGGTTAGCAGACCAGCCGCCAGAAGCAGACCTCCTGCGAACTCTGACAACCCGGCCGCCCACGCAAAAAACGCAGCGAACGGGAATCCCATATCCGCGACGCGATCAATAAATCTTTCCGATGGCGGAAGCTTTCCAAGACCGTGACCGAAAGCCAACGCCAGCCCTGTAAACACCCGAAGTGCGCCACGACCAATGTCGGACATTCTGGATGTACTTGATTCTCCGCCGAAGAGATACCGAATGTACGTGCGCATACAGTCTAAAAGTGACTAAGTAGACGCAAAAGGTAAATGATTAGGCCAACGATTCCCACGAATAGGACCCCACCCACAACGAGCATCTTGAAATAGACGGCCACAATCTTTTTCTGTCGATCGACAGCTTCGTCCTGTCTGTCGACCGCACGTTCTTGAAACGCAAGCGACTTTGACGTCGCGGTCTCGTATGCCTCAATCTGCTTGCGCTGATCGTCGCGGATTTCCGTTAGTAGTTTGACGACGTCGGTGTTGGATTCCACAACTTCTCGTGCCGGTTCCTCGGGGGTATCGACGGGATAAAGCGATGCCTGAAGGGTCTTTGTGAAAGAGTCAGATTGTAAATCCTTGCCTCTCAGGCGAACTACGTAACCTTTCGACAAACGTCTGGTTCGCACGAACCACGTCGGCGTATTGCGACGGCCGCAAAGAAGTGTAAACCCGTTCGGGAGAGTCCAAAACCTATTTTTTCTTGGGAAACGTAGGCATCCTGCCACTGATCGCTAGAAAAATGCCCAATGCTGAGAAGGTCAGCGTGGCGCCCAAAAGCATAGGGGAAACAATCCCTTCTATGGTGTAGAGGTAGTACGATATTCCTCCACAGACTATTCCAAGCACGGTCAAAATCAGTCCCGCGATCCGCCCGGTCTTTCTGGCGGTCCGCGAGTTCGGATCTCTACTAACCTCAGCCTGGCTGGCCAAAGCGCTTTGCAGCGCACCTTTGAAGTCGACTCTACTCATGCAAAGTTATCAACGATCAGATTGACGTATTACCCACCACAGCGTGAACCGTAGGCTTCCACGCCCGGCTGGCTGACGTTCACCCACGCCTGCGGCTTCTCATTGTGCCCGATCAAACGAACCCAGATTTGAATGACGGGCTCGTTCTCAAGTTCAAACTTGTCGTTTAGCCCTGTAATTACGCTTCCAATTCCAGGCGTATGACCCACATAGACCTCTCCACTTACCCGATAGTAGGAATCGCCTTCTCCTGCATACGCCAGCACTTCGAGTCGGTCACCTCCGGAAAGATGCAGCGTCCCGTCGCCATGTGGCGAATCACTGTAACCACTGATCGGGACGTGTTCAAGCGCTCGAAATATCGCGGGCCGGATTACGACAGTTAATGATTCCGAACGATCATTCCAGTCGATGCGTCGGCTTGCATCCACGGTTCTGATATGCTCACTGGATTCGGTGGGCTCGCTGTAGGCGTTGACAGCGACCGTTGTCCGGTAGTTCGCTTCGCAGCCGTCGTCGCCGGTGCCGCCCTGAACAGCGTAAACACCCG
>JBBKWZ010000301.1:0-4852 GCA_037969195.1 Rubricoccaceae bacterium | reverse complement strand
TCGTCACCCCATAAGTGAGGTTGGCGTAGTGATACCAGTTGGCGTGTGGCAGGGGGCCTCCGAAAAAGTGGCCGCCGTGAGCATGGACATCCACAATGCCCGGCATGATGGTCGCGCCCGTGACATCTATCACGTTCGCCCCAGCGGGCGGCGTCACGCGAGTCCGATCTCCAACAGCCAGGACGCGGTTGCCTTCAACAATGACGGTTCCGTTCTCGATCACTTCGTCGCCGTTCATGGTGATGATGCGCGCTCCGACGAGCGCGGTCGTACTCGGAGGTGCATCAAAAGGCAACGCCATTCCGATCATCACACCGACGGAGTCGGGCTTGGGTAAATCGGCATTCGCATTGGGGAGGAAATCGAAAGCCTCGTCGAGGCGCCGCGTGTACACCTCTGGCCCAATCATCCAGCGCAGTGCGCGGTTGTTGTCTACCCACTGAAGCTCCGTTCCAGCGTCGCGACTGACTCGGGTGACGGGGATCGCAGTCATTTCTTTACTGATCTCAATTTCGCCGCCCGTCATCGGAAACGGCGCAACGAAGACATTGAACGCGTCCGTGAACGCAATCCATTTCCCGTCTGGGCTCGGGACAACGCTGGTCGCGTACTTCATGGTGAAGTGCGTTCGTAGATCTCCCCCATGAATGTCAACGCTTCGGTACTGCTTATCCAGACCACCGCCTGTTTGGAACATGACACGCTCGCCATCCGCCGAGAAACGCGGTTCATCACCGCCATCTCGGATCTTGGTTAGGTCGCGGCCGCGGGCGTCCATGATGTATAGTCCTGTTTCCACACCATAGAGTGGCCCACGCAGGCCATTGCCCGATTCGCGATCGAAGACAATCTGCCCACCATCGGGCGAGAATCGGGGCGTGAAGTAATGCCCTGGCTCCTGTGTAACCGTACGGGATTCGCCTCCGTCCAGCGTTATCGAACGAATCGAACCATACTCGTCGTCATTGAACGAGGTGTAAACAATGGTTTGCCCATCCGGTGAAAACGACGGTTCGTATTCAAAGTGGTCGCTCTGGTTAGTCAGGCGCATGATTTCCCCATCGGGCCAGGCCATTTTCCAGAGGTACCCAACGGCGTGAAACACGATGGTCCTTCCATCTGGGGAGGTCGCCATGTCCCGCATCATCCGAACGGTGAAGCGGTCAGGCGCGGCCTCCTGTTGCGATCGCACGGCCTCAGTTACGTCGAGTTCAACATCCACCGAAAACGGAATCTCCGTGGATTGCCCCGTTGCCATATCAACCCGATGGAGACCGCCCTTTGCCCAGAGCACAACGGCTGAGCCGTCCGGAAGCCATTGGAAGTTCGGATACACACCAAAAATTGCCCACGTTTCCTGCTGGTCTGGACTGAGGTCATCGTAGACGGGACGCTCCGCGCCTGTTTCGATGTCGTAGACGAAGAGCACAGACTTGTTGCGGACCCTCCGAACGAACGCGATCTGGCGTCCATCTGGGCTGGGTTGTGGCCGCGCTGCGCCGCCCGGCCCGCCAATGATGGTTTCGAGGTCGCCAGTCTCGCGATCCAACTGGCGGATTGAGTAGATCCCTGCGTTCGGGTCCTTGTTGTATTGAAAATTGGGGCCCTATGTGAGGTCTTCGGAGTAGTACACGTACTGCCCATCCGGGCTCATGGCCGGTTCGCCGGCATCTTGCTGGTCATTTCGGCGCTCGGTCAGTTGAAGGCCCCCTCCGCCGGAACGATGGAAGATCCACATCTCACCGGCACCCAGGGAACGTCCGCTGGTAAAATGCTTTAGCGCGATCAGGTTTTGGCCGTCGGGCGTCCAAACGGCGTTGTTTAGAAGGCGAAACGACTCATCTGTTACCTGCTGCGGATCGGCACTGTCGCGGTCCATGTACCAGATATTGTCGCCACCCGAGCGGTCAGATGTAAAGCTGATATGGCGCCCATCTGGCGAGAATCGCGGTTGGATATCAAACGCGGGGCCCGACGTTATGCGCCTCGCCGTTCCTCCGCTGATAGGCAAGAGGTAGAGATCACCCAATAGATCGAAGACGATTTCCGAACCATCCGGGCTAACATCCAGATTCATCCATGTGCCTTCCATCGTAGAGAAGGCTACGGACTCCGTAGGGCCGTGGGGTTCATTGACATCCCATTTGGCCTCGTCATCCTGTGCGACGGTTGCTATTGGGATTATGGCGACGAGAAAGGCGAAGGTAGACAGACGCATTGACGGCTCTTGAAGGTGATTTCCGGGGAGAAAGTAGACCCTGGGAGCTCCCCAGACCCGAATATCAGATTTGTCGAAGGTTTGCGGGATTTAGCTATTGAGCACTTGACGGCATCCCAACAATGGTAGTTTGCGCCGTCAGTCTTGATCCAGGCGAGCCCCGCCACATTTCCCGGAGCAAGACTTTCCGGATTTTCACTCACCCAATTATGCTCTGCGCAGCCTCGGCTGTAGGAGTACCAACAATTATGAAGAAGCTCTTAGTCTTTACATTCGCAGTTGCTGCTTTTGGCCTTGCCGCTTGCGGTTCAGAGACCACTGACGCGACTGACACAACCGACGAAATGGCCCCGACCGAAGAGGTCGTGGACGATTCCACTGCAATGGACGACGCTGCTGGTGCTATGGATGACGCTGCCGACGCTATGGGCGACGCTGCTGATGCCATGGGCGACGCCGCTGGCGACGCTGCTGATGCTGCTGGCGATGCCGCTGATGCCATGGGCGACGCTGCTGGCGACGCTGCTGATGCTGCTCACGATGCAGTAGACGGCCAGTAAGCACACCAGAATTTCAACAGGTCCAGAGTCGGCTCGCCACGGTGGCGCGCCGACTCTATTTTTTTGTGCGCATCGTATCTTGCGCGCCCGCTGCCCGGATGGCGGAATTGGTAGACGCAGCAGATTCAAAATCTGCCGCCCGCAAGGGTGTGGGGGTTCGAGTCCCCCTCTGGGCACAACAATCGGCAGCCTTCAGGCATGATTCATAACGGGGTCGCGGCGACCTTCCGAAGCAAGACGCGAATTCCCGTTTCGCAAGCCTCATGCGGCTAGGCTGAGGCGTAAGTAGCGCGGACGGATGTACCTTCTTCAACCTAAATCTCGCTCAGTTATGCGCATCATCCTTCTTTGCTTCGTGATATCAGTTAGCGCCTGCACGTCGCGGACGGACGAAGCGGAACCTTCCACCAACGGCACGCCTGGGTCGAGTGCAACCGTTACAAGCACTACTCCCCCGGAAACGCCGCTGAATCTCAACACCGCTGCACTGGAGGAGTTCATGACCATTCCAGATGTTGGGGATCGGATGTCCCACGAATTCGATGAGTACCGGCCGTACGTGAGCATCCAGCAGTTCCGCCAAGAAATTGGGAAGTACGTAGACGCAAACCAGGTGGCCGCGTACGAAGCCTACGTATTTGTGCCTATCGACGCCAACGCTAGCGATCTGCCCACTCTAGCCCAGGTCCCCGGCCTCGACGAATCTGAAGCGGAAACCCTCGCCGCGGGACGCCCCTTCGCTTCACGGGACGCGTTCCTGGAAGCGCTCGCTCAGCATGTATCGCCGGATGAACTCGCTAGTGCTGGCAGGTACATAGCAGGGTCGTGAATGCGGCGGACCGTTATCGGCGGTTTCTCCTGGGCTGCGCTGCCCTTGTCTTTGCCGGGACTCCTGTGGAATTGTGGCTTGCAGAGCACACACAAGAGTGGCTTCAGTGGATCCCTTTCGGATTGTCTGCGCTCGGGCTGATTGCCGTTGCCAGAGTCTGGGTCATCCCCCACAATTTTATCTCAGCACGGATTGCCCTGGGCATCGTCGTAGCAGGGGGTTTTTTTGGCATATACGAGCACTTCGTTCGAAACCTCGCATTTGCGAGTGAAATACGGCCGGGCGCGACGTCGATGGACCTACTTGGTGAGGCGATTCGAGGTGCGAGTCCGCTCTTGGCATCGGGTATTCTGATTCTCGCGGGCGCGCTGGCCTTCGCCGCGACATGTTGGCGCGAGACCGACGAGGGCGAGCAAACCAACGGGTAGAGTGCTATACGCGTTCGGCAATAAAGAGGCACTTGGAGGCCGCTCAGCCACAGACCATTCCTGAGGCGAAACGTATATCGCGATGGACTGCCGTACAAAGGTGACAAAGAACGCAACAGACGCGTGCGACGATCAAGGTTCCGTGCAGATTCACTACTGTTGGCACGCTGCTCCCAGTCGTTGTTCTCTACCTAACCCATTCTACCGCCATGATGACGATTGAGAGTTGCGCGGCTACGACCGCGAACGTTGAGCAAGCAAAGGAACTCCTGAGGAATCTGACCGAAGAAGGCTATCGGTTTTTCTCCAAGGCCAACGGACCGATTATCCGACCTTCGGGGCCCTATCCGAAACGCCATAAATCGGACTACGCGCCCGCCGACGCGCGCTGCCTGCAAGACATCCTTATGCAAAGTCAGGATGTCAAATCGCTGGTGTCCGTCGCCTCCAATCTTGGGTATTCACTTCATTTGATGGATGTGAAAGACGATGGCCAAGTTGTGTTCGCCAAGGAAGTTCTGGGCACCTTGCACACCGATATTGAAGAGGTGACGGCCCGACTTTAGAGCACAACTCTGATCGGGTTTCAGAGGGGTTGACCGCCAAGCGAAGGAGGGTGACAGCGTATGTCACCCTCTTTTTGTACTCTGGAGACTTGCTTGCAGCACATCGCATTGATGTGTACTGTTAGCATTCTCTGGCGACTCCATCCGCATGGACTTCATTCCTTTTCTGTTCCTTTTGCTGGGCCTACTCTTAGGCGCCGGCGTGGTTTACTTCATTCTGCGCATTCGCGGCGACGCGGCCCGGCAGATCG
>JBBKWZ010000300.1:0-5197 GCA_037969195.1 Rubricoccaceae bacterium | reverse complement strand
CATCACGGCGGCATCAACACGACTCTCCCCAAAACCGACGGTTGCGTCGCGATTGGCGATGAAGTTGGATCCCGGATCGTCCCGCCGCGACAGTTCCCCGTTTACGAAAAAGAAGAGCTTGTCGCGCATAATCGGGCCGCCCAGCGAAAAGCCAGACTGGTTGAATGTCAAAGCAGGGTTAGCGCGGACATCATTCCCGCTCACGGCGTTGCCGATCAAATTCTCATCCCGGTAGAACGAGTAGGCCGAAGCCTCAAATTCGTTCGAGCCACTTCTGGTGACCTGGTTGATATTGGCGCCCGTGAAGCCGCCCTCCCGAACATCGAATGGCGCGATGGACACTTGTACTTGGTCGATGGCGTCGAAGGGAACGGGCTCAGCGTTAGCCTGACCTCCAGGCGCGGGGTCGTCGAGGCCAAAAGCGTTGTTGAAGTAGGAGCCGTCGAGTGAGACATTATTGTAGAGCCAGTTGCGGCCGCCAAAGCTGAAGTTGCCATCAGAACGCGGGTCAAGCCGCGTCAGGTCACGCGTGGAGCGACTAATGGAGGGAAGCATGGCCATTTCTGCCTCATCGACATAGGTGGCAGCGCCGGTGCGGCTTGCATTGAGCACATCGTCCACCTCCGCCGAAACCTCTACTCCACCGAGCTCAATAGCCTGTTCGGCAAGTTGGAAGTCTTTCTGTAGCGTTTGCCCTAGACTGAGGAAGACGTTCTCTTCCACCTGAGACTCGAAACTGACGAAGCTGGCGGTGATGGTATAAGGCCCGCCAACACGCATGTTCGGAATCGCGAAAGCACCTTCGCTTCGCGCCGCCGCACCGTAGATCGTACCGCTAGGCACGTGTACGGCCGTAACGTTTGCACCGGGTAGGGGTTGTCCTGTTTCATCTACGACGAAGCCGCGAAGGGCTGCCGTTGTAACGCCCTGGCCAACTGCTGGCAAACTTGTTAGGGCCGATACAGCAAACAGCAGGAGGAAGCCGAAACGTCGAGTAACGATTTTCATGGGTCGCATTGGATAGGTGAGGAATGCTCAACGACCGCCAGGGATGCTCCACCCGCATGAACACCCCGTGGCGGCACGAGACACAGAAGGCCTCGAGAAGGGTGTAGAGGAATGTATATCAACGGGGTAATACCGCGTCGAGAAAAACGCTTGTCGACGCATTACCCGGAACGCTTTCGCGCTACCACTTGTCACCACGCTTCGGAATCACGCCACGCGCGGCAAAAAAACAATCCAGCGTACGCTCCACATCGCTTTGGCAATATGCGATTACGTCTTCGAGTTTGCCACTTTCGATGTACTCAGCAACTTGGCTTCCATCCATGTCGTCCTTTGTATGCGGGATGCCGAGATGATCGCACAAATCGGCTAACCTGAAGTAGACGTTCTTGCCAAACAGCATCTTCAGGTCGCAATGGGGGTCGTGGCTGAAGGCGTACGTACTTCGCAACCCTGACGAAGGAAGGTCAATGCCGTACTTGCCGCTGCGAGCGAGAAGGAAAGGGATGTCGAAATCTTTGCCATTGAGCGTGACCCATTGAATGGGGCCGGGGTCGTTGTAGAGTCGCTTGCCACGAATCTGTTCAGCGAACTCTTCAGATGCAGAACGCTCCATTCGCTCAATGGCGTCCCAGAATTCCCTCAGCATGGTGCCTTCTTCTTCCACCGTGGCACAGCCATAACTGCGGCCTGGCTGACGGTTGCCCTTGAGATCCGCACGAACGACGCTGACGCAGCACACCCAACCGAGCATGGGATTGGTAGCGCGAATGAGATTCGAGATTTCGTCGTCCGTCAAGCCCTCGTCGGGCGTGCCTTTGATGCGCTCGTGCTTGCGGGCTACGTCCAGTTCGTAGCGGCGCATTTGGCCTTCCGTGAAACCTTCAACGGGAAGTGGAACGGTTTCGATATCAAGGCCGACTATGTGGAGGTAATCAAGCAATGTGCTCATGGAAAGTCTTTCTGATGATACACCATACAACGTATGAGCAGTGCGTGACAAGCTGGTGTCACACCAAACCAATACATTGCGTCGGTTGAACTCCCACATCAACCGACGATGACAAGCAAAACGTACGTAGGAATCGGCCGCGCACCCGACGGTCAGTACTTCTGGTGGCTGACGACGGCTTCGGGCCATCGGCTGTTCAACTCCGAGCACTTTCCTTCCAAGCGAGCGTGCGAGCGGGCCATTAAAGAAATGAAACGCGAGCTGGCTACTGCACCAGTAATGGATGTTTGCGCCCGCCAGCTTCCCGCCCGCGGGCTAATGCGGCTCGCGGCCTAATTCAGTTGCGCGCATTCCCCGCCATCATTTCGCATGCAGCATCGAGGCTGGTTGCGCCGCACGCGTGTCAGCGACGGTCGGCGCATGTCCGTTTACGAGTTGAAGGCGCTTAGCCCGCACATAGTCAGAAACGTGCGAGCCGTATTGAGCCACAAACGGCGACAAGAAATCCGACCCGCGAATGATTCCTCGGCAGTTGCTGGCGCCGCACGTGCAAGTGAATTCCGGCATCCGTTCGTTGTAAAGAGTGGCGTAGTCCATGGTAATCTCTTCGCCAACCTCGATCGTGCGACGGGCGACGAGGTCAAGACCTTCAAGCCAGGCGTTTGGGTCACAACTGTGGTTGATGGGCCTCCATTCGTCGGGCTTGTCGCTCCACATCACCCAAATATCGTCGGTGAGGGGCCAGGCATAGCGGGCAAACCAGTCGCTCATCCGTTCATCCCAAAGATGCTCGACGTGTTTGCGGGTCACCAATATGTGGGAATGCTCTTCATAGCGCTGGATACATTCTCCTTCAGCGATGACAGTACTTGCCCACGTTGCATAGTCGCCCTTTTCTGTTGCGCGGATCATCCAGCTTTGATGATCATGTTCGCGCCGCGCCAGCGCCGCTCGAATGATTTGATCCACGAAGCCAATATGTCCAGCAGGGTCGTTGAGCAAAATGAAGTCTGCGCTGCCTGGGTCCTCGGGTGGGTAAAAGACGGCGCAGTTCGGGTTGATCTCCAGCATGTAAAGCCGACCATCATTATCGAGCCTCAGATCGCAACGCCCATAACCCGTGCCGCCCAGGCCCACAAATAACCTCCGAGACGCTTCCCGCAGCTCTTCGTCTAGCGCGGGGTCCATCACGGGACTTGCGCGCATGCCTTGGTGGTCCACCCATTTCAAGTCGTAATGCTTGAAGGTCTCGCCCTCGGGAAACTGAAACTCAATCGGCGTATAGGTGATTGGCCCGTTCGGTTCATCTGGATTCTCCGTAACAAGCACGGTGAATTCGCGGCCTTCGATAAACTCTTCGACAAGCGCCCCGCCGTATGTCTCCGTCATGTGTTTGACTTGTGCCCGAAGCGCGGCAGACGTCTCGACTCGTGAATCCGGCGTCAGCCCGATACTGCTGTAACTGTTCGGGTGTTTGACTATCAGCGGAAATTTGAGCGTCCGCTCGGCCACGTCAATATCTGGCGTGCAACGAATTTCGAGCCCCCTTGGAGTCAACACGTCCCAGGCGTTGCAAACGCGCTTCATGGCCTCGCGGCTGGGTTCGTAGAACGTGGACGTGGCTCCTGTGAACGGCAAGCCCATACGCTCCAGTGCAAGCACGACTTCGATGCCTGGTTGGTGCCCGTCCCAAGTGCCGTCGCAGAGATTTAGGAAGACATCGTAGCCTTTACCGGCAAGAGAGACCACGCGCGAGGTCGCAGTTGTTTTCGCGAGATGGACCGTTTCAACATCATGTCCGTCGAGGTAGAATGAAGGCTCGTAAGGAAGGTCGTCCTGTGCGAGGGCCGATCCGTGTTCGTCCTCGTAGATATACGAGAGGATGCAGATCTTCACTCGTTTACCTCACCCTGCGCCCGCCGGCCCGGTCCAACACTTCTGTCGATCAGCCTTAGAATGCGTTTGTACTCGTCGGCCCAGGAAGTCGGCTCCTGGAATCCATGCGCCTCGACGGGATACATCGCCAACTCCCAATCTTCCTTCCGTAACTCGATCAGGCGCTGAGAAAGGCGGAAAATGTCCTGGGGTTGCACATTGTCGTCAATGAGCCCGTGGGCCATTAGAAGCGGATCCTCCAGTCCATCTGCAAACTCGATAGGCGATGAACGGGCGTAGGCCAGCGAGTCTTCGACGGGCGTATTCAGAATGTTGGCCGTGTAGCCATGGTTGTAGTGTGCCCAATCGGTTACGGACCGAAGTGCTGCACCGCCCCCGAAATGCTCAGGCTCCGTGAATAGAGCCATCAGCGCAATGAAGCCGCCATACGAGCCACCATAGATCGCGACGCGCTCAGGGTGAATTCCGAATTGCTCGCCCACAAAGGTGGATGCGTCAACATAGTCCTGCAGATCGCGCCCGCCCATGTGCCTGTATACAGCCGTCCGCCAATCCCGACCATAGCCGGCTGAAGCCCGATAGTCGAGATCAAGTACCACATAACCCTGGTCTGCAAGCAAATTGTGGAACTGATACTCACGATAATAGCCGCTCCACCATCGGTGGACATTCTGCAAGTAACCCGCGCCATGCACGAAGAGTACCGCAGCTCCATTGGGATTATCTGGCCGATAAATTCGCGCCGGCACGGAGACACCATCGCTTGCCGGGATGTTGATAATCTCCGCTTCGCGCCACGGATACGCCAACCATTCTTCGGTTGGTGAAGCCGTGAGGTACCGGATCGGTGCCTGTCGGCCATCCCGCGCCATCGGGGCAGTTGGCTCCAGAATCACTTCTGGCGGCTGATTACTCTGCGAGTGCAGCAACCCTAACCACTTTTCGTCTGGCGAGAGCGCATAGTCGTTACGACCAGAGAGCCGCGTTAGACGAGTGCGTTCGCCTCCATCTGCGCCCATCCTGTAAACATGTGACTCGTGAGGTGAGCCTTCGGAGGATTGGAAATACCAGGTTTGGCCGTCTCTCGACAGTTGGGGATTTGATACTTCAAATGGACCACCCGTCAACGCATTCACCTCGCCAGTCTCCAGATTCGCTACCCATAAGTGACTGAAACGAACGGACGGCCCACCTGGGCCTATCGCCTCGCGACCGAAACGCGCTCCAAGTGCTCGAAGGTCTTCGTCTGAGACTTCGATTCCTTCTATCTCGCTTGCGCTCTCAAACTGTATTCCCAGGCTGTCCGCCAGCCATTCGATGTTCGAAGATTCACTCTGGAAC
>JBBKWZ010000299.1:0-12739 GCA_037969195.1 Rubricoccaceae bacterium | reverse complement strand
CGAACGCCGCGTAGTCTGGTTCCGAATCGGCGTCGGAATGGACTGCCTCCGAATTTAAGGGAGCGAATGAAGGCAGTGCGGGCTCGAAGGGTTCTAACGTCGCGTCAGCTGACTGTGCAGAGAAGTCCGCGGAGATTGGCTCCAGTTCTTCGGACGCCACGAACGTCGTCGTTGGTTCGAAGGGTTCGAACGTCGCCTCAGCAGGTTCCAGATCGAAGTCGCTGCGGATAGGCTCCAGGTCCTCGGGGGAGTAGATCGGCGCTGTCGGCTCTATCGGCGCAAACGTTGAGCTGGCAGCTTCCATTTCAGATTCTTCGATAGGATGTTCAGACTCCGCGGAGGGATCCGGCATTGCCATCGGCTCGAACGGAGCGACTGTCGCTTCCGCTGGCTCGGAATCAAGATCGAAAGCGAAAGCGTCAGGCTCTGGCTCGATCAGATTGAACGGAGCAAATGCCGGCTCGATGGGTTCGAACGTTGCGATTGTCGGCTTGGAATCGAACTCAGCAATGTCTGGATCGACATCAATGGCCGAATATGTGACTGTCTCAGGCTCCATCGGAGGGAGGGAAGAGGTCGTCGTGTCCGGCTCAATGTCTACGTACGAGATTTCCGAAGTCGCAGCGTCTTCGGTCGTTAGTTCGGAGATGGACTCGAGTACTTCAGCCTCCGTGACCTCGATGGTTTGCGACTCAATAGAATCCATAGAGACCCCGGCGGTAGGTTCGACGGAGGATTTCGAAGCAGGAGGTAATGCGAGGGCCGTTCCAGGACTCTCTCCTTCAGGAAGCGCAGGCATCGCTTTCCAAAAGGAATCGAGAGCTGATGCGAGCTGTTGGCGAAGTTCACCAAGTTCAGAATCGCGACTGCGAATCTCGTGACGCAGCTCACTCTTGAGGCCGTCCATCTTCATGTCCTGCTGCCCCATGTGCGTGCGGATTTCATCCAGTTTCTGGCCGAGGTGCTGATTCTGTGTCTCTGACGCCATCTGCTGCTGTTCCATCAGCGTTTCGATACGCAAACGAATTTGCGCGATCTCGTCTGCACTCTTCGCACGCTGCTCCATTCCCGCGGCGTCATCCTCTAACGTCTCCGTTTCCGGATCGTAGACGTACCCTTGGCGCTCGCGGAGCTTGGCTTTGGCATAGTGGAAGGCCATAAGACCTGCCACAGCCGCTGCGAGAATCAGCGAAACGGCAAGAATCAGGTTTGTAAGTACGCTGCCTAGAATGAACATGGCGAATGCGATTTGGCGGAGAAATGAATTAAGCTGGTTCAGCCGTCAGGCTGTGGATGCCCGAACGGGGCATAAATGTGAGCCGATTGGAGGCAACTCCAGCCGATTCGAATAGGCGTGCAAGTACTTCGGTCCGTGCAACCGCGAGCTCTTCGTTGGGAGCGGCAACACGAATTCGGAATGCGCCCGGTCGGATATTCATGCGACCGGCTAGGCGGTAAGCGTAGGGGCGAAGGGTGGGGGCGATCTGCGCGCTGGACTCTCCAAAGCCCCGCTGAATTGCATCCAGCAGGCGGCTTAGTTCAACATCTAGCGGTTCTTCTGCCGCCTGTTCAAGGGCCGTGATCATGCCCGATGGGATCGGGTGCGACTCGGCGGCAAATACGGCACTGTTGCGCCCGGTCGGAGAATCCGCCGTAAGGTCTTCGTCATTCGTCGAATTCTGCCCGTTTGTCTGTTCTGATGGAACGTCCAACTGGAGCTGAGAGGCGTCCGTCTTCGCTCCTGATTCAAAGATCAGCGCCGTGAGCATGGCGAGGCAGAAAAGTGCCATTCCACCAACCAATAGGATGGCGCGACTCGTAAGGGGAGGGCCAGATGAAATCAGTGAGGGCAAAACTGTAACGCGAAGCGGTCTAGTTGGCGGATTAGGGCACGAAAACGCGCCACCATCTACATCTGGCAATGCCTGTTCCAAACCGAGCCAAGACCAGAGGCGACGGCAAATAGATGCCTGGGCTGCTATTCCGCGAGACTATTTTTGGTCGAAACGAATTAACTCAGGTACCCCGCACGCAAGGACCGCTCCTTCACAACTAAATGCACCTCGTACATCCTACATTCGTCGTTCCGGCATCTACTGGCGACTCAAAGACCAAAACGCGTCGGTACGCCGAAACCGTCGGTCTAATCGTGTTCGGCTCGATGCGCTCGGTTGCACGGACAGCGTTCGCTGTGTTGGCTCTCGGCCTTTCCATTTCTGGATGTGGACGATCGGTCCCGCTTGACGTTACGACAGCCACCCACGTACCCGTCAATCTGGACAAAAGTAACGCAGCCCGACTTCTTACCTACTATCTCGGGGGGTACGTATCACCCGATGGTGGCGACCCTGTCGAGTCCGGGCTCTTGATTTTAGACGGTGGGCCAGCGATAAATCCGCAACTGCTCGATTCTGCGTTTCGCGATGCTTTAAATGACGCGGATGGCAACGGAGAAATTGGCTGGGATGAGTTTGAGGATTTTATCGAAACGACATACGCCGAGGCAAGACAACTATTCCCGACACTGAACGAGGTTCGATCAGTGTATCCTTCGACTTGGGGTACAACCGATCCGGCTTGGTTTTCCGTCGACATGGATGGTGTAATGACGGAAGCGAGGCGACGCGTTTTCGTGCCTGAAGGCGCTCTCCGAGACGCTTTGTTGGGTTATCGGGAGCATGACAATCAGATCATCTATGATCCTGGCACGCTCATCATCGGCGAACATCTGGATGGTAACCGCGTGCTTGAAACAACCGTCAAGCGACGTCGCCCGGATGGGTTCTGGGATTTCGCCGTCTACGATGTAGCCGGCCGCTTGACTACGCATACATCAACCGGTCCTCGCGAACTGCGGGCTCCTATTCAATGCACCGGCTGCCACCTTGGGCAACGGACGTTTGACCCCGAAAAGAGCTTTCCCGCTGAGGCTCCAGATGGACCAGATGGTCGACGTGCGTTGTACGTTAACGAAAACCTTCGCAACGCCGAGCTCGTCTCGCTTCTTAACGAGCATGCGAAACGAAGTGATGGCGTGCTCGGCCTTTATGCTACGCTCTTCACCGCTAACCTCATCGCAGACCGAGAAGCGGGAGCTATATCGGAGGAGAACCTTGCCCTTTTAGAGAGTCTCGGACTCTGAACGTAGCTCGTTGGAATAGTCGCCGTTCGAATTTCACCCTTCAACCATTCAATGATGCCCGCAACCGTCCGTCTTGTCAACGCCGTTTTCTACGCCCACCATGGCGTTATGCAAGAGGAACACCGCATTGGAGGGCGCTTTGAGGTGGACGTTGCGATGGACCTCGACGTAGACGCTGCCGCTGTTGCCGACGATCTCACAAAAACGGTTGACTACGAACGCGTCTATGCGTTTATCAGCGAAGTGATGCTGAGCAACAAGTTCTATCTGATTGAAAAAATCGCGTACACGATTGCCCACGAAGTGCTCAACCACTACCCCGAAGTATTGCGCGTCGAGGTCACCGTGCGAAAACCGAATCCACCAGTCGGCGGCCCTTGTGATCGTGCGGATGTTACATACCGTGCGTCGCGAGAATCAGGGTAAATGGCAATGGAGCTAGTTACTGCGTTCGTGGGGATGGGGAGCAACATTGGCGACCGACTTGGGCAAATTCGTGCCGCCATCCACGCATTGAGCGAGGCGGACGATATTCGCGTCGAACGAATCTCCAGCATCTACGAGACGGAAGCGCACACCCTACCTGCGCAAGATTCCCAACCAGATCACCTGAACGCCGTTGTTCAGGTTCAGACGAGTTTGTCCGCCGATGAATTCCTCCGCGCCTTGAAAATGATCGAGATTGAAGCTGGGCGTGATCCCGTCGCAGAGGATTGGAGTTCGCGGTCTATTGATATGGATCTTCTGATCTTTGGCGACGAAGTCAAAGAATCTCAGGACCTGACCGTTCCTCATCCGCGAATGGCCGAACGACGATTTGTTTTACAGCCGTTGTCAGATCTTGTCCACAATCTGGTTGTGCCGGGTGCAGATGGCGCGACGGTTTCCGATCTTCTGGAACGCTGCTCCGACACGATGCGCGTTGAGCGTACCACGCATCGATTGGAGCTAGACACTAGACTGGATTGATGAATCAGTTTCCCGATCGTCTCCGCTATATCGCCGTCGAAGGCGTGATTGGCGCCGGGAAATCCACCTTGGCGCAGATGCTGGCGGAGAGTTCGGGGGCACGACTGGTGCTGGAGGAGTTTGACGAAAATCCTTTCCTCCAGCACTTCTACGAGGACCCCGAGCGCTGGGCATTTCAGACGCAGTTGTCGTTTCTAGCCAGTCGGTTCCGACAGCAGAAGACCTTTGCGACACGTGATCTCTTTCAACAATCCGTCATCGCGGATTACATGTTTGAGAAGGATCGCATCTTTGCTCATGTGAACCTTTCGGGGGATGAGCTCAAGTTATACGAAAGCCTCTTTGGTCTGATGGAGCCGAACGCTCCCGCACCGGATCTGGTTGTGTATTTACAGGCATCGGTTGACCGCCTCATGCATAATATTTCGCTTCGGGGCAGGAGCTACGAGGCCAACATGGATCGTGCGTACATCACGGAGTTATCGGATGCGTATGATCGATATTTCTTCCGTTACATCAAGAGTCCGCTGCTCATCATCAACGCCACGCAAATCGATTTTGTAGGTCAGCCCGGACACTTTAATGAACTCGTTCGGCAGATTGCGCATCCACCTTCTGCCACCGCGCATTTCAATCCGCCGACCACGATGCAACTGGATTTCGGTGCCTAAAGGCCGAAGTTGCAGGTAATGGTGGTGTAGCTCTGGACCGCCCGCCCGTCGTGCCTTGCCGGCCGGAACTGATAGCGGCGAGCAGCCTCCAGCGCCGACTGATCGAGCCCATAGGGAAGCGACTCAACGTGCTCTTCCCGGTCACCGCGACCGATGCGAACCCGCTCGGTGATGCGAGTTTCCTGGACACGACCAAGCTCGTCGACCAAGACTTCAATTCTCACGCGGGCACGAATTCCATCGTCGCGAGCGGCCTGGGGATAAGCTGGCTCGGAGAAACGAACGGGTACGGGGCTGCGGTCTGGACGCCTGACCAAGGTGGGTTGAGGCGGAGGACTTGATGGCGGGGGCGTCGAAGGTCCGACTGGGCCGGGCGGCGGCGACGGCGGCGCGTTCGGAACCGAGTTCGGGCTTGGGAGGGACATTTCAAGCTCGCGGACGCGTTCTTCTATCACGCGCGAATCCGGCACTTCTATGGGTGGAAGAGTCAATTCCTGGGGTAGTGGAGGTGGAGTGGGTGGGATGGTCTGATTCTGAATGGTCGGTTCAATCAGTTCGAGTTCGATAATCTCCTGCTGGCGAACCTCCGCAAAGCTCCTCGGGTCGCTATTTCTCTCCGTTGCGATCGGCCATAATTTGAACATCCCCACCACAACCAACAAACTGACAGCAAGACTGCCAAGCCCGCGAACTCGCATGGTCTCTCGTCGGTTAGCCAATAGTGGTAGAGAGCGGCTCATGCACTCAAAACGGTGGAAGTTGGGTCTTCGCGCCTTCTCACAACGAAAACAATCCGAAAGAATACGCACGGACGGATCCAGCTGGCAGGCAAAGAGCGATCCACGTGAAGACAACGAAGGTGCCTTGACGGGTGTCATCCGTCCCGCTAATTTCCAACCCTGAAACAAGGCCGTAGTTGCGGCTCATTTCAGACCAACTGCTGTTCAGATGCGCGGCGCCTCAACGCCCCACATTTTACTTTCTCGACGCGGTTTCGGCCCCCAGGCCGGCCGTTTCTGAGCCTTTTCCGTTCTTCGGAAGAGGCCTTTTTTTTGCCCTTTCAACATGTCAAACGCTTTAAAACGTCCGCTCGCAAAACTCGCTCTGGAAGATGGAATCGTCGTGACTGGCGATGCTGTTGGCTACGTTGGCGAAACGACCGGAGAACTCTGTTTCAATACGTCGATGAGTGGTTATCAGGAAATCATTAGCGATCCGAGCTACGTGGGGCAGCTAATGATGATGACCTACCCGCACATTGGCAATTACGGCTGCTTTGAGGAGGCAACCGAAGCGGATCGGCCCATGGTGAGTGGACTCATCGTCAGGTCTTTCACGGAGAATCATGCGAACGCAGCAGCGGAAGAATCGCTGGACGATTATATGAAACGGCACAACCTTGTTGGGATTTCTGGGATCGATACACGGAGGTTGGTGCGCCACATAAGGTCGGAAGGCGTGCTAAATGCTGTTGTTTCTTCGGTCGATCTCGACGACGAAAGCCTTATCGCCAAGGCGAAGGCTGTTCCAAGCATGGTGGGCCTTGAGTTGGCGAGTCGCGTTACGACGGAGCAGGCATATGATTTCCACCTCGGTGATGGACCTCGCATCGCCGTCTACGACTTCGGCGTCAAGCGAAATATCCTCCGCTCATACGCGAACCGGGGTTGCACAGTGCGGGTATTTCCTGCCAGCACGGCGTTGGAAGGTGTGCTCTCTTGGAGCCCGGATGGCATTTTCTTTTCCAACGGTCCGGGCGACCCGCGGGCTATGACTGCAGCTGTTGAGATGGTTCGAGAAGCCACGAAAACTGGCATTCCGCTGTTCGGGATTTGCCTTGGGCATCAGTTGATGTCGCTTGCCGAAGGGTTGCAAGTCTACAAGATGAAGGTCGGTCACCGTGGTGCCAACCATCCCGTTATCAACCTGGCAACGGGCCACGTTGAGATCACTACGCAAAATCACGGGTTCGCCGTCGAAGGGGATTCGATCACGTCCGATGTGGCAACGATTGACCACAAAAACCTGAACGACGGCACCGTGGAAGGCCTCCATTTCAAACGCTTTGCCGGGTTCTCCGTGCAGTACCACCCCGAGGCTTGCCCGGGGCCACACGACAGCCACTACCTGTTCGATGAGTTCATTCACCTCGTAAAACAAGAGCGCCACGCTGAACAGCTGACCGTTTAGAATTCCACTCCGCGTTTCAGATCAAGCGCGATACATCACAATCCATGTCCAAAGAGCACAAAGCCATCATCGTCCATTACCAGCCCGGATCGGATAACGCGACCAATGATCTCAATTCCCTCCTCAATGACGAGTGGACCATTGTGACAACAGCGTCAATGGGTGGCGCGGGAGGTGAAGACTCGCGCGGAATGCACTTCGCAGCGCTGGTTGTTCTCGAACGCGAAGAAAAGAAGACCGTTGGCGGGTTCGGCAGCAACGGATAGTCAGGATCAACTCGAATCGCTCTCATTCCTCAAAACAAGGAAGCACTGTGCCCAAGCGCACCGACATCAAAAAGATTCTCCTCATTGGCAGCGGTCCGATCGTTATTGGGCAAGCGTGCGAGTTCGATTACTCCGGTACGCAGGCATCGCGTGCACTCCGGAAGGAGGGATTCGAAGTCATTCTTGTGAACTCGAACCCGGCCACAATTATGACCGACCCGATGACGGCCGACCGGATTTATCTGCGCGAGCTTACGCCGGCCTCCATCAAGCAAATCATTAAGGAAGATCGCCCCGACGCCGTTCTCCCTACGATGGGTGGCCAGACGGCACTCAATCTCGCAGACAAGCTTCATCAGGAGGGCTACTGGGAGAAGGAAGGCATTGAGGTTATTGGCGTTGATATCGACGCGATTCACATCACAGAAGACCGCCAGGCATTCCGAGATCTAATGGAATCCATCGGAATCGACCAGGCACGGAGCCGTGTAGCCAAGTCCCTCTTAGAGGCGAAGGAAATCACGCAGGAGCTTGGCGGGGAGCCTATCGTCATTCGGCCGTCGTTCACCCTGGGTGGAGCAGGTGGCGGGATCGTTTGGAATCACGCCGATTTTGACACGATGGTCACGCGCGGCCTCGAACTCTCGCCGATCCACGAAGTGCTGATTGAGGAGTGTCTGTTCGGTTGGAAGGAGTTTGAACTTGAGCTTCTCCGCGATGCCAAAGACAACGTCGTCATCATCTGCTCCATCGAAAATGTGGACCCGATGGGTGTCCATACGGGCGATTCGGTCACAGTCGCTCCGCAGCAGACGCTTACGGATCAGCAGTACCAGGCCATGCGTGATTGCGCTATCAAGGCCATGCGCTCCATTGGCACATTTGCTGGAGGCTGCAACATCCAATTCGCCGTGGAACCGCAAACCGGTCGAATGGTGGTCATTGAGATCAATCCGCGGGTCTCGCGTTCCTCCGCACTTGCGTCCAAAGCGACCGGATATCCGATAGCGAAAGTCGCAGCCCGGCTGGCTGTTGGCTACACGTTGGATGAACTCCCGAACGAAATCACGGGCACAACGTCCGCTTGTTTTGAGCCCGCGCTCGACTACGTCGTCACCAAAATCCCACGTTTCAACTTCGACAAGTTCGAAGGCGTCAACGAAGAACTGACGACCCAAATGAAAGCCGTCGGCGAGGTGATGAGCATAGGTCGGACGTTTACAGAAAGTCTCCAGAAAGCCTGGCAGAGCCTCGAACAGGGCTTCTCCGGATTGGGCGCAGACAGGGAGTTGCCCGACCGTGCCCGCGTCCGTGAACGGCTAGTCAAGCCTTACTGGGACCGACTCCTGCACATTCGAAGTGCACTTAAGATTGGCGCATCCATCGAGGAAATCGCGGACATCACGAAGGTTGACGCGTGGTTCCTCCACCAAATGCAGCTGCTAGTTGATATCGAGAAGCGAATCGAAGCCACATCAATTCAAGAGATCGACCGCGAGCTGCTGCTGGAAGCCAAACAACACGGTTTCTCAGATGTTCAGCTTGCCTTCCTGATGGGTCAGGATGTTTCGGAAGATGACGTCCGCGCCAAACGAATGGGTTTTGAATTGCGACCAACGTTTCGCGTCGTGGACACGTGCGCAGGTGAGTTCGAAGCCGTGACGCCATACTTCTACTCGACGTACGATCAGGGCGATAACGAGTCGGAGCGTAGTGATCGGGAGAAGGTCCTCATTCTCGGCTCGGGTCCAAATCGGATAGGGCAGGGGATTGAGTTCGATTACTCGTGTGTCCACGGCGTACAGGCGGCGCGTCAAATGGGTTACGAGGCCATTATGGTCAATTGCAACCCGGAGACGGTCTCCACAGATTTTGACATCGCTGACAAGCTCTATTTCGAGCCGGTGTTTTGGGAGCGCGTCCGCGATATCATTGAGTTAGAGGAGCCGGCGGGAGTCATCTTGCAACTGGGTGGCCAGACGGCCCTCAAGCTTGCAACGAATTTTGTGGATTACGGCCTACCAATTCTAGGGACCACATTCGAGAACATGGATCTTGCAGAGGACCGCGGCAAGTTCAGTCGCGTGCTGAAGGAACTGGAAATTCCGTTCCCGCCGTACGGCATGGCGCATACCGTGGAGGAGGCCGTAGACGTAGCCGAGAGCATTGGCTATCCGATTCTGGTTCGCCCGAGTTATGTGTTGGGCGGGCAGGGGATGCGCATCGCGATCAACAAAGAAGAAGTGGCCGAGTACGTCGCCAACATTTTGACGACGTTTCCGAAGAACGAAATCCTGCTCGATCTTTTCCTAGAGAATGCCGTTGAGATCGACGTGGACTGCCTTTCTGACGGCGACGAAGTTCACATCTCGGGCATTATGCAGCACATCGAGCCTGCTGGCGTGCATTCGGGCGATTCAACAGCCGTGCTGCCGCCATACGATCTCTCCGACGAAGTGCTCGCTACTATCCGCACCTATGTCAACGACATTGCGAAGCGGCTGGACATCCGTGGCATGATGAACACGCAACTCGCCGTGAAAGAGAACACGGTTTACGTGATCGAGGCGAACCCGCGCGCTAGCCGCACCGTGCCGTTCGTGGCGAAGGCCACCGGCGTTCCCACTGCTAACATTGGAGCCAAGTTGATGCTCGGCGAGAAGATCGCTGGTTTCCGCGAACGCGGTGAACTGAAGTCCTCGCTGGTGGGGTATGCGGTCAAGGAGCCGGTCTTCTCATGGGACAAATTTCCCGAGGTCAACAAGGAGTTGGGCCCCGAGATGAAGTCGACGGGAGAAGCCATCGTGTTTGTCGATGACTTGACAGACGAGCACTTCAGCAAGCCCTACGAGATGCGGAATTTGTATTTGAGTCGGTAGCTGCAGGTTCAGCAGAAGGACATCGACGTCTGCGGGCACGTCTAACGTGGACTCGCATCACGCGCGCACGACCGCGGTCGTTTCTCCGTGGCCGCTGGAGAAGGCGTCTGTCACACCCAGCGCCTGCGGGAGGAAAAGTATCAGAAGGCGCTGAAAGGTTTGGGTGCTACGGATTGCGCTCAGTCAACTCGGCCTCAATTTCGTCCGCATCGACATCGAAGCGGAAATCGGCATCAAAGAAGCGACCGAGGACGAGGGAGACAACGAGTGTGGGCAGGGCAACAGAAGCGAGGAAGAGTGTTTTGGAGCATCGCATGGGGGAACCTCTTGGGATAATGACGCAATGAGTCGCGATTATGCCGCGACGCGGCAAATTGTTTCTTCGTGCTCTGTGAATCCTATGTTGGGTTGCCAACTGCACGTGCAACGATCCGTACGACAAGGCGTATCGCAATCCTTACAAACCATGACTGATGTCCCACGTATCCACGGTGTCGATGCCGCTCCTGCGGCGGACGGCATGGCGCCGCGACCTCGCGTTGTCGTGATTGGAGTAGGATTTGCAGGATTGAACGCGGTTCGGGAGCTTCGTCGCGAGCCGGTCGACATCCTCTTGATCGACAAGAACAACTTCCACACGTTCCAGCCACTGCTTTATCAGGTTGCGACGTCCGGCCTCCAGCCAGGCGATATCACGCAGCCGGCCCGGCACATCCTGCACGGGCAGTCGAACGTGGATTTCCGGCATTCTACCGTAAACGGCGCCGACCTGGCTTCCCAACTTGTGTTTGTGGATGACGGCCCGCCGATCCCGTATGACTATCTCATTGTAGGAACAGGCGTATCCACTGCATACTTCGGTGTTGAAGGGGCGGAGGAGCATGGCTTCCCGCTAAAGAGCGCGTCCGATGCGGTGCGGTTGCGCAATCATATTTTGCGTTGCTTCGAAGAGGCTAACGAGCACACGGACCGCATCGAAGAGGGCCTGCTTACGTTTGTCATTGTGGGTGGCGGAGCAACCGGTGTGGAAATGGCGGGCTCACTTTACGAGCTGACGAATGAGGTACTTCGAAAGGACTTTCGAGGCCTTGACATGAATCGCGTTCGCATCGTGCTGGTGGAGATGGGAACGAACCTGATGACCGCATACCAGCAGCGGCTTCGCGACTACACGTTGGCGCAACTCCGTAAGCGAGGAGTTGAAGTGATGCTTGAAGCAACAGTTGCCAGTGTGACGTCAAACAGTGTCGTTCTTAAAAGCGGCGAGGTCATTCTGGCCCAAACACTGATCTGGGCCGCAGGCGTACGTGCGACATCGCTTGCCGATACACTTGGCGTCATGCAAACTCGAACTGGGCGAATCGCTACCAACGATACCCTCCAGATACCCGATCATCCCGAGGTTTTTGTTACAGGTGACTTGGCCGGCGCAACAGATGACCAGGGTGAGCTCTACCCCCAAGTAGCCCAAGTCGCCATCCAGCAAGGCAAACGAGCGGCGCAGAACATCATCAGACTGCGAAGCGGCCTTCAACCCGAAGCATTTCGCTACAAGGATCTCGGCACGATGGCTACGATTGGCCGGCACGCAGCCATTCTGGAACGTCCGAACGGTTTTTCACTCACCGGTTGGCTTGCTTGGATGGGATGGCTGTTTATCCACCTTATTGCCCTTATCGGTTTTCGTAACCGATTCTCCGTGCTGTTTAATTGGTTTTACAGCTATCTGACCTGGGACCGTGGCCCTCGCTTGATTCTTGAGGTGGGCAAGGAAAGCTCAGTCCGAAAGACTGAAATCGTGTAAGCAGGGCCGTAGCCAATGTCTGCTGCCTCTAACTGCCCACGAACATACGCCGCGTTTTGTACCGTGTATGCTGGCGAGTTCTAGAAGTAGATGACGCCGCCTCTCAGGTATTCTGTGCTAAGGATCTGGCTGCCATCGAAGGTCATCACTATTTGGAGATCAAGAGCACTGTCTTCGGCGGTGACGCGAGCCAGGTGTTGATTTGGGGCTTCAAGCTGCTCTACGCTGTAGCGCGTTTCGTTCTCTACAATCCAATCGCCAGTACCTGAATCGTCCGTCACCTTCCAGATGTCGATTCCGTCGAACGAGCCGCTTCCGCCACCAAACTGATTAGGCGTTGCGGCCCATTCCTGCGAGAATGCGGCGAACTCAACGCTTCTATTGGCAATCATATCACGGCGATTCTTTGCCGCTCCGTCCGCAAACGAGTAAATCCCCGCCACCGCGGCAAGCGCCACGATGATTACTGCGAGGAGGATAAGGATGAATTCGCGCTGTGCCATCGTTCTGATGAAGTGATGTAGGAACGGTGTGCTCCCTTGCGCACCCTGTACCGGATTGGTGGCATACCGTTCGAAAAGCAACATCGGAACACGATCGCACCGCGAGACGGCGTTGTATCATTTTAGTACTGAAGTGAGACAGGCTGAGACTTCCCAACTTTCGGCCTTTTCACGTATACTTGTGCGAAACAGCAATTTCTTTCACCAATTCCCCAAAGCAATCCGATGAACCGATTTCTAGCAACCCTGCTTCTTGGCGCGCTGTTAATCCCCGCGCTGAATGGATGTGGCCCAAGTCCACAGGAACGCCGCCAG
>JBBKWZ010000298.1:0-4797 GCA_037969195.1 Rubricoccaceae bacterium | reverse complement strand
CGACCGGATCAATAGCGAAACAACGAACGGCACCTAGAACGACACGTGTATTCTTCTCAGAAAACCCGCGCAAGGCCGCATTATTCAACTGGACGACGGGCGCGTGCTCGTCAACCCGGGTGGAACGATCGAGCTGATGTCGATGCCCGAAGGGTTGCTCAGCCGACCTTCTTTGCTGTGGCACCTCAATACATCTCGCGGCGGCTCCCACCGCGCGGAAGTCGCCTACATGACCAACGGTATTACGTGGAGCGCTGATTACGTGGCGGTGATCAACGAGAACGAGACCGAAGTGAACATGACCGGCTGGGTGACGCTGAACAACCAGAGCGGAGCCACCTATCGAAATGCAACCCTGCAATTGCTGGCCGGAGATGTACGAAGGGTTCAAGACGGCCTGCGCGATAACTATAACGCTCGCGGAGGCTACGCGATGGAGGCCGAAATGGCCGCCCCTGCATTCCAGGAAGAAAGCTTTTTCGAGTACCACCTCTACAATCTCACAGGCACCACGACTATCGCGGAGCGGGAGACGAAGCAGATGGAATTGCTCGGGGCCAGCGGCGTTGGTGTAAATCGCCGGCTGATTTTCGATGGCTCGGGGACATATTTTCCCTTCTATCGCGCCCGCAGGCCGGGAGCGGGCGGAGCAACCGAAGAGATGAACGCCGCCATCGTGCTTGAGCTCGAAAACTCCGAGGCCAACAGCATGGGTATGCCACTACCGAAGGGCAAAGTCCGTGTCTACAAAAAGGACAGCCGTGGCAATCTGCAATTCCTTGGCGAAGATCTCATCGACCACACCCCGCGCAATGAAACCATTCGTCTCTACATCGGCGATGCATTCGACGTGGTCGGCACCCGGCGACAGACGGCTAGTCGCGTGATCTCAGGTTGCGTGTCGGAGCAATCGTACGCAGTGCAGGTCCGAAATAGAAAGGAGACGGCAGTCGATGTGGATATCGTCGAGCGTGTCTGGGGTGACTGGGCGATCCTCCAAAAATCGCACGAATACCAGAATCTTGACTCGCGCACGATCCAGTTCCCCGTCCATCTCGACCCTGACGAGACCGAAGAGGTGACGTACACGATTCGGTTCCGAAGCTGCTAATCGTTGTGTGGGAGAACGAAGGTGTGAGGGGTTGAGATATCTCTCTAGCCTCTGCACGACTGAACTGCTCCTGCATGAAAACACACCAGTCTTCCCCTCTCTCCCTGTCTCCCGTTCTCATGCCCTGGACGTTGCGTCCCTCAACAGTATGAATCCGAAGCCATTTGAAGACACGACTATGCGCTCGACCATCCTGGCTCTCACGCTACTCATCGCCGCTCCGACATTCGCCCAGCCCTCCGTTGTCTCTGATCCGGAATTGCAGGAGGGCGTCTCGTTGACGATCTACAATCAGGGCTTTGCGGTCGTGAGGGAGGTGCGGCCGATAAGCCTCCACCAAGGGATGAATAGAGTCAGGATTGAAGGCGTGGCGGCACAGATCGACCCGACGAGCATCTCCATCCAGTCGCTGGACCATCCGGGCTCACTGAGCGTCCGCGAGCAGAATTACCAGTTCGACCTGATCGGTACGAACTCCGTCCTCGACAAAGCGGTTGGCCAACGCGTCCGGCTCATTCGCGAAACACCGAACGGCACCGAGATCGACACGGGCATTCTTCTCAGTCAACCCGCGCAAGGCCGCATTATTCAACTGGACGACGGGCGTGTGCTCGTTAATCCCGGCGGAACGATCGAGTTGATGTCGATGCCGGAAGGACTGCTGAGCCGACCGTCGTTGTTGTGGCATCTCAATACTTCTCGAGGCGGATCGCATCGCGCGGAAGTTGCCTACATGACAAACGGCATCACGTGGAGCGCAGACTATGTGGCGGTCATCAACGAAGACGAGACCGAAGTGAACATGACCGGCTGGGTGACGCTCAACAACCAAAGCGGGGCTACCTACCGAAACGCAACGCTTCAGTTGTTGGCGGGGGATGTACGGCGCGTACAGGAGGGATACTATCCACCTCCACCTCCTACACCAATGGCGGAAGTGCTTTCGCAGGATGCCGCCCCAGCCTTCCAGGAAGAGAGTTTCTTCGAGTATCACCTATACAATCTCTCTGGTACAACGACCATCGCGGAGCGAGAAACGAAACAGATGGAGTTGCTCGGCGCCAGCGGCGTTGGTGTAAATCGCCGGCTGGTATTCGATGGCTCGGGGACATATTTCCCCTTCTATCGCGCCCGCAGGCCTGGAGCGGGCGGAGCAACCGAAGAGATGAACGCGGCCATCGTGATCGAACTGGAGAACTCTGAAGCCAACAGCATGGGCATGCCGCTGCCAAAGGGCAAAGTGCGCGTCTACAAGAGGGACAGCCGGGGCAATCTGCAATTCCTTGGCGAAGATCTCATCGACCACACGCCGCGAAACGAAACGATTGATCTTTACATCGGCGATGCGTTCGACGTCGTGGGGACGCGACGGCAAACCTCCAATCGTACCATCTCACGGTGTGTTTCCGAGCAATCGTACGAGATCCAGGTTCGCAACCGAAAGGAGACGGCCGTGGAAGTGGACGTGGTCGAGCGCGTTTGGGGTGATTGGACGATCACGCAGGAATCGCACAGTCATAGCGATCTTGACTCACGCACGATCAAATTCCCTATTCACCTCGCTCACGATGCGACCGAAGAAGTGACGTACACGATTCGGTTCAGGGGCTGTTGATCGTTCTGCGGCAGAACGCAACTTCTTTTCCTGCAGGCCGCTCTAACGGCATCGCAAGCTTTTAAACACTATGGCAAAGCCCGATGCCCAAGCAATCCGCCTAAGCGCGCTCGAAAACGAGAACCAGCAACTCCGCCGGTCGGTCGATGAGCTCGCCGTGCTTAATGATCTCGCGCGCGAGATCGGCGCCTCACTGGACACCGAGGACATTGTTGCCAAGATCATTCGCCGGGCGATGAAAAGTGTTGAGGGTGAGCAGGGCGTTATCTCGCTCGTAGATGAGTGGTCTAAGGAACCAACGAAGACGCTCGTGCGCTCAGCTGGCACGGCCATAAAGCAGAACCCTTATCACATCGACGACAACCTGTTGGGCTGGATGCAGCTCAACAAGAAGCCGCTGGTCATCAACGATCCGGCGCACGACGAGCGTTTCAGCGCATCCCGATGGGACGAGTCCATTCGCTCAATTTTGAGCGTTCCGCTGTTAAATCGTTCGGAGCTAATTGGAATGCTCACGGTCTATAACAAGACGACGAAGACAGGTTTCACGGTGGACGATCAGCGTCTACTCGGAATCATTGCTGCCCAATCCGCGCAGATTGTGGAAAATGCCCGTCTGTATGAGGAGGAAAAGGATTTGCTCCACATGCGCGAAGAGCTACGGCTGGCTTTCGACATCCAGACGTCGTTGCTGCCAACAACGTCACCGACCGTGAAGGGTTATGACATCGCGGGTGCCAGCATTCCCGCTGAAACAGTTGGCGGCGACTATTTCGACTACATCGGCCTCGGCAATGAGCGCGTGGGGGTTTGCGTGGGCGACGTGTCGGGAAAAGGACTTCCAGCCTCGCTGCTTATGGCTAACGTCCAGGCCACGTTACGCGGACAAGCATCTTGGACGGAGTCGGTCAAAACGTGTCTGGAGCGGGCCAATCAGCTACTGTGCCAGAGCATGAGGAGAGGCACATTCGTCACACTTTTCTATGGCATCCTCGATCCGCGTACCCACGAGTTTGCTTACGGCAACGCTGGCCACAACAAACCGCTTCTGCATAGCGCCGGCGAGGAATCTCGCCTAGAACTAGGTGGCTTGGCGCTGGGCCTGCTTCCGACCGCAAACTATCAGGACTCTTCACTGACCCTCACTGAAGGCGACGTGCTGTTGATATACTCGGATGGAATCACCGAGGCAATGAACCTGGAGCGTGAACTGTTTGAGGAAGACCGCCTCTCCGACATCCTGCGTCAACACGCAACCGAGCCTGCTCAAACTATAGTAGACCGGATTGTGGAGGCCGTCCAACAACACGCAGACGGAGCCCCTTCGTCTGACGACATGACGCTGGTCGTTGTCCGCCGGACGGCATGACTTCCCGCAGCACTTCTTCCCCATTCTGCCGTTTTATGCTTCTTCTGGCCGCTCTCGTTCTCACCTCCGCATGCCAAGCACCCGATACCACGGCGTCTATAGAAACCTATGCGGATGAGGCACAGCGTGTGATTACTGGCGCACAGCGTTTGGTGGATGATGGCTTCCGGGAACTGGCTGGCTGGAACGTAGGACTTGTGACCAATAAGACGGCGCGTGTGGACACGTTGGATGGAGGTCCCGTGCACTTGATCGACCGCCTTGATGCCGCGACGAATGTGACGCTTTCAGCGATTTTTGGCCCTGAGCATGGCTATCGGGCGACTGCTGAAGCAGGTGATCGCGTTTCCGAGGGTCGCGATGAGGCCACCGGCGTTCCCGTCCATAGTCTGTACGGAACTCGACAGAAGCCGACGCAAGCCCAGCTCCGTGGACTGGATGCCCTCGTGTTCGACATACAAGATGTCGGCGCACGCTTCTATACCTACATCTCGACGATGGGCCTGGCGATGCAGGCTGCTGCGGAAGCGGATATTCCGTTCGTCGTCCTGGATCGGCCTAACCCGATCGGTGGGGTTTGGGTCGAAGGTTTTCTGATGGAGTCGCGTCACAAATCTTTCGTCGGGCAGTACGCCATTCCCCAAACGCACGGAATGACGGTGGGCGAACTTGCGTGCATGATCCAAGGCGAAGGGCTTCTTT
>JBBKWZ010000297.1:0-3471 GCA_037969195.1 Rubricoccaceae bacterium | reverse complement strand
GGCGCCATGTCGACATTCGGCACGTACGTGATGATCTCTCATGGCAGCTACACAACGATTTATGGCAACCTCTCCTCGGTTGGCGTTAGTCAGGGGCAAACGGTCCGCGCAGGGCAACTCATCGGACGAGCTGGCACGAGTGCTCAACGACGTGGAGCTGCCCTATTCTTTGCCATTTTCGAAGGCGAGACGGCAGTGAACCCCTCTGGCTGGCTCCAGTAGATCAGCGGTCGTTTGTTCAACGCCGCAGAATGCCGCTTGCCTGCCTTCTCGGAACAGCCGAAAGTGGACTGGTCGAATCCGCCATTCAAAAGGGTTTGCGATGGCGATGAACGGCGACGTGGTTTGGATGCGACGCATAGCTGGGTCGACCTTCTGGACTTGGAAATTCGAGAAAAAAACCGCATCACGAAGAATCGAGATATTGACCGGAGCGGAACACGTAGATTCAGGCCTGTGCCAGCATATTCACGGCCCCCGATTCATTCCTTTACTCTCCCAAGATGGTTAACACCGCAATCACGACCAACGGGCAACCTACCGTCGCGCACGTGTCGTTTTCCGAGCAAGTCAACCGGATGTTCGACAAGGCAGCAACTTATCTCGATCACGATCCAGGCCTTCTTGCCCAAATAAGGCACTGCAATAGCGTATATCGGATGGAGTTTCCGCTGAAGCGGGATGACGGCTCGATCGACGTCATCCAGGCCTTTCGTGCCGAACATAGCCACCATAAGCAGCCCACGAAGGGTGGCATCCGGTACGCGGCTAACGTTAATGAGGACGAAGTGATAGCCCTTGCATCGCTGATGACGTACAAGTGTGCAATCGTCGATGTGCCCTTTGGTGGCGCCAAGGGTGGCGTGAAAATCAACCGCAGTGACTACTCTGAGGCTGAGGTGGATCGCATCACTCGGCGCTATACGTTCGAGCTCCAGAAGAAGAACTTTATTGGCCCCGGCATTGACGTTCCCGCACCCGATTACGGTACTGGCCCCGCCGACATGGCCGTCATCCTCGACACATACACGTCACTAACACTGACGGAGAATCCAATCGATGCGCTCGCCTGCGTCACGGGCAAACCCGTTGGGCAAGGAGGCGTCCGTGGGCGACATGAGGCTACAGGCCGTGGGGTTTATTACGGTATCCGAGAAGCGGTTTCGTTCTCCGACGATATGGATCGCCTTGGTCTCTCGACAGGTCTTGAAGGCAAGACCGTAGTGGTGCAGGGCCTTGGGAACGTAGGCTATCACGCGGCCAAGTATCTAAAGGAAGGTGGCTGCACACTTATTGGTCTGGCGGAATATGAGGGTGCCATCTACAATCCGGATGGCCTCTTGCTTGAGGACGTCGTATCGCACCGGAAGGAAACCGGCTCCATCTTAAACTTTCCGGGCGCAATCAATATTGAGAACTCTGCTGAGGCACTTGAAATCGAATGCGACATTCTTGTACCAGCCGCGCTCGAAAGTCAGATTCTTAAAGAAAATGCGGGCCGAATCCGCGCCAAGATTGTGGGCGAGGCCGCCAACGGCCCCGTCACTGCTGACGCAGACGCAATCCTCAACGAGAAGGGTGTGTTGATCATCCCGGACGTATTCCTGAACGCTGGTGGCGTAACGGTGTCCTATTTCGAATGGCTGCGCAACCTTTCCCATGTGCGTCATGGTCGCATGAATCGTCGGTTCGAGGAGAATAGTGCCCGCCGGATCCTAGACGCGGTCCAGGCGCTTCTGGGCCGTCAGTTCGACGAAAAAACGATGAGTGACGTGATTACCAAAGTCGCCTTCGGTGCCAGCGAGGAGGATCTGGTGAACTCTGGCCTGGAGGACACAATGGTTGCAGCGTATCACGAGGTTCGCGAGCTGACCAAGAAGCACAACACAGATCAGCGCACAGCCGCGTTCATTAGCGCACTCGACAAAGTGGCCGCCTCCTATACGCAGATGGGCATCTTCCCGTGATCGGATAGTTCATCGCACTTCCGGCGGCCATCCGAGATTTTCCGGGGGTCGCTCGACGCTGAGTTTGGGGGTTGCAACTTGCCTCGCCAAGAATTCGCTTGTCATGGTGATGAAATACGTTCGGCGTACCTGCCATTGCCAAGGAGCCCGTCCCCTCCCCACTTCAGCCTCCGGTCCACTCCGTGCATCGTTCAACCGTAGCTTCGGGTTATGTCTCGCCCGTTGATATCCGAACGCGCCGTAATCGACGCCGCTTTGGCGGGAATGACCGAACTGGTCGTGCCGACCAACGCGCTTATTACGTCTCTTGCTAGAGACGCAGCCAAATCCAAAGGCATTCGGTTCGTTGAGGAAGTCGTAGGCCGGAACGAGATCGTCGTAGATGCCCCGCCCGGCCAGAAAGCGCCGCCGAAGACATTGGCTCTCGGCTGTGATCACGCGGGATTTGATTACAAGACCCAACTAGAAACGTATGCCGAATCGCTTGGCTGGTCGATTACGGATGTTGGGACGAACTCAGATCAATCCGTTGACTACCCCGATTTTGCCTTTGCTGTGGCCCGACACGTCCAGCGTGGTACCGTTCGTTTTGGTTTGATGATTGATGGCGTCGGCGTTGGCTCAGCAATCGTCGCCAACAAACTTCCCGGCGTTCGCGCGGCGCTCTGCCCAGATGTTTTCAGCGCATACAACGCTCGCGCGCACAACGACGCGAACGTGCTCACGCTTGGTAGTCGCACTATGGGCATCGAGGCTTGCAAACGGGTTCTCTCCGAGTTCCTGAGCACCGCTTTCGAAGGTGGGCGGCATGAGAGGCGGGTCGAAAAAATCCGCGACGTTGAAGCCCGTTTTTTTTCCGGATCGTGATGCCGCCAGACGCAATCCCCATCCAACCAGTTCGCTCGTTCATAGTCCTTACGGCCGAGCAGATGGCAACGCTTTTTGGCGCAAATTTTCACTCGCGTGGTACCGAGCGTGTGGAGCTTCTGCAACGCGGAAGACTTGTCGGGATGGCGGATGTCGCCTTGGGCGAAGAACACACCCTATGCGTTGAAGCTGGCGAACGATCCAATCTGGCGGCGGAACCTCTTAAAGTGCAAGGTCCCAAAGGGCATGCACCAGCACCGGGAGTTCAACCCATTCCAGCCGAGTTCGTGCTTCCAGCTGGCCTGTTGAGCGCGTGGAATCTCACCGCTGGGCAGTTGACAACTGTGGCCCTCGGAAGTGTCGCCGTTCGCGCGACAGTGGTTTTGGGCGACACGCCCTGTCTTCGGGTCGATCGTTCATTTGCGTTTTCCGGTGGATTGGGAAGGGAAGCATTTGGCAGATGGATTCCCGATGTCGTCTGGTCGGCATCTCAGGACGTTACGCCGGCCGCCTCCCAGGATCTAACAACCACAAAGCGCATCATCACTGAGAATGATGTACGGCGGGCGCGGATGCTCCGAAAGCGAATTCAAGTTCGGGATGGACAAATCATAACCCCCGCAGCCCGCGACCTTGC
>JBBKWZ010000296.1:0-11215 GCA_037969195.1 Rubricoccaceae bacterium | reverse complement strand
GGCGATCAGCTCACGGACGTGTTCGATCAGATTGCGGATTCGGGGAAGGCGTCCAGCAGCAAACAGAGCGGTTTTCTGGGGCTCGGATCCCCTGTGCTTCCCCACCTTCCGCGGCATGCTGGCGACCGTAACCGAACTTCGCCGTTCGCCTTTACCGGTAACAAGTTCGAGTTCCGCGCCGTTGGTTCGTCACAGAGCGTGTCGCTGCCGCTGACCGTGCTCAACACGATCACGTCAGAGGCTATCGACGAGCTGGCCACGAAGCTGGAGGCGAAGCTCGGCAAGAAGAAGGGCAACAAGAAGATGCTCGAGAGCGGCGTCCACGATGTTATTGCTGAGGCCATCCGTGCCACGAAGACGATCATCTTCAACGGCGACGGGTATTCGGAAGCTTGGCATAAGGAGGCAGAAAAGCGTGGACTCTTGAACCTGAAATCCACGCCAGACGCCCTACCTCAGTTGACGTCCGACATCGCGGTGAAGGCCTTCACGACCTACGAGGTATTGTCGAAAGCGGAGCTTGAGAGCCGCGAGGAGATCCTGACCGAGCAGTACGTGATGACGGTGAACATCGAGGCGGCGACGACCGCGAACATGGCGCAGACCATGGTTCTGCCTGCGGCGGTTCGTTACCTATCGGAGTTGATCGATACCGCGGCGCGCGGCAACGATCTCGGGCTGACGTTCGGCGGCACCCTGGAAACGGCCAAGGAAGTCAGCAGCCTCGTAGACGAGTTGAAAGCTGCGCTCGGCGAACTGGATAAGAGCCGCGTTGCCCTGCATGCGTCAAAGAACGAGGCCATGACGATGAAGGACGACGTGATCCCGGCGATGGCCTCCGTTCGCAAATCCTGCGATGCTCTGGAGCGCCTCATCCCGGCCGACCTTTGGCCGATGCCGACGTACCGGGAGATGCTGTTTATTAAATGACGGCGATTCGCTAACGAGTAGTGCCGACCGCCGGGTCGCCCCTACGGACGCCCTCTCTGGCTTCGTGCCGGGGTGGGCGTTTTTTGATTGCCTCTGCTCTGGGGTAGTAATGGATCGAAGACGAGTTCTACCCTCGTGTTCCTTAAAATCCCAGAGAGGAGCGGTTACAAAGCAGGTGATCTTCTGTCTAAGCGAGAAGAGCAGAGCCATCCCCGCGTGCATACCGCCAATCAGAGTCCATTTCATGTTATTGCATGAGCCCTCGCGTGCGGTACTTCAGTAAGCTTTCCAAGCATAACGGAGAAATACTATGGCATCCTTTATCCCCGATCTCGTTTCAGACATTCGTTTCTACCGTGTAAAGAAAAAGAAGCCGATCACCGTGCAGGTTCTCGTTGGTGACGACCAAGCTGGAGGCACCGTGCTCCACTGGGCGAGCGGAACCGAGACTTTTCCAGGTGAGGACCGTGAACCTCGTCGTATCGGCAATCCGGATGAGGACCTGACAAATACGTTTCTCGATTGCACGACAACCGTCCAGGATATTCGAAGCGAGACAAACCACACGTCCGTCACCATCCGCTTGACAGGGGGTATAGAGCCGGAAGAATTCAGCTACGAATGGGAAGTAGACGACCGCGGCATCGTGATCTACTCCATCGAGTTCTTCCTCACCTCTTGACCAGGTATCCGCCCATGCGCTATTCCGTCGCCCGAATCTTTCCCCTTCTTCTAGTTGCAAGCTTGGCTGGCATTTTCGCCCACACTGTGATGGCGCAGGAAGATCCTGCCGACTCAATCCCTTCGTTCTCTGCGGTGGGGACACCGACGTCTCCAGCATTTACGCTCCTCGGTGTCGCAGCAAGTGATGTTGAGCGGCCATCCTCTCCATCCGACTTCGCGGCGAAAATAGGGGGTGCGACAGACGGATTTTCGTCACTTCCTGAGCAATTCGCCATCGAGATGGGTCCTTATTGGCTCATCTCCCATCCGTCACTTTCCTGGCTTGACGACGCAAATCGCGACTTAGGGCAATCGTTGCTCCGAACATTCACTTTCTCAGTAGCAACAGCTCCTCTCGGCACACTAGAAGCCCCCGTAAGGGGCCTTGCTGTGGGATTGAGTGCCTCCCCGTTTTCTGGCAGCCTCAGTGATACAACGCAGGCAAAGATCCGTCAGATCGAGGCGGCCCTTTCCGGGACGTCAGCCTTGTTCAGTGCCCGAGTTAGAGAGCGCCTTGAAATACTACGGGCCGACTTTACAGAAGCTCTTGGCAATGCCACGTCCGCGGAAGATAGGGAGAGACTTAGGCAGGCGTACGCAGCAAGCAGTCTGGATGTGAAGGAAACTGTTCGCGATGAGATCTCAGAAGAAGTCGCCGAATTACTTGCCCCGTTCGATGGATTTGAGCCAACCCGTGAAGGCCTGTTCGTCACGCTCGCAGGTGGTGCCGCCTGGGCGTTTCCTGACGACATCGCCTCGGAGGGGTCGCTCGCACAGTGGGGCGTTTGGGGTACGATGAGCTACGAAACGGAGCATTGGAGCCCGGTCGCCGTTGTCCGCTATCTCAATCGTCGCGAAACGATTCTTTTATCTGACCTACTGCCGGAGGGCGACGTTCTGGACCTTGGAGCCCGCATGATTTACTCGACGGGGTCGTTTGCGCTTTCCGCAGAGTACGTCCTTCGTCAGCCTTTTGGCGACGCAGAGTCGCAGCACCGCCTAGTTGGCGCCGTCGAATACAATGTCAATCGGGACCTCTGGCTCATCGCTTCTTTTGGTCGCGATCACGATGCCGAGAGACCCGGAAGCTTGATCGCACAACTCGGCCTTTCTCTAAACCTTACGCGAGATCGCTATTCGCTTCCAGAGTAACAGCTTTGAGGCGCGATCACTATGGGTAACCGCTTACACAATCCGGACGGCGTGACGGACTTGGGTAGCGAGAACGATTGGTCATCCGCTCGTGATACCCACCGGCGAGCCTGCTACCTTGGGGCATCGCACTTCGAGATCGCCGTTGAACACGCTCCTCTGGATCGCTCAGGGAATCCTCGCCATCGTTTTTCTGGCGACCGGCCTGATGAAACTCATAGTGCCAAAGGAGAAGCTCATCGAACGATTGCGGCCACTGGAGCCGATCCCTGCGCCGCTCATTAAGGGAATTGGGTTGGCGGAGGTCTTTGGTGCTGCTGGCGTAACCCTGCCCATGCTCTTGAGCATCGGGCCTCGTTCGGTCATTTTGGCGGCGCTTGGTCTAGCGCTTGTGATGGTCGGCGCAACCATTGCGCAGGTGCGTGACGGCAACTGGCTGATGGTTGGCGTCAACGTGGTTCTATTCGCAATGGCACTGTTCGTTGCCTTTGCACGATGGAGCTGGGCGTGCTGTGCGCCGCCGCCCATCATGTAGGTCGGAGCTGACAGGCGCAGAAGTGGGCCGTCTTCCGTGCAGTATTTTGCATGCTCCCTTCCCCGATCTCTCTATGCCCGGATTCCTCCGCTTCGTCCTCCCCGCCATCCTCCTTGTTGTCCTCGCAGGTTGCGGAGACGGAACTTCGACTACGACGACCGACGACACTAACCCCTTGCCGCACGACGTCCATTCCTACGCGCAGCCCGAATTAGCTCGCGTCACGCATGTAGCGCTCGACCTCAACGCCGACTTCGAAACGAAGCAACTAGTCGGCACAGCGACGCTCACGATTGAAGCAGTCCCGGATGCTGAGGAAATCGTCCTGGATGTGTGGGGTCTCGTTATTGAGGAAATCACTGATGATGGGGGTACCGGGCTAGATTTCAAGGTGGGCGACGGGAATGAAATTCTTGGCGCACCGCTGGCAATCACGTTGCCGGAGGGTTCAAACCGAATCGTGGTGCACTACCGCACGGGCGAGGGCGCGGCTGCAGTGCAGTGGCTTGGACCTGAGCAGACGAGCAGCGGGCAGCCGTTTCTCTTTACGCAAGGGCAGGCCATCCTTACCCGGACTTGGATCCCGACGCAGGACAGCCCAGGCATCCGTCAGACCTATGAAGCCAAAATCACCGTTCCGGAAGGCCTCACGGCGGTGATGAGCGCCGATGGGAATTCCCCGGATGGCGAAGCGACGGAAGATGGCCGAACGACGTTTAGCTTCCGCATGGATGAGCCCATTCCTCCCTATCTCATCGCACTGGCGATCGGCGACCTGGACTTTCGTGATCTCGGTCCGCGCTCGGGCGTTTGGGCCGAGCCGCAGATTGTCGAGGCCGCGGCGAACGAATTCGTCGACGTCGAGTCCATGATCGATGCGGCGGAAGAACTCTACGGGCCGTACCGCTGGGGGCGCTACGACATCCTTGTTCTGCCACCGTCGTTCCCGTTCGGCGGTATGGAGAACCCGCGCCTCACCTTCGCCACGCCGACCATTCTCGCGGGTGATCGTTCACTCGTCTCGCTCGTCGCGCACGAACTCGCGCACTCATGGAGCGGCAACCTTGTAACCAACGCCACGTGGGACGATTTCTGGCTGAACGAAGGGTTCACCAGCTATTTTGAGAATCGCATCATGGAGGCGATTTCGGGTGCCGAGTACGCGACGATGCTGGAGTCCCTGAGTCGGGACGGCTTGAACGCTGAGCTTGAGGAACTCGACGAGGCGGATACCCATCTCCAGTTGAACCTCGAGGGCCGGAATCCCGATGATGGAATGACGGCGATCGCTTACGACAAGGGCGCCGCGTTACTGTTCACACTTGAGGAAGCCGTCGGGCGCGAGCGGTTCGATGCGTTCCTTCGGGGCTACTTCGATGCGCACGCCTTTCAACCGATGACCACGGAGCGATTCGTGGCCTACATGGATGCCGAGCTATTCGCTGGCGATGCCGCGCTCCGCGCACAGGTTGATCCTGAGGCCTGGATCTACGGTCCGGGACTCCCAGCCAATGCACCCGTGGTCCATTCCGATGCGTTCGACCGAGTAGAAGCGCAGGCCGAGGCATTCGAGAACGGCGCTGCGCCTCCGGAGCTGGTCACCCAAGATTGGACGACGCATGAGTGGTTGCATTTCCTCCAAGCCCTGCCGCAAACGCAATCTGCTGAGCAACTCGGCGCGCTCGACAACGCCTTCGGATTCACGGAGACTGGCAACAGCGAGATCCGTTTTGCCTGGCTTCGCGTCGCTATCCGCAACCATTATGAACCGGCGTTCGGCTCGCTTGAGGATTTCCTGACAACGCAAGGCCGCCGCAAGTTCATCCTCCCACTTTACACCGACCTGGCCGCTACGGACTGGGGGCGGACCATGGCCGATCGCATCTATACCGAGGCCCGGCCCGGCTACCATTCCATCACTTCAAACAGCGTGGATGAGGTGCTGGGTCCCCCCGGAGGCGCACAGTAGAGACACCCAGGCGGTGTGCCACTACTACTTACCGCAACAGTGTGATACGACGAGTTTGAGCAAATTCATCAGCGACGAAGCGGACGTTGTACATGCCTGACGATAGATTTTGTCCAACGAGTTCGATCTCGTGTTGTCCGCTCGGATAGAGATTATCGACAAGCACCTGCACCTCCCGGCCCAGCATATCGAAGAGGCTTACTCGGATGTGCTTCGGTTGCTCGAGGACGAAGCTCAATGACGCACTGGAGGAAAATGGGTTCGGATAGATCGGATCCAAAGTAAAGTCCGTAGGCGTAGCGACGGGCTCATTGCCAACCGTAACGTTCGTCACGATAACGTCCACGTGATCGCTCTGTATGTCAATTGCGGCTTCTATCCTGTCTGGTAGTTCAATGGTGTCGAACGTGCCTGTAATGGATGCGGCCGTAAGGACAGTGTATATGTCGCCGATTGTTGGGGTGTATCCTTCTGTCAGAAGCACACGTAGCGTCCCCTCTAGCATGGCGTCTCCTGAAACCGCAAGCTGGTCGTGCTCGGTACCGGGGGCGAGGCCGCCTACCTCAATCTCCAGGGTTGGATTGGTGTAGTTGCCCTGAATTGTAAAGATGCCCGGCGAAGTGCCAGGGGCCACCGTGCAACCGGCGTCATTATTCAACATATTGCCGATGAGGGTCCCTTCGCCCTGAAGCCTGCCGGAAATAATGCAGTCGAAGGTACCGGGCACAACCTCAGCACCTGCTTCAAGGATCAGGACACCCGGAGGAACAGAGCCACTAATCGTCAGGCGGTCGGCCATGAGCCGGCCACCGGCCTCCACAAGAACGCTGCCGGGATTTATTGTTAGTCTACCCTGAAAATTATCGGTAGTAGCATCTATAATACCAGTTGATAAAACAATGAGTTCGCCTCCGGAAACGAGGACATGACTACCTGCTCCACTCATGCTGAGTGTATCATCTACAGAGACAAGGCCACCGGAATTAATGAATACCGTGCCATTGACCATCTCGATGGGCCCGGTACTGGTTAGGGAGCCATTTACATGGAGATGAGAACGCACGTCGATGATGCCGGTACTACTCATAGCAGCAAATAGGCGCGATGTGAATCCGGCAACCACGAGAAAGGTGCCCCCTTCCTGATTCTCAACGCCTACGTGAATAAGACACTCTTCCACATCGCCGGCGTTAAACGTAGCACCGGCGGCGTTAACAATTTGCCCGGAACCCTGGATAGAGGCACCACATGTGATCGTTCCGCTGGAGCGCAGTGTTCGGTTCAGCGTGAGTAACATTCCATCCGTGGCGTCAAGTACGGTCATGTCGGCGAGTATCGTCTCACCGGTTCCCTCCATGGATCCGCCGCTTTCCCAGGTCATTGCTCCGGTGATCGAAAGGTCGCCATTACCCGTAAGCGTGCTTGTGTTTTGGAGGGTAAAGCCTAGTATGGTCGCATCCAGATCGAGCGTAACGACACTGCCGGAATTGATCACGGCCGTGTCGGCATCAGTAGGTACGTGACCGCACGTCCAACCGGTGGGCGTGGTCCACGTATCATCGCCTCCGATCCATGTACAGGTTTCAGCCCGTACCTCGGGGCTTATGATCAGGAAGAAAACGGCAGCAGAGCAAAGAAGTCGGGTTTTCATGGTGAGTCGTCGGTTGGAGGAACTGGCAGGTTCTGTGTGCAGATGAGACGGCCACCGTCGGGGCTGTGGGCGCGGCCGTCGGAGACCCAGAGAAGTAGCGTGTCGAGACTGACATCTGCCAGCGCCGCCGCCGCTTCCCTCTGGACTGCATAAACCTCATAGTTGCAGTGACTGCACCAAGCTCGGCGAGCACGCTCCTGCGTATAGACGGCAACGGTTTCATCCGTCTGTCGGAAAAGGGAGAAGCGCCAGCGTGGCATGGTTGGCGAAGGCTTGAGGAGATGCGTCTAGAGTCGGTTCTAACTCCCTATCCGTACCTTATCGGCACCTTAACATTTTCTTATCCAGCGCTTATTTCTACAGATGTCGGCCTTGCAACCGGTTCGCTACCACTTCGGATCGTTTTGCCTGGAGCCCGACGAGCGGCGGCTACTCAGGAACGACACCCTTGTGGACGTTCAGCCGAAGGAGCTCGACCTGCTCATTTTGCTGATAGAACGTGCGGGGCATCTCGTGCGCAAAGACGAGCTCCTTGATTCGCTATGGCCGGAGGCCGTCGTGGAGGAGAACGCCCTCAGCGTTCAGGTGTCGAAACTGAGAGCCACACTGGGCGAAACGGCGAAGGAGTGGCGATTCGTGGAGACAATCCCACGTAGCGGATATCGTTTTGCAGCTCCGGTACGGCTGGATACTTTACCACGGGAACCCGATGTCGTTGTGCGAAGACAGCGAGAGACGCGTCTGGTTTTAGAAGCGGAGACAAGCCAACGATGGATGTGGATGCTTGGCCTCGGCCTCGGCGTTGTGGTTACGGTCGTCGTCGTAGGTGTTCTTATCACCAGTGGATTTCGCGCCGAGGCAAATCGGAATACTCCTGCGACTGCCCATGTTGACCCACAAACATCTTCTCTGCCATCCCTATCAGATACAACGCCACGTGCCATGGCCGAGCAGGCGTACGCGGAAGGGCGTGCTATTTGGTGGACAAGAACTGAATTAAATCGGGCTCTCTGGCAATTCCGGAGGGCTATTGTTCACGATTCCACGTTTGCTCTCGCCTATGTCGGCATTGCGGATGTACAGGTGATGGGCTATCAAACGGGAGTTGAAGCCCGCGCCACCTTGGACAAAGCTTTCAAGCTCGATCCTGAACTGGGCGAAGCATACACGACACTTGGGTTTGTACGCGTCGTTCAGGAATGGGATTGGGAAGCAGCAGGTGAAGCTTTTGAACAAGCCCTGTCTTTGGCGCCGGACTATCCCCCTGCCCACCAGTGGTACGCTACGCTCTTGATGATTCAGAATAGGTCGAACGAAGCTGTGGACGAGTTGAATCAGGCACTTCTGGTTGCTCCACCCGCGGCGGAATCGTCGATCCTAGCGGACCTCTGCCAAGCGCTCTATTACGCCCGCAAATATGAGCAGTCGGTTGAGGCGTGCCAACGGGCGCTCGACTTGAACGTCAGCCAGCCATTCGCGCCGAAGCAGGGATTCTGGTCGCTAGTTTTGGCCGGCGAGACCGAGGAAGCCGTCCGCTGGGCCCGATTGTACCCTCTAGCTGAGCCTATTCGAAGTGCGATACAGCGTCCGCCGGCGGCTTATCGCGGCGCTGGGGGCGCCCAGCTACTCTATGAGGACCTGGCGCGTTATGAACACACTCGAAACAGTCTTTTCGCGTTGTATTTAAGTGCCCGTGTGGCTGCGCTGTCAGGCAATACGGAAGAAGCTTTGTCTGCGCTCGAGGAAGCGGTTTCCGTGCGTCAGTTTCACGTTCCGTTTGCCAACGCGGATCCGATCTTTGATGGCCTCCGCAATCATTCCCGGTTCTTGGCACTGATGCGCCAGATAGGGCTGAACGATTGATCTTCACGGCTGCGCGCCCCGGGAGGCTGAGACCGGATCCGAATTGATCCAACCTTGGCAGACCATGACCTGTCTGGCCCTCGCGGAATTACGGAGCTAGCCTATCCAGAAAATCGCGGTAGGCGGGATTGTCCGGTACCTGCCTGACGAGACGCTCGGCGTAAGGGCGTGCCTCGGCGACGCGTTCTGTGTTGAAATAAAGTGACGCGATGTTTGCCAGCGCCATTTCGATATTGGGATTCAGCGCGAGCGCCCGCTTGAAGTCGGCTTCAGCGGCCACCATGTTGCCCAGTAACACGTAGGTGAAACCGCGGTCGTTGTAGACGAGGTCGAACGTGGGATTGTCTTCCAGGATTTGATTGAAGATGGCCATCGCTGCGTCCAGCCGATTACTGGAACTCAGCGCATTGGCGAGCTTGCGCCTGAATCTGAGATGGCCGGGCGAAAGGTCAACCGCGCGTTGAAAAAAGCGGCTGGCGGTTCCCCAGTCCTCGCCATCCGCATACGACTCGCCGATCCGATGGAGTGACCAGGCATCAAGGCTTTCCGTGTCGGCGGATAGTGCTATAGATCGAATAGACGCAAAGTCCCCACGCAAGGAATTGAGCCAGATTGACGAGCGTGCAAAATCCGTGGCTGAGGTCGTCGGTTGTGCGCGTCGCAGGTGAACGGCGGCAGAATCGAGGAAGCCTGGCCGGTTGCCGCGGTCGACGAGAAAGGCCAGGTAGCCGTTGGCATAGTCAAAGTCGTCAGTCATTCGCGCAATGAGACTACCGAACCGAACGAGCTCCTTTCGCTCATCGACTTCCGCTTGAGTGAGCGTCGAGGAAGGTGTACGAATGAAGTGATCGGTTATGGTGACGTGGGGGATGTCGCTGGTCGCCGAATTCGGCATGTGGCACGTCGCGCAGTCTCCGGAACCTCCCGCGCGAACCACGGAAGGTTCCGTGCAGGAGGGTACCAAGGATGCTGCCAAGTCATCTCCGGCGCCGGAGTGACACGAGCGGCAGGCCTGCTCGTAGTGGTCCCTTCCGAGTGTTTCGATGCTGACGTGCGGATTGTGGCACGTAAGGCATGTCATAGGCGATAGCCTGCTGCCTTCCTCGTGTGATCCCTTGAAGCACTCGCTCATCCGCAGCCGTACGGGGTGCGAAGCCATCACAAAGCTCGTTGTGCTGTCCGTGTCGAACGGCATGAACACGTTTACGACATTTTCCAAGGGCATGCCTGGACGGAAATTACGAGGGCCCATCCCCTCGCGGTACACGTCTGCGCCCTGGGTATGGCAGCTTTCGCAAATGTTGAGTTGAAGGTCCGGCGATAGTCGGGCTGGGTTGACGATGGTCAGGTCTGCTTCGCGGGTGATATCAACAAGGTTGCCCGCCTCCTTTTCCCGTACATGGATAGATCCAGGGCCGTGGCATCGTTCGCAATCGATCCCCTCAGGCACGTGCGAAAATCTGTTTTCGGAACCCTCAATGAAACCGGGCATGGCGTTGTGGCACGTCATGCAGGCCTCGGGAATTGGGCGATCAAACCGACTATGCGTCGTCTGAAATCCGGGGGGCATATCCCACATTCTGTCCTGGGCGTACCACGTGACGGGGATCTGGTAGACGTACCCGTTCACATTCCGCATATGCGAATTCGTGTGCTGTCCGGAGCCAATGATGTAGTCAATTTTCTCGATGCGCTGATGGACGGTATCGCGCCCAGCGAGGCGGAACTCCATCACAAAGAGCTCCTCGCCCCGATGAAACGGGAGGTAGTACAGGTCGTTTGGCTCGTCGTAGATGGGAGTGATGCCCTCCCACTCCGCATCGCTGTTACTCAGCGTGGCCAGCCGAAAAGACCGGCCCATCTGCGAGGCCGTGAACGTGTCGAACTGTGACGGATGACACCCTTGGCAGGCTTCTTTTCCAACGTACGTGGCCTCTGGGGCGTGGTTCAGAAACGTGAGCTCTCCATCCGTCGAATCGGATAACTCACTATCAGCTCCACAGCCAGCGAAGGCGACAAGGCACACCAAAGTGAGAGACGGGTTGAGCAGCTTGCGCATGAGTGCTTCTTTGGACAGACGAGCGACTGCCACGGCGTAGGAAAAGTACAGGATGGGCCGGGTGGAAGTGGTCGTCGCCCACATGATTCGCGATATGAATCTAGCATGGGCGCCGGGAGGCCAAAGACATCAACGGGCATGCTTGCATTGATCTGACACTTGCCGCTCTTGGACACGGCAGCGAAATCCCAGATTGCGATTCCAAAATCAGAATGCCTCTTCCGTAGATTGCGCCCGATCCAGCCGCCTGCATGTCCAACTCGCCGACCGAAAAGACCAGGAAATCCCCCTCCGCCTCCAGCGAGCAGGATCGGGAGTTCGTGACGAAGGCGT
>JBBKWZ010000295.1:0-4049 GCA_037969195.1 Rubricoccaceae bacterium | reverse complement strand
CTTCTTCCGTTAGTGCCGGTAACCAGCCGCTTTATGTAGTCGACGGCGTTCCAGTTATCTCTGACGATATATCGCAGTTTGGCTATGGCGGCCAGGATGTCACCGCCGTTACTGGCCTCAGCCCCAGCGACATCGCGTCTGTTGACGTACTCAAGGACGCGGCCGCAATTGCCATCTACGGATCGCGTGGCGCGAACGGCGTGGTCATGATCACGACGAAGCGTGGCTCGTTCGGCAGGCCGCAAATCACGTTTTCGACATACATAGGAACGCAGGACGTGATAAAGCAACTCGAGCTTCTCAATGGCACCGAGTATGTGACGTTTATGAATGAGGCAGCGCTAAATGACGATTCCACCGACGTGAACGCCTTTGGCGAGCTTGGCGTGGCAGACTCCGTGAACACAGACTGGCAAGGGGCCGTTCTGAGGTCCGCCCCCATTCGCAATTACGAGCTAACCATGAGCGGTGGCACCGAGCGCTTTCGGTATTTCATCTCAGGCAACTACTTCGACCAGATAGGTACTGTCATTGGCTCGCAATACGACCGGGCAAATGCTCGGTTCAATCTGGACTTCAACGTAACCGACAGGCTATTTCTGCAGACCTCACTGGCACTTTCGCGTGAGTCCAATTTTCGGATTGAAAACGATAACACCATCCGTGGCGTGCTCAGCAACGCCATCGCGGACCAGCCCAACATCCCGATCCGGCGTTCCGACGGATCCTTCACGGGCATCAGTGATGGGCTGGCTTACGTGAACGGAGTTGCCGTTGGCACGCTCAACCACGGTGAGGGGCTCACCTATCGCGCCCTCGGTAACCTCAGGGCGGAATACGAATTAGTTCCGGGCTTCCGGCTTAACGGCCGCGTAGGCGCAGACATATTAAACCTCCGAGAGGACCAGTACCGTTCCCCACTCATTGACGGGGGGTATGAGCAGAGCGTGGGCGGGATTGCCCAGTCGGCGTACAACCTCGGCACCCGGTATATCGCCGAAGGATATGGGACCTTTCAGCAGGTATTTGGTGAACGGCATGATGTCACGCTAACGGCCGGGGCCAGTGCCGAACGCAACGCGCTGGAGTGGAACTACATTCGTGGAGTGGGTCTTGGCGACGAGTATTTCCAGTACGTCAACAATGCCTCCACTATTGAGGACTATGGCGGGAGTTTGACCAAGAACAATCTGATCTCGTTCTTCTCGCGGGGAACGTATATCCTAAATAACCGCTACATCGTTTCAGGCAGCCTCCGTGCCGATGGATCGTCCAGGTTTGGACCGAACAACAAATACGGCGTCTTCCCCGCAGTCGGCCTCGCGTGGCGGATTTCCGAGGAGCCTTTCCTTCGGTCCTTCCTTGGAGCGGGGCACCTCATCTCCGATTTCAAGCTCCGCGGCAGCTACGGACTGACAGGTAATCAGGAGATCGGCAACTACACGTGGCAGGATGTCTGGGGGAGCGTGTCCTACGCCGGCCGGCCGGGCCTGACCCCATCCCAACTGGCAAACCCAGGGCTGAGCTGGGAGTCCACTCGGCAGACAGACATCGGATTCGACCTTGCGCTCTTTGGAGGGCGGGTTAGCCTCGTCGCCGACTACTATGACAAGGTGACGAACGACTTACTCCTTGGACGGCCCCTCCCGCTCTCGAGCGGGTTTTCGAGCGTGATCGACAATGTTGGGCAGGTACGCAACAACGGAATTGAGTTTCTCCTTCAGACAGTCATCGTCCGCCCTAATATGCCTCGTGGGTTCCGATGGGAAACCTCGTTCAATATCTCCCACAACAAAAACGAAGTCACGGCGCTGTACGACGACCAGCCATTCAACGATGGACGCCGCGACATCAACCGCGTCGAGGTGGGCCAACCACTAGGGGCGTTCCATACACTTCGTTTTCTCGGCGTGGACCCCGCGACGGGTGACGCAATGTATGAGGACGTGAACGGCGACGGGGAGATCAACGCTGACGACCGCCAGATCGTTGGCAGCCCGCATCCCGACTTCACCGGAGGCTTCACCAATACGGTGGCGTGGCATGGGCTTGACCTCAGTGTTTTCGTTCTCTTCACCTCTGGCAATGAAGTATTCAACGCCACACGGACCTTTGCTGACGACGGCGGGGCCTCCGACGACAACAAACTGCGCTCAGTCTTGGCTCGCTGGCAGCATCCCGGCGACGTGACGGATGTCCCGCGCGCCAGCCTGGACGGGAGTTCCGGCGCCGATCTCATCTCCAGCCGCTTTATCGAGGACGGCTCCTTCCTCCGCCTCAAAACAATCACAATTGGGTACACGCTCCCGGAGCGCTACTTGCGGCGCCTCGGTGGGCGCTCGGCGCGGATTTATGTCTCCGGCCAAAACCTCCTCTTGTTCACGAACTATTCCGGGCTCGATCCAGAAGTGAATTACAGCGGCTCGGGCAGTAATGTTGGGCTGGGGACGGAGTTTTACACCGTCCCACAACCACGCACCTTGCTCATCGGCCTCAGCTTAGGACTTTAAGCTGAGTATCGCCAAACGCTTCTTAGCAGGGCCGGAACCCTCCACACTTCCCAGCACGCTCGATCGCTTTCCAAGACTCCGATGCTCCACCGGCTCTCTTCTAATATCCTCGTGGTTACCGCGATTCTCATGACCTCGGTGTTTGTCGGGTGCGATTCCGTTCTCGATCTCAACCCACTGGACGAACTCACCGGCGGGGTTGTAATCGACGACGCCCCCGGCGCGCGTCGCGCGCTTATCGGTGCGTACTACGCTCTGCAGACCGGAGGTTACTACGCCTCCGATTTTGTCTTTTTCGGTGATCTCTCCGCCGACAATACCACGCACACTGGAACCTTTACTTCCTATGGCGAGGCTGATGACAATGCCATGCGGTCCGACAACGCTGCTGTGGCTGGAACGTGGCTCGATCTGTACTACGCTATCGGCATCACAAACCAACTAATAGACAAGGTGCCGCCGCTCGTCGACCTGGAACCGGAAGAAAAGAACCAGATTCTCGGCGAGGCCTTCTTCCTGCGGGCACTGAGCTTGCACAACCTTGTCAAGCTCTGGGGTGATGTTCCTATCAGAACGGTCGCAACTCCCACCGCCGAAGAGATCGCCAACGTTACAAGAAGCCCGGTCGAGGACGTATACGCGCAGATTCTCAGCGACCTAGGAGAGGCCGAGACCCGGATGACGATCGACCGGCAACTGCCGCAGGCTTCGCTCGGTGCTGTCCGGGCTCTGCACGCACGTGTGTGTCTATATCGCCAGGACTGGGCGTGCGCAGAACAGAAGGCCTCTGATGTAGAGGGGATGGGCTATGCACTCGCGGCTGATTACGGTGAGTTGTTCGCGCAAACAAGCAGCACAGCGGAAGGCATATTCCAATTAGACTTCGACGCGCAAGACTATAACAATTTCGGATTCTACTTCATGGTGCGCCGGGAAGTGCGCCCGACTGAAGATCTCGCGGCGACCTTTGAACCTGGAGATGCACGCTTTGCTTGGTCTATAACAACCGACTCGCAGGGCAACCTCGTTGGCAACAAGTTCCGGACGACAGACGGCAGTGAGGATTTCCACATCCTCCGTTTCGCCGAAGTCATCCTTATCCGCGCTGAAGCACTCGCACACCTAAACCGGCTGGATGAATCGGTGACGGAGTATAACCGTGTCCGGGTACGGGCTGGCCTTGCGGAGCATGTGCTCGGTCAGGATGTGACCACACAAGCAGATATACTACAGGCCATCTGGCACGAGCGTCGTGTCGAGCTAGCATTTGAGGGTGACCGCTGGCCTGACCTGGTGCGGAGCGGTCAAGCCACCAGCGTACTGGGAATCGACGTAAATATGACCCTCTACCCGATCCCGCAGGCCGAACTCGATACGGCGCCCAACATGGCTCAGAACCCAGGATATTGAGCATGGGAAGGCTGATGCGTTTTAGCAGGCAGGAAATACCGGTGGGCAGAGTGACATGTCCCATATTTCCACGCTGGATTACTGGCTCACTCACCGTAATCGTTGCTTTTGTCTCCCTCAGCCTATCGG
>JBBKWZ010000294.1:0-3544 GCA_037969195.1 Rubricoccaceae bacterium | reverse complement strand
AATAGAGACCCCTGACGACGACTTTTTGGATCTGGACTGGATGGGGGCGACAATGCCGGACAGCAGTCCGCGTCGGCTTGTCTTGATTTCGCATGGACTGGAAGGGCACTCAGACCGCCCTTACGTGCGTGGCATGGCTCGGGCTTTCACGAACCGTGGTTGGGACGTGTGCGCCTGGAACTACCGTGGTTGCAGCGGCGAGCCAAACCGGCGGTTCTATTCCTACCACAGCGGAGCAACCGACGACCTCGAAGTTGTCATTCGGCACATCCTGGCAAAGGAGATTTACGAGGTTGTTGGCCTCGTTGGATTCAGCTTGGGAGGCAACCTTACGTTGAAGTATCTCGGCGAACGAGGCGACGAGGTAGACGAACGCATAGCCTTCGGGACCGCATTTTCAGTGCCATGCGACCTCACGTCCTCATCCGAGAAAATGGCCCGGCCTGAGAACTACGTCTACATGAAACGATTCTTCCGCAGCCTGGCGGAAAAGGCGCGGTTGAAGGAGGCCATGTTCCCCGGAAGGATCGACCCCGGCCTTGTATTGAAAATGCGCACGTTCCGCGAGTTTGACGAGTACTACACCGCACCGGCGCACGGTTTCTCAAGCGCGACAGACTATTGGAAACGTGCGTCCTGCAAGCCATTCCTGGGAGACATACGAACTCCCTCGCTCCTCGTGAACTCGTACGACGACCCGTTCTTGAGCGACGAGTGTTTCCCGAGAGAAAGTGCCGACGCTAACCCGCTTTTCCACTTACTTTCGCCAGAGCGCGGCGGGCACGTCGGCTTCATGGCCATCAATCGCGAAGGCGAGTTCTGGTCGGAAACTGTAGCGACCGAGTTCGCTGAGCAGGTGCTTTTTGGAGCATCAAGCGAGCGCCAAGCGGCCTGAAATCGATTCCACAGCTGTCGGGGATTTGCAGGACGATCTCTCTATCCAAAGAGCAATCGAACTACCCAGACGGCAATCAGCATCGCAGAGAAATCGGCGATGAGGCCTGCGGGAACGGCGTGCCGGGTCTTCTTGATGTTCACCGCGCCGAAGTAGACGGCGATCACGTAAAACGTTGTCTCTGTGGAGCCGAACATGGTCGCAGCCATCTTGACGAAGATGGAATCCTCGCCGAACTGATTGATCATGTCCACGACGATTCCCGCCGAGCCCGAACCCGTCAGCGGTCGGACGATAGCCATTGGCAGCACTTCGGAAGGAAATCCCACGAGCGCGAGCACGGGTCGGAGAACGTCCGCCAGGAAGTCCATCGCGCCAGAGGCGCGGAACATTCCAATGGCGAACAGAATCGCGACCAAGTATGGAATGATTCGCACCGCAACCGAAAAGCCTTCCTTCGCGCCTTCAACGAAGACCTCGAAGACAGGTACTTTCTTGAATAGCCCGTACAGCGGGAAACCGACGATAATGGCCGGAAGAATGAAGTACGAGAGGAGGCCGATAAGCTGGCGGAACGCTTCCATGTCAGCCTTCCTCGGTTGAATCGGTGTCCGAAGTCACGAGCGCCGGATCGGATCGCTTGAACGCTTTCAGTTTGCCCAACAGCTTTGCCGACGTTATCGCGATCAGCAAGGACAGGGACGTCGTGATGATGATGGCGAAGATGAGCTGATTGATCTGCAATCCCATCAGCGCCAACAGCAAAACCGGCGGCACGAGTTGCACACTGGCCGTATTGACCGCGAGGAGCATGACCATCGAATTCGTTGCCGTGTCCTCGGTGGAGTTGAGCGTTTGCAATTCCTCCATCGCCTTTATGCCAAATGGAGTGGCCGCGTTGCCTAGCCCGAAAATGTTTGCGGCGAGGTTGAGCGCAATCATTCCCAACGCAGGGTGGTCCTCAGGAATCTCCGGAAAGAGTGGTTTCAGAATCGGGCGGACTAGTTTGACCAGGGCATAGATCACGCCGGCCTCCTCTGCAATCTTGAGCAGGCCAAGGAACAGAGCAAGAACCCCGATTAGGCTCAGAGCGATTCCGGCTGCGGTCTCGGCGAAATCAAGCGCAGCACCCGAGATCGCGTTCATCTTGACAAACCGGACGGGTTCGAACGCGAGCATGACAGCGCCACCTGTGGGCGAAAGCCGTCCAGAAAGCGTCCCCTGAAGCTGCTCCTCGCGGGGATTCGTTACATCCCGTATGGTGGAGAGGGGCTCTGGAAGATTCGCATCGACTTCGAACCGCAGTTGATCTCCTTCCGCTGTTTCGATCAGTGTCGCGGTGTACACTGAATCTGGCTTGGCATCTGTACCATAGAACTCGCCAAACGCCTCAGCGTCGATGCGAACCTCTGTTGCCTGACGACGCGCGTCCGCACTGAAACCATCCGGAAAAGAAAGCGAGACGGCTAGCGGTTCGCCATTTCTGTAGGTGTCGCGCGTGATGTCTCCGACGTCGGAGACCAGCGCAAAGACGAGGCTGGAGACGATCAGCCCGGCCCATATGTAGTTCAGCATGCGAGGCGGTAGCTAGCGATGCCGGAAGATGCGGACGGGACGACCAAAAAGAAAGGGCGGCCTCGCATTGCGAGACCGCCCTTAAGACCCCCGGAACCACCCGGGCACTCATGTCAGCAGCAAGTTGACAGAGAATTGTTTACTCGCCGTTCATGGCCTGGCAGGCGGCGATATCGGCTTCTCCTTCGATCTGCCAATGCGCTGTATCGAGCTGTGTGAGCTCGTAGCAATGGCCGTCGGAAAAGACGAGAAAATGGTTCGAACTCTCGGCAGCCTCGGCAGCATTGGGGAAGAGCCCCATGGCGAAGGGTGCGGCAACTGCACAAACGGCGTCCAGAATAAAGGCGGCAATGAGAAGTCGGCTACGCATGGTGGGGAGCGTTGGGTTCTGAACGGTTCCTTGACAAGACCGATCCGAACGTGCCAAACACTATTTCCTTCATAGAAAGGGAGCAAAAACGCTCCCATCCGGACCCCACCTTCATAAATCAACCTTGGTCGTCTCTGTTTGCGACGGTGCTTCTTCCAATTGGTCGCGAATTGAGTCGAAGTAGTCGCGGAGTTTAAAGGCTATTGAAGCGCCCACAATCTCGGCCAGTTGAGCCTCGCTCGCCTCGCGAACGCCTTTCACACTTCCAAACGATGTCAGCAGCTTCTGCACACTCTTTGCTCCGATGCCAGGGATGTCCATCAACTCCGAGTGGAGCATCGACTTCGTGCGCTTCTTCCGTTGCGCGGTGATTGCGAACCGGTGAGCCTCGTCACGAATTCTTTGAATGAGGCGTAAGGATGTAGAAGTGCGCGGAATAAGCGTCGACTCTGAGTTTCCAGGTTTGAACACCTCTTCGAGCCTTTTGGCTAGGCCGACGACGGGGAATCGTCCGTAAACATCCACGGCATGAAGGCTTTCCACTGCGCTGGAAAGCTGACCCTTGCCGCCGTCGATAATGACTAGGTCAGGCCACGGCCCGTTTTCTTCCACCAACCGGGCATAGCGTCGTTCAATCACCTCTCGCATGGACTGGAAGTCATCGGGCTTGCCCGATTCAACCGTGCGGATGGTGTAGGTGCGGT
>JBBKWZ010000293.1:0-2957 GCA_037969195.1 Rubricoccaceae bacterium | reverse complement strand
CAATGAGGATGGCCGAGGAAAAAATTGGCCCCTGATGAAACTCGAACTCGTTGGTCTTCGGGCTGAACACGTTCGTACCAATCACGTCGGACGGCATCAGGTCAGGCGTGAACTGAATGCGACTGAATGGCAACCCTGTCGCCCTCGCCAACAGCTTCGCGGTGAGCGTTTTTGCCACGCCCGGCACACCTTCGATTAGCACATGGCCGCCGGCGAGCAGCGCGGCGATCAGTTCATCCACCAACCCATGCTGGCCGACGATGAGCTTGGCTACTTCGCTTCGCAGTTGATCCACAAGTGTTGCGAGACCGGAGAGGTCCGAGCGGGGCTCAAAAATGGACTGCTCGCTGTCGGTTGGCGCGGCGCCCTCTGTTGGCTGCGCTTCGCTCGGCGGAGTCGGCTGGGTTGGGTCGTTTTCAAGGATCTCAGTCATTGGAGTGAGTGCGTGGCGAGAGTTGAAAGATCGGAAGCGGAAGCACAGTCTTCTGCCACCCCCTATCGTAGGTGCCATCGCGCTTACGATAGGGGTGGTATGCAGAACACGCTCTCATCGGCCGACGGCTTCGTAGAAGCGATCAAGCGAGCGGTCGAGTTCTACGAGTTGCTCGGGTTCGATGGCACTCGAACGACGTAGTCGGCGGAAGCGAGCAAAGAGCATAGCGATGTGTTCGTCGGGAATGCCTGAGCGCGCTGCCACGCGGCGCTCCGTTTCCTCGGACAGATCCACGTCGGTAAGGCCAAGCCTCGCCCGGAGCCGGTCGAAGAAGTAGCGGAGTTTGCGATCCACAAGTGAAGAGTGGTCAGCGTGCTGGAAGTAGAGTCGGCCCACCGTTCGCACGAAGTCGAGCGTCGCGTTGACCGGGGCGGCCACAACGGGTACGGCGCGTTGCCACCGGCGGCCACGAAATACGATGAAGAGAACTAATCCAACCAACATCAAACGGAGCGCCCACTTCAACGGCGGTTCGCGAAGTATGTAGCGCAAAGGCGTTTGTGCTTGCGTGGAAAACGGCTTGTAATACGTGTCCCAAAAAACGGGCTGCGAGGGCACATAGCCCAACACTCCAGACACATACTCTGCCCCCTCGCTCTCTCCTGTGAAAGCCGCGTTTCCAAAAGCAAACGGCGTGGAAGAGAGCACGAAAGCCCCTTTCCCGGCTTCAATTCGCACCAGCGTCGGCTCTCCTGACAACGTCGTTCCAAGGACAGTCGTGCGCGTGGTGTCGAGACCCTGCAGAATCATCCGATTAGCATCGTACGCGAACCGATAGCCCTCGGGCCTGGAGAGCAAGGGGTTAACAAGTTGAAGCGTGCTGTCTCCCTCGCCAAAGAAACTGTGGTACTGGAATTCAATTCCACCGCCGTAGGTATCGAAAGAATCGGCCGGCATTCCGAGCGTATCCGCCAACGCACCGTTCATGCTTTCCGCTGCGATGAACACCAGGTTGCCCCTTTCGGCGTACCTATACAATCGTCGCGATTCGGCTTCATCGGGGCTGAAATTGATGGTGAGGAACAAATAGGATGTTCCAACCAGGCTCTCATCATCTAGGTGGACGAAGGGTGGTTCAACAATGGTTCTCATCTCGACCTCAGTGCCGTCCAGACCGCTGAGCCATTGGGGTAGCATCTCAGCGAAGATTTCGGCTCCGAGCGCGTTGTCGGAATTCTCCCTGAGATCTGGCCGCCAATCAACGGGACGCGGCTGATACGCGATCAACAACAGCAGCGTCAAGGCCAACACGCCGATGATGATGAGAGGCATTTTCCCTTTCATCGGTTCACTCCACGAAGGGCTTCCGAAAACAAATCGAACCGAGCACGAACGAGTGCGAAACGCTCCTCGTCCACCGGAAATTCCCCGTACCAGATCCACTCAAAAAGGCGGGTGATGTCGGCAAACCGCCCATTCAATATCGGGTGACCCGCGCGCCGTACTTCGGAGAGATAGTCACGGTTCGTTTTGTGTTTGTTCCACTCGATGAGGCCTTTCTCCGTGAGCCCCTGCAATGCACGGAGATAGAAAAATCGGGCGGCGTCGCGGTACCGCTGATCCCCCACTGCGGCCTGGAGCATCGCATCCAGATCGATGCCTTCGATGTCTTCCGTGTCGAGCAACTCCAGGCCGGCGATTTCCAAAGGCACATCCTTTCTCTGGAAGAACCCGCCTCCATCGGACTGGAGTGCTTTGGTAATCACGAAGGCAATGGCAAGAATTCCAGCCACTAACCAGAACCATGACCAGAACTCACTGGAAGTGTTCTCCCGGATTGGGCGGAAGAGCGCGTCGTTCATCCATTCCCAGAATAAATCCCAAAGCGAAGGCCCACCCGTTTCAACACGGTCGTACTGGTAGTTGGGGTTCGAGCGAAATCCGTCCAGCGTTGATTCCGGGATTGTGCGAGCGCTGACGTTGGACGAGTCGTGGACGCTGGAATACGGCTTGTCGTTCTCCAGCGCCATCACGTCTGGAGAGACGTCCTCGGCCATCGCGACTCTTGTCGAATCCACCACGCCAAGCTTTTCCTTCTCCAGTTCGGGCACGGGCATCTCCGATATTTTCTCACCCTTCTGTGCCCGGGCATCGCCTCCCAGAAGACACAGTCCAACGAGCATGCAGGTCATGAGCAGCCGTCCGCTCACGCGTTCTCTCCATCTTCAAATCCGCCGCCGCGGAAACCATCCTGTCGGGAACTCTGTGGGCCAGGTGGTGACGGCGCGGGAGGTGGGAGATCTGCTGGAGGATTCCGTAGTGCGAAATCGACGGGTTGCTCAAGAACGGTCGGCGCCGCGTCAATCAAGTCGATGTCGGAGAACAGCCCGGTGCCTTCCTTCCTCTCAGTCAGGTTGAAATAGAGGAAGGCCGCAGCCACGATGGGAATCGTATAGCCGAGGTACGTTAACGTGCTGAGGATCGAACCAAAGGCCAGCAAAACGCGGCTCCCTCCACCTGGGTT
>JBBKWZ010000292.1:0-5308 GCA_037969195.1 Rubricoccaceae bacterium | reverse complement strand
GCGTGGTGGATCGTGACGTTCAAATTGCGCGCCGGAAGACTCGTAACGGACTGTGTAGTGATAACGCTGGGTGCCGAGAAGATGTCCTCTACGACTGGGTTTTGATCCGCACGAACGCGCTCAACCTGGCCGTTCGCCGGGAGCGCGATAAGTCCGGCGAAAACGATAAAAGCGTAACGTGAGACGACCATGATCTAGCGAGGTGAAAGGAGCGCATCAATGTGGACGGCCTGGACTTCATCAACCCGCACTATTAGCAGCCTTGGCGGCTCGATGCTGTAGTGATCGAGTCGGATTTCCCAATCGGCAATGAGCCGAATCTGACTGCCAGATTTCTGCAATGTCCCCGTTACTGTGAGCGAACGGTTGACTCCATGAAGCGAGAAGGTGCCACGAACGCGCGCTTGTTGGGCACCATTTGCGTTCGGATTGAATGCAGTTAAAAGTTGACCTGTGAACTCGGCAAAGGGATGTTCGTCTGTCTCCAGGGTCTCGCGCATATCTCGGTCGCGTCGACCGATGCCTGTCCGCAACGATTCCAAGTCCACAAAGAAGTCAACGCGGCGCGTTTCAAGATCGAGCTCGCCTGTCAGGTTTCTGGAGGAGCCTGTAAACGTGTGCAAGGGCACCCGCGACGTGAATTGCACGGTTCCGCTAGACGTTTCATAGCTCTGCGCAGAAGATGGAACGGCCACCACAACAAAGGCGAGCGTGAGTACTGCTACTGATCGGCTGAACATGGCTCGTTGGGTTAATTGTCGCGGGCGCCCTGATTAATCCATGCGCGGATCAATCCAATTTCTTGCGCCTCCAGGTAGGGCCCCCCAAAGGGCATGCGTTCTCCGAATTGGGGCGGGTTGTTCGTGATTTTGTCAATGATCGGGCTTGCGTCCGCATTAAATGGTTGAATGATGTGTTCTTCGTACTGAAGCCCTTCGCTCGAAACTGCCTCTGCGTAACTCCCTAGCCTTACGCCGTTCGTACCTGTGCCTGCATGGCATCCGGAGAGTGCGCAATTCTGGGCCAGGATGGGAAAGATGCTTGCGCCGAACGAAACCACATCATCAGGCTCGATAATCTCAGGTGGCCCGACCACGGTGCTTCGACATCCGACCGCCACAACCAACAGCAACGCGATAAGGAAAAATCTCATTGTTCGCCGAAATCGCGTGAGAGAGGCTAACGGTCTCACCTGTGGTGAAATCCTTCTATGCTTGTTGCAACGAATGGTTCGTTAGGGCACGCAGGAATGCCCTAGCCACGCCAACTCTGGCCCTACCGCAAGAAGCAGTTGCGAGCAGATTAACCCTTCTCGCGCAGGTGGTAAGTGAGCGAGAGAGAGAGATAGTGCGAAAGGGCCTCGTAAGGAATCTCATCCTGGACATCAAAAAGAAGGGCGCGATTCCCGTCGTAAGCGAACAAAGCCTCGTACATCTGCTCAAACGTTTCGACGAGGTTGGTGTGGCAAATGACGTACATCGCGTACGCCCCAGCCTTTGACCTTATCTGATCAACCCGAATCGTGCTTCCGCTTTTGGATTGCAAGGTCAAGTAGCTGGGCTGACTCCACTTTAGCGTTTCATCCAGTTCTCCGACACCATCCGTCTCGGCGGCGACGCTGAAGATCAATTTGCGGAGCGCCAGTAGCCTCAGCCGCACGTCATTTCGGTAGGCGCTGAAAACGGCAGCTACTTGGGGTTCAAAGGGTGGGACTAACATTCCGAAGAAGCGTCGATATTCAACGACCTGGTTCAATTCAACGAAGAGCGGAGCACAATGCTAACCAAAGTCGGGGTGGGTTAATCCCGCTGAAGGACATGCTCGTCTACCGTTGGCACGGCCCTCCGTTACGCCAGCTTGTTCTGTCAGAGGACCCGTGAATAGCTCCCCCGCTGAATCTCGAACTTGCCTGCCTTCACGTACGTTTCCGTGCGCAGGAATTGGTTTGGCCCTAGGATCTCAAACTCAAAGCTCCTGTTGTGCTCTTCGTCTCGAGAGCGAAGGTTCGTGGCCGACATAAACTCGAAATAGTAGATGCCATCTTTCGATGATTTCAGGCGGAGTCGTGGCTGATTGCCCAGCGGGCAGTAGTGGGTTGCGATGAGCACTTCAACATCCATGTGGTAGAGGGTGAGCGCATCAAGCCCTGGTCGCAACGCCCACGTCTCCACTAGAACGGTGTCGTTTGCCGATAACGTGTATGCGACGCCAAGCTCGCGGCCGTCGTCCGTCGTTCCAGCCCACTCGCCAACAAGCGTTCTAAGGTGGTTGAAAACCTCTCCTGAAGACTCGTTCACTGGAGCACGATGATGAGTGTGGTCGCTAGCTGATCCAGTCGAAAGATCGCGAACGGGCTTAGCGGAGGCGGATGAATTACCGGAATTCACTCAAGGAGTAGATGCATACAGCAGTCGAAACGTAGACGCTCATCGCAACGCCTCAATCCGCTCGTGGATGTCCATCGGCATTAGTTCGCCCGCTTCCACTGCGGCCTCATAAAGCCACGCCGCTCGCTCACGGCTTTCGGGCGATCCAGCTTCTCTGAGCAGATCCGCCAACGCCAGGGCGAGCTCGCTGGAAAACACACCGCCTGGAGAACAAAGCTCAATGATTTCGGCTTGCGTTAATGCACACAACTGATCGAGGTCGCGGTCGAAGACATCCCGCAACGCCAGCGTCATTTGATCCTCAGCAAGTTCTGCTCGCCGTTCCTGTTTGTTAAAGAGGATGGCTGCCAATGCCTGGGCCAACTGTTGAACCTGACGAAGGATAACGTCCTTTTCGATCACGCGAGATCGTAGTCAAGTGTTAGCGTGTGGGTGCCGTCCTCTGCAACTGAGATTTCCATTTTCCCAGTGAGGCCTGCCAACTCGCCCGTCGCCGACCCCGGCACGACGTGGCCTGACGTCGTCTGTGCCGCTGCGCCCATGAGTCCCCAATGTTGCAGAACAAAACTCCCGCTCACTCCACCGAGCGAACCCGTGAATAGTTCAGACGCGACGTAGCCAGCTCCGGCCGATAAATCTTTCGCGTTCGCCTGGCACATGAGAAGTTCCACGGCACTGCTTCCTTCCATGTCCCCTCCAAAGGTTTTCGTCACGGCTACGCGAGAAAGGCGAATACCATTCTCTGCCTCGTGGTAAGGGGAATCATCCCACCCTGTGACGTTGAACGTAGCGGTGGCTCGTTTAGACATTATGCGCTCTAAGGACCGGTTCTGGTGAATCGCGGATTCTATTCGGATCCGTCGTTTTCTCGGTGGAAGAGGTAGTCCAATTTCAAGGCGTGAACCCCAGCCGAGGAGATACTTATTTCAACAACGCCGCGAATACCCTCCAATTCCTCCGTTCCAGATTCCGGGACAACGTGACCGTAGGATTGTTGTATGCCCTGTGCAACCACCAAGCCTCCATGCTGGATGACGAATGATCCGCTTAGCCCATTCAGCAGGCCTGTCAACTGCTCAATTGTAACGTGACCGGTTCCTGTACTGGACTCATCCTTGTTCGGAACATACATGAGTCGTTCAGCCGTGCTATCACCTTCAAAATCCCCCTGAAACCGCTTCTTGACCTCGTAACGGGCCAAGGAAGGTCCGTCAGTGGGCTGTGCGTCGGGCGGGCTGGGCAATTCTTCCCAGCCGATTATTTCGTACGTGCAATTGGCAATTGTTGACATCGGTGCAGCCGTAGCGTTCGGCGAGGGATCTGCTAAGCTACAGTGCGTCCCGTTGAATTCCTCTAGGATGACGCGTAGACCCTAGCTCGGGATGTTGCTACAGCATCAGCCGCGGATAACCTTGCCGTCCACCTATCTAACTGCGACAAACTTAAACATCCCTTCAGTCACCCAAGCGAGACCATGCTTCGTGCGGAATTTGGTGGTCCTCGAGGAACTGTTTGAGATAGATAGCCTGCTCGTCGCTGAACAAGTCTTGAAGGCCAACCAAGACTTCATCTTCTCTCCCCATTGCCTCCAACAAGCGCGGAACAGCCGCAGCAAGGATGGTCCACGACCACTCGTATTCGCGCAGCTCGGTACCGAACACGCCTTCAACGCCCGCGCCGAGATCCTGTCCTTCAATCACAAGATTTCCCTCCGCAGACAGCAGCGCGCGGAGGTGGCGACTTCCGAGTTCATCCCGGACATGACGAATTATTACGGTTCTTGGCGCCACTGCGGCTCAAAGCAATACGAGATACGTCAGTTTAACAATGCCAATCTGGTCGCGCAAAACGATGTTGCGGTTCGGATCGAAGAGGATGTCGTTGTCGCCGGTGAAGTGATACCCCGTGTTGAACACGAGAAAGAGATCGCTGCCGGGCGTATGGATCCAGTCGATGCGAATGTTGGCCTGAACGTCGCGTGAGAAGTTGTCGTATTGGATAAGCGATCGAGCAAACAGCTTGCGGCTGATAGCGCCCAGAATGTCCAGCGACAGTGTTGTGGCCGTGAACTCGCCATTTGCAACGGGCAGTGAAATGGAGGAGTGATCAACACCCGCCTCCAGTACGAGATGCCGTGACTGGCGCCAACCGATTGTCCCACCTACGTCCGTCCTGTTTCCGCCAAAGAACGAACCCATCGAGCCATACACCCAACCAAATACCGGGCGGCTGGAGTCCGTTTCTCCTCGAAGCGTGACATCGGTGAACGTATAGTCGCCCGGTACAATTTCTGCGTCTGCGCGAATGAAGAAACTGTCGCCTAGTCGCTCGAAACGCCTATCCACACCGACCGAAACATTGTCCCGGCGGTTGAACTCTGCACGCAGATCAAACTCTGCAACCGTGGTCTGTTTTACCCCATCCTGCCCTTCAATGTATTCGTACGTCGCCGCGGTGACAAACCGGCGGATGAATGGTAGCGCGGCAATCCGCACGAGGGGACTGTAGGTGATCTGCCCCTCGTACTCGCGCATATTTCGGCGTCGCACGAACCCAAGTGCCGGAACGTAATTCTCGCCAACGGACGTAAAGGTCGCGCTCGCGCCGTACGTGTCGTTGCGGAATCGGGCGGCCGCATGGCCGGCGAGATCGCTGCGTGTTGAATCCGTATCCCAGACATTGGCTATCCAGCCGCTTACACCACTGTTGGACCAAAAGCGAGCTTCCGCGTCAACTCCGAGGACGCGGTTGACGGTGCTGTCCGTTTGAAGGTTCGTAAAGATGGCACCCGTCGTCGTGCGCGGAAGCACATTCGCGCGAACCCTCGCCACCGTGTTATTGCTTGAATTGGAGCCAAACAGATCTCCCATGCCGCCGCCCGTCTCAATATTCAGCAAACCGACAGAGAGCGGCCCGGCCTG
>JBBKWZ010000291.1:0-2502 GCA_037969195.1 Rubricoccaceae bacterium | reverse complement strand
GTTTATGAACCTCATTCGATCATTTGCGACATCCACGCAGTTCATCCTCGTTACCCACAACAAGTTGACGATGGAAGCCGCCGACCGGATGTATGGCATCACAATGCCGGAGCCCGGCGTCAGCCGGTTGGTGGGCGTGAAGTTCGAGGAAGGCGCACGTCGCGAGCAGGAAGCCGCCGCCGCGTGAGTTCTCGGACGGACTAGGCCAGTTTTATCAACGGCGTTTGCTCCGTTCGGCCACGAATTGTCACTGGACCCAGGTTCTCCATTTGTTGGTGCGATCCTGTATGCCTGTCCCATACGGCTTGCGAGATCAGGACTTTCGCGTCGAGATCTTTGCACATCGATTCGATCCGGGCTGCGACGTTCACGACATCCCCCGTAATCTTGTACTCCTTGTGCTGATTTGAACCAACGGTGCCTGCAATGACTTCGCCAGCGTGCAGGCCAATTCCAACGTGTGTGGGTCTGAGGCGGCCACTTTTACATTCCGCATCAATGCGGTGCACGATATCGAGAGCTGCTTCGACGGCCCGCGTACAGTCGTCCTCGTGCTCAATCGGCGCGCCAAAAACGGCCAGAAAGCCATCGCCAAGCAACTGATGGATGATGCCGCCGCGGCTGGTGACGGCGTCCGTGGTATGTGCAAAGAAGGTATTTAAGTAATCGACCACTTCTTCTGGTTCGGCCTGCTCGGCGAATGACGTGAACCCGCGAAGATCGAGGAACATGACGCACACTTCGACCCGGCGACTAGGTGGATCAGCATCGTACCGAAGCAGTTCCTCGACGACCTTTGGTGACGTATGTCGGCCGAACACGTTCAATACCCGGTCGCGCTCCTCCTGGGCAACTGCGGCATCAATGATCTGCGCAGATTGCATCCCAAGAATCGTGAGGAGACGCGAATCGGCTTCGGTAAAACCGTCGCTGTCTTTCTTGTTGTAGAGCGTGAGCACGCCAATGAGTCGCCCGTTTGCCAGCAGGGGAATGCAGAGCACAGATTCAACGGAGTCGCCCCAATCGAAGGCACCAAACGTCTTGTCAGTCGAGGGATCTTGAAGCCTAATTGGCTTTCGATTATTGCTCATCCATGCGAGAAGGGCCTCGTCTGGCCGGAGGGTCGCACCCGAGCCGGTCCCGGCAATCGTTCGGACGAGCGTGGATCCCGAAGCCTCGTCCATTTTCCCGACAATGGTGACAACGCCCTGACCCGCTCCGATTACCTCAAGCGACCTGCGAACGAGTGTCCGGATGATGGAATCGAGGTCGCGCGCGGTTCCGATCGCAAGTGCGAGATCGTTGAGCAGCGCGAGTTCGTCGATTTCGCGCCGAAGCTCTTGATTCTCCTGCGCAATTCTGGAGGGGTGCATTTCTGCCATGTGGTGGGACCGCCGAGGAATGAGGTCAAACTAGATGGGCCGCATCCGTACATGCAATGTGGCCGCGCGTTCGATCCGATTGAGCATGGCCACCCGCAACCTTGTGTGGTAACTGCTGAGTATCGACCTTCAACTAATTAATCGACTGAAAACAATGCCAGAGAGTCCGTCAGCCGTCAGGAGAGCGCTGCTCATAGGAATCAATTCCTACCCTAACCTGACAAAGTTTGAGCAACTGGAGGGGTGCGTGAACGATGTGCAGTTGATGGCGGGGATTCTGAAAGACGGTTTCGGTTTTCCGGCGGACAACGTCAGCACGCTGACGGACGAAGCCGCAACGCGAGACGGCATTCTCTCCGCCATGGAGTCCCTTGCCGGAAAGGTTGGCGAGAACGATATCGTCGTCATGCACTACTCCGGGCACGGTTCTCAAATGACTGACCGTGAAGGCGATGAGCCGGATGGCATCGATGAGACGATTGTGCCGCACGACGCTGGTAGGGATCCCCTTCCAAATGTCGACATCACAGACGACGAGATCAACGAATGGTTGCTTCGTGTTTCGGACAAGACGCCTTATGTCACACTGCTTTTCGATTGCTGCCATTCGGGAACGATCGCTCGCGATGCCTTCGGAGGGAAGGCCCGCCATCTCAAACCCGTCACGCGACCGATCGCGGAACTGCCGCCTTCGCCTGTTGCGTCTGGGCAGACACGCGGTGCACACAAGGAAAGTGGCCCGAGTGGGTGGATGCCGCTCAGCAAACGTTACGTTCTTATCGCAGGCTGCCGTGACGATGAGTCGTCGTACGAATACAAGGACCCGGAGAGCAATGCGCAGCACGGAGCGCTGACGTATTTCCTGAGCCGCGCTCTTATTGAGGCGACGCCAGGGACGACGTATCGGGACGTGTACGAACGCGTCCGGCCAGCCGTGACCGCGAACTCGGCCAAGCAACAACCTCAGATGGAGGGAGCGCTTGACCGGGAGCTGTTTGGCGTTCACGATATCGAGCCGATGCGGTTTGCCCCCATTGTGGCCCGCGACGGCCAGACGGTCTCCGTGGCTGCGGGGGCTGCGCACGGACTGACTGTTGGTTCTGAGTGGACGGTTTACCCG